>CADBFP010000064.1 GCA_902793995.1 uncultured Lachnospiraceae bacterium | reverse complement strand
AGCCGGATGGCTGCCGGAAGGGGTGAAACTGATTGATAGAGTTGAAACATCAAATGGATATTCCCGGATTTACGCCAATACCGATGAAAGCATCATAATCATTCTGGGTGTAGATAAAGTGCAAGCTGGTTCCCATGTGCAATTCACTCAGATGGAGGGGTACTCTCACGAAACCATTTTTGCGGATGGAAAAACGATAGAAGATTATTTCCTTGGAGAAAGAGACCGCACTCTCGTTTGGTTTGAGGATGAAGGAAGAACGATGCTTACCTTGGATGCTTTCCTTTCACGGGAGGCGGCGCTGCGTTTTATTGGGAGTTTAAGGGAAATTGAATAAACCGGGTTTTAGAAATACTAGTTTAAGGCAGTTTTTGCAAAAGTAGAAACATAGAGAGGAGATGATAGTTATGCGTGGAGCAAGAACAGGAAAGAGTATCTTGGTAGTAGTTTTGGTTACGGCATTTCTGCTTCAAGGGGCTTTTGCAGCAGAAAGAACTGCATGTCTTTTGTAGGATCCACCGCGAGATGTGAAGTGTTGATTCGCGCCAAAGGTAAAGCCATTCAGGCAACCTTACAGTTGTGGAGGGGCAATACTATCTGCTTAGATTCGTGATATCAGATGGCATTATAATTTGTCTATCTCGGTATTTTTGAGCACTTGAAGGAGGAGGGTTTTATGGCAAAAAGGCTTTTGTTGTGTTTTCTTGTTATTCTTTCGGTGGCGGGGTGCCAGAATGAGGCTCTTGTCTCATATCATAAACCCACTTATGCGAAAACGGAATTGGAGGGGGTGACAATGACAATTACAGAGGTCACACCTTCACGCGTCTATTACATTATCCGGGTTGAAAAAGATAACATGGAGATTGCAGTCGCAAACGCTTTATATAATCTTTTAGAAAAGTGGGAAAACAATCAATGGGAAATGGTCGCTAAACGGGTGTTTCCGGAAGCCGGTACAGGGGGTTCTGCCATCACTAAGGAGGAACCGCATTACGGAGTGCAGGCAGTGGACGAACTGTTTGAAAAACCGCTGCCGTCCGGTCGATACCGCTTGATTTGTCCGATTGAACATCTTGGTATGCAGTATTCTGTGAAAGCAGAATTTGAGTGGCAGGAATAATCAATGATGCGTGAAAGCCACGAGGATGATTTTTTCCGTTCTTCGGTAAAGGAAGTTCCTGCAGCCCGCAGGGCCATTGAATGAAAATCTGCCTGATGAAAGCCATGGGGACGGTTCTTTCCGTCCCATTTTTCCGGGGGTTGTGGAAATGCGGGACCCTGCTATTTCTTGTTCGTGGCACGGCAAGGCTTATTCCCTTAGGCGGCTAATAGCCGCCCCTACGGGTCTTCCCCGCCCAAAACTTACAAAATGGGACGGAAAGAACCGTCCCCGTGTCCCACTATTCCTGGAGGATGTGGACGGGGATATGGAGCAGATCCACCGCTTTCTGACCATATTGAAGCACCGGGGGGTGCTGGACAGGGCGGCGGGGATCATTTTCGGCGAATGGAAGATGATCGCGGTGGACAGCGAGATCACCGACGGCAGCTCCCGGGGCGGGGCCTATGTCTCCGTGGCGGACATGATCCGCCGCTCCTTCTTCCCGGAGGGGGCAGCCATCCCCATAGCCTTCGGCTTTCCCGCGGGCCACGTGGCCCAGAATTATCCCCTGCTCCTGGGAGAAGAGGTGCAATTGCAGATTTCCGGCCAAGGGAACATCCTGGAGTGGGAAAAATGAAGAAACGCAAGGTTTTTTCTTTTTTTGCGAGTAGGAAAGTGAAAGGTACCTGGATGAAGGAGGGATACGGTGAACGACAGTCGCATAGTTGATTTGTTTTGGCAGCGTTCCGAATTGGCCATCTCGGAAACGGCCGCCGTCTATGGATCCTATTTATATCAAATCGCCTACCGCATATTGCAGAATCCGGAGGATGCGGAGGAAAGCATCAATGATACTTACCACGATGCCTGGAACAGCATGCCGCCCCATCGTCCGGCGGTTCTGAAGACTTTTTTGGGAAAAATCACCCGAAGAGTCGCCCTGGACAAATACAGGAAGAGGATGGCGCTGAAGCGGGGCGGCGGAGAAGTACAGCTGGCCCTGGAGGAGTTGTCGGATTGTGCATCCGGGGAAGAGGATCCGGCGGATTCGCTGATCCGGCAGGAGATGGCGGACAGCATACGCTCCTTTGTGGCGGCGCTGCCCGAAAGCGAGCAGCGCATTTTCATATGCCGCTACTGGTATTTGGATTCCGTCAAATCCATTTCCGAACAGTTCGGATTTACGGAAAGCAAGGTCACGGCCATGCTTCGGCGCAGTCGGGTCAAACTGCGCAAACACCTGGAAAAGGAGGATTATTAAATGCAGCCCATTACCATATTGGAGTTAATAGGAGATTTGGATGAAGGCCTGATCGAAAAGGCGAAGACGCCTGTTGATGTCAGGATGGGAAGGGGGTGGATCAAATGGGTGGCCGCTTTGTTTGTGCTGATCGTGGCCCTGGAGGTGATTATTAACCTGCCCAGGCATCCTGCGGAGACTGTACCCACCGTGCCCACCATCTCTGCCCCGGCGAATCATTATCCCTACGATGACACAGAGCATTTAGAGTATGTGGGAAAGAATCTCGATCCCATGGAATGGGAAGGAAACCGCCTTGTATTCAATGAAATCACAGACATGGAGAGCTACAGGCAATTCAATCTGCGGCAGGAGGGCTCGGTGACATATTATGAAACGGGTACCGCCGTTTATGACCTTTTGCTGGAATACCCGGTGGAAAGCGACCGGGATTTCCTGAGCATCACCCTGTTTGAAAAGGACGGTGCGGTGGAGAACTGCCCGGATTATCCCCAGCTGCAAACCCTTTCTGACCGGGCGCCGGCCCTGGCAAAGATGGTGCTGGCGTTGTTGGACGGAGGATAGGCGCAGTCCGTGAG
>CADBFP010000063.1 GCA_902793995.1 uncultured Lachnospiraceae bacterium | reverse complement strand
CATGTCTTTTGTAGGATCCACCGCGAGATGTGAAGTGTTGATTCGCGCCAAAGGTAAAGCCATTCAGGCAACCTTACAGTTGTGGAGGGGCAATACTATGGTGGCATCCTGGGCTAAGAGCGGAACAAACAATGTTGCAATTACTGGTTACTATGACTGCGCCCCGGGAATTGACTATATCCTTACTGTAGTCGGAACCATAGGCGGTGTTCCCATCGTAGCTATTCCGGTTACGGGAAGTTATGAATAGGGGAACTGTGGATACTTACTCATAAACCACTAAACTGGGTTCACCAGTTCCTCTCGATTTGTTGTACCTAAAAGAGGTTATTGCGAATGAAACGCAAGCATTTTCTTTTATTAATTATGATAGTTCTCTTTAGCAGCTTTTCTGCACTTGCATCTAACGCCGAAGCAAAAACGGCAGAGATCCAGGAAAGAATAGAAGAGGAACGGGCCGAAAAGCAGGAAGCATTGCATAGTGCTATCCAGGAGTATATAAAAAGCACTACGTATTACAGCCGGGAAGAAAAGAACGGGATTCAATCCCATAAGGCATTTTCTGCCTACATTCATTCGGACTTTTTAGGGATCCAGTTGAGAAATCATCAGAACCTTTCTTTCCTGTGGCAGGAAGAAAATAGAGTCTGGTATATCCCTATAGAAGAAAAGGAAAAAACCGCAGGATGGATTTTGGGCCAGGAGGATGAACAATCTATTGTGTCCTATTCCTATTTTCACGGAGGCGAAACAGGATTGACGATGGAGGATGTTCTGAACGAAATTGAAAACGATTCCAGAATAAACGAACCGGTCAGAGCTTTGAGAATCATACACGATGAGTGTTATATGACTTGGTTTGCTGCTTTCCGCACAGATGATATGGAGTATATCATGCCCTGCAGCAATACCTGGGAAGCGGCAGGCTTGTTTAAAGGAGAGATATACCCGGCATCCTATTTTTCTCTGCTTCTCAATCGTTTTTTACGATGAGGAAGGAACACTAAAGATACTCATGGAGGCTGCTAAGAAGGGTCAGGTGCTGTATGGGGCAGGGATGCTGGAGCGGAGCAATAATCAAGCATACGATATGGCTGATGTACAATGGGTACTGAAAGATTTTATGCGCATGGTGCACAAAAAGCTTTTAAGGTAGTGGTATATGAAAACAAACAGATTATTATTCCTTTCCCTGGGATTGATCAAGGAAAGAAGGTAGAGAACCGTCCCCTGCCGTCCCCTGCCTTCCAAATAGAGAGGAGAGAGTATAGAGGGAATAGTAAAATACAGGGAGGTATTGTTGGTAGGGTATTTAGTTATATGTAAAAATCTTGGTTTGGAGGACTCAAAATGAAAAACTCGTTATTGACTAATAAGAGAATAATCGCATTATTTCTATTGCTGGTTTTTTTATTCCGTGGACATCAAAACACTCATATGCACAAGAGGGCGATTATGGACTTATTGAGCAACATATATCAAAAATGAGTGTGATAGAATTGGATGAAATAGGTGTGTTTAATGGTGAATGTTGGATTTCTGAACCGATTTATTCCTATGATTTAGATGAATATGGATGCAGAAGAAAAAACAATGTTCTTTTATATCCAGTCATTGATAGTTGTAACCAGTGTATCTGCTGGGCTATCGTTATTGAGTATATGGGGGAGAAAAAAGTATCTGTAACCTTAGAGTGCACGGATATAATTGATTTTATGATAAACAATACAGATCGGGGAATAGCACTAGTATATCAGAACAACAAGCTGAATATTTGGGATGGTGAGAACTTAGTTTCGTACTCAAATAATGTGGCTGTTAAGCAAGTAGGTTATAGGGATAGAAATAATATGCGTAGTATAAAACTACAAGTAATAACTCCTCAATACAAATTGAATATAATCCGGGAATCAACCAGAGGAGAAGATGACAGTTCTGCATATGTGAATATTCCAACAATTAGACAACTTACAAATAGTAATTGGTGTTGGGCGGCCTGTATGGCTAGCATTGTCAATTATGAGAAAGGTTATCATTATTCCTGTCAAGGTATGGCAAACCTTTATACAACTAATTTGCAGCAAGGTGCAAATGATTATGCGGTTCAATCAAGGTTGCAAAGCTTTGGTATTTACACAACACTTGTTAATCCTTTTTCCAACCAAAGTTTATTGCCCATTTTGAGTTCTATTAGTAGAGGGTATCCCTGTTACTCAAAATTCGAACCAGTAGCAGGAGGGGATGATCACGCAGTTGTAATTCGAGGGATAAACTTTGACTCTGCCAGCGTTTCTATTATGAATCCAAGTTGGCTTTACACTCAACCCTATCATCAAGGATCCATTTGGAATCTGCATGGGGACTCAGGTGTTGTTAGATACTATCAGATTAACACTGGAGAAATATATATGATGGTGACATTTTTGCATCAGTAATCGAAAAAACCATCTCGGATACTGGTAACAAACTAATATCAAGGAGGTGACCCTTTATGAAAACAAATAGATTCTGATGACTATACTGGTGATCAATTGGCTGCCGGAGACTGCCTCGGCCAAGGCAAACGGAAAGAAAACAGAAACGGAAGCGGGTCATACAGCGCTAAAGGAGATATCTGGCGCATTTACCTTCCAGGGGAAGGATCCGGTTTACGGACTTCTTTTTTGGGATCAGCAGGGGGAAACCCGGCGCTTTACCATAGGAAGCTGGAGCACAGCTGACTGGGAAAGAGGGGAAAGCTTTGAACTTACCTATGGGGAAACGCCGGATGCGTACGGCGCGTACTATGCCTCGCTGGCAGTTCGGAAAAACGGGAAGGCCCTGAAACACAGCGGAGAGGGCTACTACTGCGAGGGTATCTTCCAAGGGATCGTAGCCGAGGGCTGGTTCGATGACCTGCCGAATCCTGAACATTATGTGCTGATTCAGATCGAAAAGGATGGCGAGATCCTGGAGGGGTGTTTTCCGGACAGTATCAACAGCAATATCCGCTATGCCTGGGAAAAGAAGCTGGCCCTGGGAGAAGTGGCATGGGGGAATTATTATACCCTGCAGGAGCTTAAGGAAGGGGATCCGGTAAAAGTATTTGTCAACACCGCCAAGTATTATCAAAACGATGTCTGGCTGAATGTGTTCACCATACTGATGAAACCGTAGAAAAGCACCCAATCAGGGAAGGCAAGAAGGCAGAGAACCGTCCCCTGCCTTCTTCTGCCTTCCCTGTCTTCTGATTTTGCCAGATTATTCCTGGGCCTGTTCTTCCTCCTCGTTATGGTCCTTCACTTCGGTGTAGAAGTTCACGATAATGGAGGTGATCAAGGCCACCACGATGATGCCGTAGATTCCCAAAATCACGGAGAGAACCCGGGTGGCAACCGCGGTGGCGGCGTAGTCCCCGAAGCCGATGGTGGTCACCACGGCAAAGCAGTACCAAAGAGCATCCCCGTAGGTTGTCATGCCGGGCTCCAGAACGTAGAAAATATAGGAAAAGGTCACGATCAGCAGCAGGAGGCCTGCCAGGATTTCCGCGGCAAAGGTCTTGCGAATGATTTTCAGCAGCACACCCATCTGAATCTCGGAGAAGGACATAAGCAGGATGGCTGCAAAGGCCTTGAAAATAATCAGGATCAGCAGAAAGATCCGGGCAAACAATTCCACAGCGGGCTCCGGGGCCGCCAGAAACAGAAAGGTAAAACACAGAATCAGCAGGCAGTAAAGCAGGGTGAAAACAATATCCCGCTTCCGCCGTTTCTCAAAAGTATAGAGAATGCGGCTGCCCATCAGATACAGGCAGGCTGCCCATCAGATACAGGCAGAGGCCGACGCCGGCCAGCTGCAGGGCAGTCAGGGAATAGCGGCTGAAAAAGCCACGGGGACGGTTCTTTCCGTCCCATTTTCCGGGGTTTGTGGAAATGCGGGACCCTGCTTTTTCTTGTACGTGGCACGGCAAGGATTATTCCTTTAGGCGGCTAATAGCCGCCCCTACGGATGCAAACGGCACTTGTCCCCTGTAGGGGCGATTACCAATCGCCTTAAACCCCTGGGCGGCTGCCCTTCGACAAGCCCTTCGACAAGCTCAGGGACCGCTCAGAAACCATGTCCGCCCCTACGTATCTTCCTCACCGGGTGGTTGCAAATACCCGCTGCTCCCGCCGCGTAGGGGCGACCAGTGGTCGCCCGAGGGATTTTAGCTTGCTGCATTCTGCTGGCCCAGACTTCCCCAAATGGGACGGAAAGAA
>CADBFP010000062.1 GCA_902793995.1 uncultured Lachnospiraceae bacterium | reverse complement strand
AGGGTTTAAGGCGATTGGTAATCGCCCCTACAAAGGACAAGTGCCGTTTGCAGCCGTAGGGGCGGCTATTAGCCGCCTAAGGGAATAAGCCTTGCCGGGGCCACGGACAAGAAATAGCAAGGTCCCGCATTTCCACAAGCCCCGGAAAATGGGACGGAAAGAACCGTCCCCGTGGCTTCTTAAAGTTACCTTTTTAGGGGATTGGATGCATATGAGCCTCCTTCAAAGCACTACAAGGTCTTTGGAGGGCCTTTCCACTGAATTTGTGGCTGCTTTTCTTGCATTGTGCGGAAACTCAAGGGGATGTGTCATCCCGAGCGATCCCTGAGTGGTCCCTGAGCTTGTCGAAGGGCTTGTCGAAGGGCCGTCGAAGAGGAGGGTTGCGACCTTCTCCGTTGGGAAAATGCGCTTGTCGGTCTGCGGGCTCGCAGTGTTCGCCCCTACGGGTGGATGTTCACGGATTGGTTTCAACAAAGAGATTGCACCCAAGTGTAGGGGCGAGTATGGCGAGCCCGCTGCCATAAGTCGAAAAAGCATTTAACGCACAGAGGATGAATGCGGTTTGCACCCGTAGGGGCGATTATTAATCGCCCGCAAGCATGATACTGCTGCAGGGCGGATACGGCAGGCACCCCTGCAACACCCCGAATGAAAAAGAGGAAGAGACAATGGACAGAGAACACATCACCGCCCTATTTGACAAATCTAAATGACATTGGGACATTCCCTTGGTGCATTTTATTCCTGCAGCCCCCTTTTTTCCAGAGGAAAGTAATCCAGGAGGCTCTCCGGATCTGCCAGGGGCGGAAGGTGTAGGCAGACCAAATGATCATCCTTCAAAAAATAGTAATTGTAAGAAAGCAGCAATCTGCCGGGCGTATTTTTTTCATATTCTTCTTCCCGGAGATACTCGACCCCGTCCTTTTGATAAACCTTGGCACCGCCTGCAGCAGCCCGGGAATATCCCTCCAGGCTATAACTGCCGGTGGGCAAATAGGTCGTGCAAAACAGGTAGTCTATGCGTGAACGATCGTGGCTGTCCAGCGCCGCCTCTGGAGATAAGGGTGTATTGATCTTATATGCAAAAGTGATATACCCTCCTTCTCGCATGGTGATTTCCTCCAGGGAAAACTGGGCCTTATCCACCGGTGGAACAAAAAAGACCGTGTCCTTGTCAAGATTGTTCTTTTTCAAATAATCCCGCAGCATGTCTTCCGAGGAAAAACTTAAAGGGAGAAAGGACCCTTCGGTCTGAAGGGGCTCCCCGCCATTAGGCAGTTCTGCATTTCGGCTGCACCCGCAGGAAAGGATCAAGAGGGAAAACAGTATTAGGAATAAACCAAAGGTCTTTTTCATATGATACCTCCTAATGTGCATTGGGATTAAAATAGTTTTTGCAGTTATTACACCAAATATCGGTTGTGTATAAACTCGAAGATGTATAATCAAGATTCATAATACATGGACCGGAGCAAGGTCCGTCCAGGCAGCCGAAGAGATGACTGATTTCATGCTGCATAACCCGAACCTTCATCGTGTCACTTATACTTGAAGCGCTGTGAGCCAAAGCAAACTTACCACCTACAAAAGCTGCCCCCATCAGCCCGCCATCCATATGATCACCGTTATAAACGCCACACAGGGCTGCAGAGGTAAGGGTAAGGAAAATATCATAGCCATTTGTCGAAATGCAATTCTGTATAAAAGCATTATTCTTGAAACCGTTTTTGTGATGAATGCTGTTAGCTGTCCCATTGTTGCACTTGGAACCGCAAGCGGAATTGGTACACAACGAGGAATAGGGGCGAGCACAGGAATCGAAGAGGAGTGGGGCGATATCAACATACGACTTTGTAAAGTTTATCCCCCACACAGAGGCAAAGGGAAAATGAAGTAAGGATAGTCTGTTTGCCGCCTCGGTATAGGGATAGGCATAATCTGCCCGATAGGAATTATCCAACATAACACGCAGCTTCAAATAGCGGTATACCGTTCCTTCTCGGGATTGATCGGAATCTGATTCCCAATGGTAGGCATTTGTCGAAGAATGAGGAACGGATTCACTTTCAGACAGAGCTGGACCGGGAATAGACAGCAGAAATAGGGGAATTATTATGCAACATAGTATTCTTCTGGATTTTGCTCTCATGATTTCTCTTGTATGATACTTTCGGAAACCGAAGTATCCATCTCCTTTCGCTTTGAATTAACACACTTCAGATACTGTGGACATATGGTTTTCACCTAAATGTTGCACCTGATTACCGCCTTACGCACTGATTGGCATAACGATTTTGGGGAAAGCCAGTGGGCATCATAGTGCCAATTTAGGCCCCATTGGGATTCCCCCGTAGGCCAGCATCCACTTAATAAATGCTGCATATTGGCTACTTACTCCATACTCTCCTCCCTTCCCCTCCACCTGATTGGCCGATCCGATGGAAAGATAAATGTTTGACTATGCTGTCGACAACATGTTGCAACATTTTTTCACATTCCAGCCTATAATAACCCCTCTAACCAAGTAACAATCCAGAAAGCTAAAAGCTGACACAAAACAAGAGAAACGAATAAAACAAGCAATTGATTGTTACTGCAAAAGGAGATCTTTCCTGGCCAGGCTTTTCACAGTTCCCTTATTCATAACTCCCTGTAACCGGAATAGCTACGATGGGAACACCGCCTATGGTTCCGACAACCGTAAGGGTATAGTCAATTCCAGGCGCGCAGTCGTAGAAGCCGGTAATTTCTATAATACTGTTGCCTGTTTTTGCCCATGATGCCACCACAGTATTGCCCCTCAACAGCTGTAAGGTTGCCTGAATGGCTTTACCCTTGGAGCGGATCAACACTTCACATCTTGCGGTGGATCCAACAAAAGTCATGTTGGGGTGTACTGCAGTTCTTTCTGCTGCATAAGCCCCTTGAAGCAAAAATGACATAACCAAAATCACTACCAAGATACTCTTTCCTTTTTTTGTTCCACGCATAATATTCATCTCCTCTCTATGTGTTATTATGAGTAAAATCTACTTTAAGCTGGTGTTTCAAATAGCTACATTATTCAGTTTTCCTTAAATTCCTAACAAAATGGAGCGCATCCTCTCGTGAAAGGAAAGCATCCAGGTAAAGCATCGTTCTTCCTTCATCCTCAAACCAAACAAGGATGCGGTCTCTTTCCCCCAAGAAATAATCGTCTATCGTTTTTCCATCCGTAAAAATGGTTTCGTGAGAGTACCCCTCCATTTGAGTAAGTTGCAAATGAGAGCCTTCTTGAACTTTATCTACCCCCAGAATAATCATGATGCTTGCATCAGCATTGGAGTAAAGCAGGGAATATCCAATGGACGCCTCGTCTCTATCAATCAACTCCACACCTTCAGGCAGCCATCCTGCCTTGTAGCGAGGAAGTTGATAATCCCTTTCCGGGTTTACCAGAAAACGGTACACGGTATCATTTCCCAGTTTTTCCTTTAACCAGCGTGCCAGTTCTGCCCGAGCCGTGCTGCTGAAAGACAAGGTAAGGACGGATGTGCTCAGTAAAGCCAGGAAAAACATAGCGCAAATTTTGCCAAGCTTTCTGCATCTATGCCGCATTCTGTTTTTCCGGAAGACAGATTTCATCTTCCTTTGAAAGGAGGCAGAAGGTTCTGTTTCTTCGTTT
>CADBFP010000061.1 GCA_902793995.1 uncultured Lachnospiraceae bacterium | reverse complement strand
GGCGGCAGTTTCCTCCGAAGCGGGGGCCGTGCTGCTTTCGGGGGCGGTTATGTTTTCCACAGGCGAGCTGATTTCAGTGCTTACCTTGCCCTCTGTGCTGGTTTCCTTCGAAACGGCTGCGGATTGACAGGCACTGCAGCAAACAGTCAGAATCAGAAGCAGTAATAATAGTTTTTTCATGGACACACCTCGCTTATTCTTAAAATCCAAAAGACAAATCCAATTCGGGATAATGGTATTCATGCAAGGGGATCTCCCCACTGCCCAGATCACTCTTTTCAATGTAATAATCCGGAAGATCTCCGAACCCATCTTTTATAATCAGAATTCGATCTTCTGTCTCCCCGAAAACATAGTTTCCGAAATGCAAGGTGGAGGGATCCAGTTTTAGGGAGCACTCTCCCAAAGGATTCAGGTTCCAGTCATAAAAGAAAAGGGTAACGGATTCCGGCTTTTTCCCCTCTCGGATTAATCCCTGTGAGTCATACATGACAAGAAAGTCTGTAAAGGCCGTCATATCGGCATTCTCCGAAATACCGGGATCCAAAAGAGCCTTTCCTTCCTGTTTTGCATAATCCCATTGAGTAAAGATTCCATGATCCATGTAATAGGCTGTTTTGCTTCCAACCCAGCCGCGGCCCGTGGGGATGCCGCCTATGGGGATCAGCGTATTATTCCTAAGTTCCCATTTATATACCTGATAGGGCTGATGGTTTCCCGGCTGGGAGTTTTCCTCCCAAACAAGAATATCTTCTCCGTCCGTATTGAGAATCGAGCCGTTCATTCCATTGACAGAGGATAGTTGAGCAGAACTGGCAGAGGTGGCGGGAAGGGATGGCTGAGCCAGGCTGATAAATCTGCGGTCCATAATCACCTCGCCCTGGCCATCCGTGGCATATAACAGGAATTCCACCATACCATGAGAAAAGCAAATATCTCCAATTCCGACTGAACGGAGATCTTCCTCGTAGAGATAGGTCAGCTGTTGTTTGTTCCTTCCGTCCGGATCCATAGTCCAGAGGGAGGCGGGCAGCTCTATGGTCTGGGCTCCTTCCCCATCCGAGATCAGTTTTTGAACTGACTGTTTGACATAGTAAATCTTTCCGTTATAGTAACCAAGGGGAGGCGTTGTGCCTTCATCCAGATAAGCATCGCAGCTTTTGATGTTGTGAGGGCAGTCCGTTCGTCCGCAGAGTTTGATAAACTCATCGGAATGCGCATCGCAGTACAAGGCATAGGATCCGGATTTTTCCATGGCTATGCAGTATATACCGGTTTCAGAAAGAGAGAAATTCAGGTGACAGCTCTTGCGATAGACAGACAGACGGCGGGATGGAATCGAGGGATTGATTGGCAGGCCGTATGAGGACGCAGGCGGTTCCGTTGATGTATTGGCCGCTGCATTGGCAGATGCCGAAGATGTTTTGTCATCTTCTGCGTTTTTGCTATCCTGGGCAGAAGCAATTTCTGAAGTACTGTTATCAACAGTGGTTTCCGTTGTAACCATGGCTGATCCTGCCGTGTCTTGGCCCCCTCGGCTGCAGGATGCCAGCAACATAGCCAGGATGAGTAAGGAAATCATGCAAGTCTTATTCCATTTCATAACAAAAGCTGATCCAATCCCCATGATGGGATTGGGGTTTCTCCTTTCTCCGGGTTTCTGCAATTTCGCACCCAACTGTTAGAGTACGCTCAAATTAATACGGGCGGTTTTCCAATCTTATTTGTTAAAAGAATACCAAAGGGACTATACTTTGTCAATGATTATTTTATTTTTTATGTATTTACAAATCTTCATATTTATGCTATTTTATCTCCGCTGAAACCGTTGTCCTGCCGCTATTTTAACAAGAGGTCATGATGTCCGCCTATAATCCAAATTATTTCAGAAAAGGGCTGTTGCCGCTGCTGCTCCTTCACCTGCTGAAGGAACAGGATATGTACGGCTATGAATTGGTGAAAACCATTTCTTCCCGGACCAATGGAGTCATTTCCGTCAAGGAAGGGGCCATGTACCCGGTGTTATATCAAATGCTGGAGGCCGGCCAAATCAGTGAGCGGCGTGTTCCCTACAAAAAAAGAATGACGCATATTTACTACCATCTGGAGGAGCCCGGACACCGGCTTTTGCAGGAGCTGAAGCAGGAGTATCTGCATGTGACGCAAACCATGATGGAGTTTTTAGAGAACGAGGATACAGATCATGAGTGAGTTGAGAAAATATATGCGGGAGGTCTCTTCCCTCCTGGATTGTTCCGATAAGGAAAAGGAATACTATTTGTCCGTGATCCAAAACAGCGTCGGTGATGATGCCGAAACTTGCAGTTACGAAGAATTGGTGGAGAGATTAGGCACGCCGGATGAATGGGTCAGCGCCCAAATGGATATTAAAGGCAGCGATACTTACGGGCGGAAAGTGGAAAAACTCAAAAAGCGCAACAAGCTTCTGATATTCACGATTGTCTTTATCCTATTGGCGATCGTCACATTGTTTGTGTACTTTTATTATGCCAATGAAAAAAGCAGAGGCTATGGCAGTGAATATGGTGAGCCTTCCATTATTTCGATAGAACCTTGAGGTTACTGATGAGCGAAACAATAAAAAATATTACAAGAGACTATAGCAAACCCATTATGTTAAATCTACCGGTCTTGTGTCTTTTATCCCCCCTTTATCTGTTTGATGGTAAAGGGGGTTTTGCTTTTTTCCCATAATAGTCATAATCAACTCATAGCCATTCTTCCTTTTGTTGAACCAAAAAACGGATGGCACGGCCATCCCCTCACTCGTCCTTTTTCCTTTCGCTGAAGGTCATCATATCCCGCAAGTCGATGTGCTGGTTCATGGAAGAACGGGGATTGGGAATATAATGTTCCAGAAGGGGAAGCAGAATTAAAGTGGCAATACCGGCGGTGAAGCCCCCGTTGTAGAGCATCAGCCCGCCGTGGAGGGCGGAGGTGGCAGGGGCCAGGGCAGCGCAGAGCATCCCTGCCAAAATGCCCGCCGGAGCGCCATAGCGGCCCACCAGGGGGCAAAGGCCCGTGGCGAAGGCCACGCTGTTGATATATACCTGGGTGGACAGGGTCCAGTCCGCATCGCCCCCCACCAGATGGTTAAAGGCAGCCGAAAAAAGAAAGAGCAGCAGATATCCGGCAAAAATCGGCCAGACATTCCGGGGATGCTGTCCCATGGCGGTAAAGGTAAGGGCCGCAAAAATCACCCCCACGGTGGGGCCGGTAAAGCAAGCCCCCCGGTTGAAGTGTTCCGCCAGCAATACATATCCCAAAAACATGGATCCGTAAATGCCGATATTGATAAGACAAAGAGGCATACCGTAGCGGCTGGCGAAGTTGCTTTCGTAGCCCGTATCCGTAAAAAGGCGGGAAAGGCCTTTGAAACTGCGTCCGTTCAGGAGATAGCCCGCCGCCAGGCAGGCGGCAAAGAGCAGCAGGAAAAAGAGGCAGCAGAAAAGCCGGTAAGAATGCCCGAAGCGGGCATAGACCTCGTTATTAAAGGCCAGGGGGGCGGGGGCGGTGACCCCCATGGTGCGGTAGAGCAGATTAAAGAGGAAAAAGCCCAGCATGCCGAAGGCCAGGCCCCCATTGTAAAGATTATAGCCCCGGTGCCAGGCCTTGGAGCCGGGCAGAACGGGGGGAGCCACAAAAGCCA
>CADBFP010000060.1 GCA_902793995.1 uncultured Lachnospiraceae bacterium | reverse complement strand
CTACTACGCGGCTGCATAAGAATACCGCCAGCCGATTGCTCGACTGGCGGCACGAAACTTTTTAATTATTCACTGTCCTCTTGACGGGTAGCACACCAGTCGTTTCACAGCCCCTGTTTTGTGTTTTATATGAGTAAATCACAGGATTTCTATCAGCGGTTTCCGGCTGAGTTCCTCCGTCAGCACGGATTGAACCCGGTTCAGTTCCTGGTGGACTTTGCAGGTATTGCAGTCAATATTTTCACATTGATAACCGGGAGTCAGACATTTATTGAGATGCATTTCAACCCCCATCTGGCGGAACAAATCCATGATGGACATTTTTGAACAGTCGATTTTCAGCTGATATCCGCCGTCGGCCCCTCTGAAGCTTTCCACCACCCCTGCTTTCAGCAGATTTTTCAATAATTTATATGTGATGGCCTGAGGCATATTCTCCCGGAGGGCAATATCATTGGCGGACTGCATCCCGCCATGGTGCAGCGCTCTGACAATTCTTATGCAATAATCCATTTCTCTTGTGATAAACATATTGCCCTCATAATTAACAATTTTTGTAAAGTATAAGGGGGAACAGGCAGCTATGTCAAGGGCTATATATGTGAAAAAAATGTTATTTATCTGTGATTTTCTTTCTCTCCCTACTCCCTGTCGCTTCATCCCTCTTGCCTGATCCCTCTTGCCTATCTCCGGCCAAAATGCTATACTTTTCCTCGCCGGTATTGTTATGGCGCCGGCGGGAGGTTATTCCATGATACAAGACATTTATCCGCATGTTTATGACAATGCATTTGCCCATCGCCGGGAACCCCGGCCGGATGACTTTGTGTTCTTTCACCGGGACGAAAAGGAACTTTTGATCAAGAAAGAAGGGGGAGATATCCGTTTCCCCCAGGTAAGGGAAACCGGCACGGAGGGTTTATATTTTGCATTTTTGATTGATGATACCGCCTTCTTTGTGGGGCAGGATAAGGGGAAATCCGATCCCGGCCTGGAGGGCTTTGAATACATGGATCAGGGCTTGTTCCGCACTGTAAAACCCCGGGTTTTTGGTTTTGCCGGCATCACCGCCATGCAGCTGATGCGCTGGCTGAATACCCAGCATTTTTGCGGCTGCTGCGGAACCCCCTTGGAGGAGAGCAGCTGGGAGCGGGCCTTCGTTTGCCCGAACTGCGGTAAAACCACTTATCCCAAATTGATGCCGGCGGTGATTGTGGCCATCGTGCATGAAGATAAGATTCTGGTGACTTCCTACGCTAACCGGCCCAGCCGGGGCTTTGCTTTGATCGCAGGGTTTACGGAAATCGGTGAAACGGTGGAAGAAACGGTGCACCGGGAAGTGATGGAGGAGGTAGGACTGCGGGTCAAGAATCTGCGCTTTTACAAAAGCCAGCCCTGGTCCTTCACCGATACGCTGCTGATGGGCTTTTACTGCGAATTAGACGGCGAGTGCGAGGATGTGATTCTGGATCAAGAAGAGCTGAAAGAGGCCCGCTGGCTGAAAGCGGAGGAACTGCCGGATCGGAGCGGAGAAGTTGCCCTTACGGCGGAAATGATGGAGCGTTTCCGTTTGGGGATATGGGATTAGGCGGTAGGCATTAGGTGAAACACATGAATGATTATGTAATTCGCGGAATGGCCGGAGACGGTCAAATCCGGGCTTTTGCGGCTTCCACCAGGAATATGACGGAGGAGGCCCGCCGGCGGCACAATTCCTCCCCGGTGGTGACGGCAGCTTTGGGACGATTGATGACAGCGGCCGCTATGATCGGGATTCAATGCAAAGAAGATTCCGACAAATTGACTTTGAAGATAAAAGGAGACGGCCCGGTGGAGGCTCTTTATGCGGTGGCGGATAATCAAGGCCATGTGAAGGGCTTTGCGCTGCATCCCCAGGTGTTGCTGCATGCCCGCCGGGATGGTAAGTTGGATGTAGGTGGCGCCGTTGGTAAAGGGGAGCTGACCATCATCCGGGACTTGGGGCTTAAAGAACCCTATGTGGGGACCTGCGCGCTGGTTAATGGCGAAATTGCAGAGGATTTAACCTATTATTATGCTTTGTCGGAGCAAACCCCTTCGTCCGTATCCTTAGGCGTTTTAATGAATAAGGACAATACGGTGGCTCAGGCCGGGGGCTTTATGCTGCAGCTTCTGCCGGGGGCCTCGGAAGAAATGATTGCCGCCCTGGAAGAGAAGGTGATGGCAGCGCCTCCGGTCACCGCCTGGCTGGAGGAAGGCCTGAAAGCGGAGGATATTCTGACCCGGCTGCTGGGTGATTTTGGCTGGGAGGAAACGGAACGGAGAGAAGTCTCCTTCCGCTGTGACTGTAACAGAGATAAAATGGAAGGCATTTTGCTTGGCCTGGGCCGTCACGAATTGTTGGATCTGATGGTCAGCCAGGAAACGGTGGAAGTGCATTGCGATTACTGCAATACCACCTATTCCTTTACCAGACCGGAATTGAAGGAACTATTCAAAAGGAATTTCAGAAGTGAAAAAACAGAGTGATACAGGATTCCATATAGGCATTTGGGGATGGCTGGGGGCGCTGCTGCCTGCTCTGATAGCTACGGGCCTGTATTTCATTTCCGGCTCCAGCCGGGCCTTTTCCGACTGGTATGCGCTAAACCTGTACCCCTTATGGGTGGGCTCGGTGGGGCGCTTGTTCGGGTTTTTTCCTTTTTCGGTCAATGAATTGGGCATATACATTCTGATTGCCCTGGGCCTGTTTTGGCTGGCACGGGATATCACTCGTTTAATCCGCCGCCGCTGCCGTCCGCATTGGTGGAAGCGCTGGCTTTGGACTTTATGCGCTTTCGGCGGCGCTATGTGGCTGGTATTTATGCTGGGCTGCGGTATCAATTATAATCGAACCAACTTCGCTGAAGCGAACGCTATGCCCTTGGCAGGGGGGACTTCCGAGGAACTGTATTATCTATGCGAAATCCTGACGGAAGAGGCCAATCAACGGCAGGATGCCGTACAACGGGATGAAAAAGGAATTATGCAGCTGACAAGCGATATCTCTGCGGAATCCGTCAAGGCGATGCGGAGGCTGGCGGCTGACTATCCTTCCCTGGGAGGCTTTTATCCTCAGCCCAAGCCGGTGTTTTTCTCGGAGTTTATGTCCCATGAAAATATATCCGGGATGCATTCGCCTTTCACCTCCGAGGCGCAATACAACCGTTTGATTACACCCTACAACATTCCCCATACAGTTTGTCATGAATTGTCTCATCTTAAGGGATACATGCGGGAAGATGAAGCCAATTTTGTGGCGTTTTTGGCCTGCATCAATTCGGATTCCCCTGAGTTTAATTACAGTGGTTATGTATTGGCATATATTTACGCTACCAACGCGCTGTACGGAGCCAGTCAGGAGAAGTTCGGGAAAGTGCGCGGAAAAATCAGCCCTGTCATTGAAAAAGATATGGCGGAAAACTCCCGCTATTGGGATCAATACAAAACAGTAATCGCAGAAGTCAAAGAGAAGATGAACGATTCCTATCTGAAGTTCAATCGCCAGGAAGACGGAGTTAAGAGCTACGGAAGAATCGTGGATTTAATGCTTTCCTACTACCAAGAAGAGATTCAGAACAGGATTGAAGGCCTTAATCGATGAATTGTCTGAAAATATGTCAAGGTGTTTCTGGATTTGAAACAATAAGACATAATATCCTAAAAATTTTTTTCAAAGTTGCACAACTTTTTCTCTTGACAATTTGATAATGAAATGGTAAATTAAGCAATGCGCCTCGCAAAAAGGCGTCTGGAACCTTGACAATTAAATGATGCATTCCAACCCTGAAAATTCCTAATAGAATCAACAGCGGGAGAGC
>CADBFP010000059.1 GCA_902793995.1 uncultured Lachnospiraceae bacterium | reverse complement strand
AAATCATGATCATACATATACTGTCTCCAATGATGATGCTTGATAAAACATAAATCTCATCTCTTTTACTTTGCTAGTATCCCAGCTAGATAGATTAAGCTCAGTCAGACTTGGACTTTGGGCAAACATATATCTCATTGATGTTACATTACTTGTATCTCGCTGATCAAGTCATCTAATATCTGAAAGATTAGTACATCATTGAAACATATTACGCATCTGTGTAGCACTACTTGTATTCCAGTTACTAAGATCCAAATCTGTAAGAGATTCACATCCATAAAACGTAGAATTAAAATCCTTTACATTTTTTGTATTCCAGTTGTACACTGGTGAAGCATCTGACAGACTCTTACATCCGTTAAATAGATCATATAAACTCGTAACATTATCTGCTTTCCATTCTTCAAGAACTTCTATATTATTCAATGATTCTAAATTTTTGAACATAAAGCTACTATCTGCATTCATATATATAGTTTCGCTCTCTGAATAATAATATATAGTTCCATCATCAAACCATGCATATACAGGCACAGATCCTGATGTAGAGATAAGCTGTGTAGTTACTCCATTTGGAATACTATCAGCCTTTTTGATTGCTGTAATTTTAATATCTGAGTCTTCTGTACTCATCGCTTTTCCATTCGCTAATTTTTTGATAGTTTCGTTAAATTTAGCCCCGCTCACAAGTGTAGCTTTGTCTGCTAATATCCAGTGAGCATAGAATGTTTTTGCATCGGATACCTTATGTGATGATGCTTTTTCTCATCATTCAGCCTTTGTGTACCATCCATCAAAAACATATCATAGTCTACTTACTCAAAGAGAATTGTCTGCATCCTCATAATCTGTTCAGATAGTGTATGATTCATTGTGAGTATCTGCATCATCTTCAAATACTCATCCATTTGCTTTATATGTATAGAATATTCACTCTGAATTATCACTATACATTGCATATAGTCATTTTGCATTTGATATATCAGATCATACTGATACTTTCGTTGATGATACAAATTTTGGAGTAGTATACCATCCAACGAAATCTACTCATTCTTTTGTTGGTTCTCATAAAGTAATAATGATTCCATCATCTACTGTAACTACTGCTCATACTCATCCATTTGATTCTAATTCAAATGATGACTTTCAATCTATATTAAAGTCATTTTTGAAACAACGAATTGATTGTGCAAATGAACGTCTATCATTTCAAAGTCTGATTGGAGTTGAATTATTTGGATCTACATCTGCACGATATGAATTGTTGTTCGAAGACCATGTAGACGTCCAATAAAGTCATCTTGTTCATTGAGATGTTATCTTTTTATCACTCCATGTCCTATATCATGCAAAAGGCAACAATAAATCTGCTGCAAATTGTGTATAATCTAAACTGTTTTCTACAGAATTTTTCCAAGCCTCTTGTAATTTCACCCAATCATATGCTGTAGATACATAGTATCCATCTGGACATGGTCATTGTCTCTGCTGTTTTGTCCTATCTGTTTTATTTTGAGTATTGCTATCCCATCCAGCTCACCACATATCACGTGCTTTATTTGCATAATCTGTTGCACTAGTTCATCAGATCCAGTTTTCTACTGTCCTAAATATATTACTTGCAAAGTTAGAATAACGCAGATCAATCCATTCTGCTCTTTCTACAACAGCACTACTTGTATTCTTATTTAGAGTCTGTTTTGAAATGATTGATATTTTTATTTATAGATTATTTTTGTGGAAATTTTTCTTGAAAATTTTTGTCCATAGGGGTTCCTATGGGTGGAAATTTTTGAGGAAAATTTACCAAAAAGAAACATAAAGAATTTATTGAATTATTTCAAAACAGACTCTTATGAGCCCGCAAAGATACTCTTTTCCTGCAAAAATTGCTAATTTTGCAAAGAAACCAAACAAAAAGATTTATGCGTACTTCATTCATTACCTTTACCCTTATTCTGGCAGGCTTGTTTTTGGGCACTGCTTTTTCTCCTGTGGCTCATGTGAAAACGCCTGTGGCGGAGCAGGATGCGCTCATCGGCCAGCGCTTTATTGACGTGCAGTCCCGGGATGCTGACGGCAAGGTGCACAAGCTCAGCCAATACGCCGGAAAGGGGAGGTGGGTGCTGGTAGATTTTTGGGCCTCCTGGTGCGGTCCCTGCCAGGAAGAAATGCCCAACGTTGTTTCCGCATACAAGAAGTTTCATGCCAAGGGCTTTGACATTGTGGGTATTTCTTTGGATGAAAACAAGGACGAATGGCTGGATGCCATTGAAAGCTGGGGCATGCCCTGGATTCACCTCTCGGATTTGAATGGCTGGAAGTGCAGTGCCGTGCAGAAATATCAGGTGGAGGGCATTCCGTACAACGTGCTCATCGGCCCCGACGGCGTTGTTGAGGCGTGCGACTTAATGGGAGACGAGCTGACGGATTTCCTTTCCTCCGTCTTGTAGGCTTATTCCTTGTTTTTCGTGTCCATGCAGATGGTGACGGGGCCGTCGTTGGTGAGGGACACTTTCATATCGGCCCCGAATTCTCCCGTTTCCACCCGGCGGCCGATGGCGGCCGACAGGGCCGTGCAGAATTGTTCGTACAGCGGAATGGCTGTCTCATGCCCCGCCGCGCCCACATACGACGGCCGGTTTCCTTTTTTGGTGGACGCCATCAAGGTGAACTGGCTCACCACCAGGGCTTCTCCTTCCACCTCCGCCACGCTGCGGTTCATTACCCCGGCGGCATCGTTGAAGATACGCAGGCCCGCAATCTTCCTGACCAGCCAGTCCGTGTCTTCCGGCCCGTCCTCCCGGCCAATCCCGAGAAGAATCAGAAGGCCGTGGGAAATGCTTGATTTTACTGTCCCGTCAATGGTAACCGATGCCGAGGACACTCTTTGGATTACTGCTCGCATAATTATTTAACATCTGCAATTATTTTTAGAGTCTGTTTTGAAATAATTCAATAAATTCTTTATGTTTCTTTTTGGTAAATTTTCCTCAGAAATTTCCACAAAAATAATCTATAAATAAAAATATCAATCATTTCAAAACAGACTCTTAGCCGGAAAGCCGATAAAGCCATAGCCGGAGACAGCTAAAAGTCTATCAGAAGGGTGGCGGTAAGCAGGAGGAGGCCCAGCAGCAGGAAGCCCAGCACCAGTTTCCATATTTTTTTCACCCATTCGGGGTAGGGGATGCGGGCCATGGCCAGTGCGGCCATCAGAACGCCGGAAGTGGGCGTGAGCATGTTGGTAAAGCCGTCCCCGAACTGGAAGGCCAGCACCATGGCCTGCCGTGAGACGCCCACCATGTCGGCAAAGGGCGCCATGATGGGAATGGTGATGGCGGCTTTGGCCGATGCACTGGGTATGAGGAAGTTAATCACGGCCTGAATGCCGTACATGGCGCTGAGGGAGGCCACGGGGCCTTTCCCCTCCAGGCCTTTCTGCATGGCGTGGAGGATGCTGTCCACCACATGGCCGTCCTGGAGGATGACGATGATGCCGGAGGCGAAGCCCACCACCAGGGCGGCGGAGAGGATGTCCTTGGCCCCGGCCAGGAGTTCGTCGGCAATGCGCCCGGCGGGGAAGCCCGCCACAATGCCGCAGAGGATGCCCATGGCCAGGAAGAGGCCCGTGATTTCCGGAAGATACCAGCCCCAGCGGGTGACGCCCGCAACCAGCACCGCCACCGTTATGCCCAGGATGGCCAGAATGGCTTTCTGCCGCCCGGTCAGCGGCTCCGGAGCGCTGGCCGAAACGGCGGCTGCGCTGCTGCCGGTCTTGGATTTCCGGGCATAGAGGAGGATGAAAAGCAGCAGGACGGCGGTGCACAGGGCCCAACAGAAGATACGGTAGCCCATGCCGGAGAAAAGGGGCAAATCGGCCATTCCCTGCGCTATGCCCACGGTGAAGGGGTTCAGGAACGCCGTGGAGAAGCCTACGTTGGCGGCGGCATAGACAATGAGCATGCCCATGAAGGCGTCGTAGCCCATGGAGATGACCAGCGGCACCACCATGCCCACAAAGGGAATGGTTTCCTCGCTCATCCCAAAGACGGCCCCGGCCAGGGAAAAGAGGAGCGTGATGCCCGCCAGCACCCATTTCTCATGGTTTCCCACCCGGCGGATGAACTGCCCGATTCCGGCCGATACGGCGCCGGTAGCGCCCAGCAGCCAGAAGGCCCCGCCCACCACCAGGATGAAAACGATGATGCCGGCCTGCTTGACAAAGCCGTGGTAGATGGCCGAGAAAAGCTGCCAGGTCTGCGGAGCGTTCGGGACGGATTCATAGACCGGGACGCCGTCGGCCCCGCTGACATAGCGCCCGCCCGGAAGTACCCAGGTAAGGGATGCGCACAGCACCAGCAGGGCGGCGATAATGACATAGGTATGCGGAATTTTCACTTTCACTTTACCCAAAAAGAAACATAAAGAATTTATTGAATTATTTCAAAACAGACTCTGAAGAAAAACAATGCCGACATGAGACAAATCCTTGCCCTTCTGCTGCCGGGAATCCTGGCCCTGAACTGCGCCCGGGCGCAAAATAAGTACGATACGGAGATTGTGGCCCACCGCGGGTACTGGGACACCAATGCCCAGAATTCCATCGCCTCGCTCTCCAAGGCCCAGGAGTTCGGCTGCTGGGGAAGCGAGTTCGACCTTCATCTGACGGCCGACGACGTGGTGGTGGTGAACCACGACGCAAGCATCGGCCATACCGCTATCCAGAAAAGTCCCTTTGCAGCGGTTCGGGCGCATACCCTCAAGAACGGGGAGCCCGTGCCCACGCTGGCGGAGTACCTGGCGCAGGGGGCCGGGAGCCCTTGTGTGCTGGTGCTGGAGCTCAAGCCCCAGTATGCCCCCGGGCGGGAAGAGGTGCTGGTGGAAAAATGCCTGGAGGCCATCCGGGAAAAGGAGCTCATGGACCCTTCCCGGGTAGCTTTCATCTCTTTCAGCTTCTATATATGCCGATTGCTGGCGCAGAAGTGCCCCGGCTTCACGGTGCAGTACTTGGAGGGAGACAGGACGCCCGCAGAGGTGTTTGAGGCCGGTATCAACGGCATCGACTACCATTTCTCCCGCTTCCAGCGGCATCCGGAGTGGGTGAAGGAAGCCCACGACCTGGGCATGAGCGTGAATGTGTGGACGGTGGACAGCCGGGAAGTAATGCTGGAAATGCTGGAGCTGGGCGTGGACCAGCTCACCACCAACAAGCCCGCCCTGGCCCGCGGACTTATCGGGGGAAAGGAAGAGTAATCCTTATTTTTTCAGGTAGTTGAGGGCCAGGCCGCCGGCCGACGTTTCCTTGTACAGCGAGGGGAGGTCTTTCCCCGTCTGCTTCATCACCTCCACCACGTGGTCGAAGGAGATGCGGTGGCGTCCGTCGGAGAAGGTGGAGTAGATGTTGGAGTCCAGGGCGCGGGTGGCGGCGAAGGCGTTTCGCTCGATGCAGGGAATCTGCACCAGGCCGCAGACAGGGTCGCAGGTCATGCCCAGGTGGTGCTCCAGGCCCATTTCGGCTGCATATTCAATCTGGTAGGGACTGCCGCCGAACAGCTGACAGGCCGCGGCCGACGCCATGGCGCAGGCCACGCCCACTTCTCCCTGGCAGCCCACTTCGGCCCCGGAGATGGAGGCGTTGTGCTTGACCACGTTGCCGATGAGCCCGGCCGTGGCCAGCGCATGCAGGACCTTGGTGTCGGAGAAGGCATGGCCTTTGGCCAGGTGGTACAGCACGCCGGGAAGCACGCCGGAGGAGCCGCAGGTGGGCGCCGTGACGATGGTTCCGCCGGAGGCGTTCTCCTCGCTCACGGCCAGGGCGTAGGCAAACACCAGACCGCGGGAGCGCAGGTTGGGCTGGTAGCCCAGGGCCTTCACGTGGTACACGCCGGCCTTGCGGGAGAGGTTCAGCGGCCCGGGCAGCCGGCCTTCTGTGTTGAGTCCGCGCTCCACGGCGGCCTTCATGGCGTCCCAGATGCTCTGCAGGTAGTCCCAGATGCTTTCGTCTTCGTGCATCTCCACATATTCCCAGAGGCTGCGGCCGTGGCTGTCGCACCAGTCGATGATTTCCGTGAGGGTTCCGAGCGGGTATATGTCTCCGGACAGGCTCATCTCTTTGCCGGGGCCTTCCGAGAGGGCGCCTCCGCCGATGGAATAGGCCGTCCATTCTTCCAGGAGGCTGTCATCGGCCCCGAAAGCCTTGAAGATCATTCCGTTGGGGTGATACTCCAGGAAGCGGGAAGGCTCCCAGATAATTTTGACTGGGCCGATGGGCTCCAGCGCCTCCAGGACGGCGATATCCGTCATGTGTCCCTTGCCGGTGGCGGCCAGGGAGCCGTAGAGGGTGACTTCGAAGCGGGCGGCGTCCCGATGACGCTCTCCGAACAGGCGGGCGGCGTTGTTGGGGCCCATGGTATGGGAGGAGGAAGGGCCTTTCCCTATTTTATACAGTTCACGAAGAGAATTCATAAGTGTGTGCTTGGGGAGGCAAAGTTAAGGATATTTTTCGTAATTTTGCATTTCAAGCCGATATCGTATGCTAAGGATAGACATCATCAGCGTGGTTCCGGAACTGTTGGAGAGTCCGCTGAGTTATTCCATCCCGGCCAGGGCCGTCAAAAAGGGCCTGGCAGAGATTCACATCCATGATTTGCGGAAGTACGGACTGGGGAGCCGCCAGACGGTGGACGACTATTCCTACGGCGGAGACGCCGGCATGGTGATGATGGTGGAGCCGGTGTTCAACTGCATCGGGGATTTGCAGGCGCAGCGCCCTTACGACGAGGTCATTTACATGGCCCCGGATGGGGAAATCCTTACCCAGGGCATAGCCAACGAGCTTTCCCTCAAGGAGAACCTCATCATCCTCTGCGGCCATTACAAGGGCATTGACGAACGCATCCGGGAGCATTTGGTCACCCGCGAAATTTCCGTGGGAGACTTTGTGGTGAGCGGGGGAGAGATTCCCGCCGCCCTCCTGGCCGACAGCATCGTCCGCCTGCTTCCCGGGGTTCTCACAGACGAGACATCGGCCCTGAGCGATTCCTTCCAGGACGGCCTGGTTTCTCCGCCGGTCTATACGCGCCCGGCCGATTTCAATGGCTGGAAGGTGCCCGAGGTGCTTCTGAGCGGCAATCCCAAGCTGATTCGGGCCTGGCAGGACGAGCAGGCGCTTGCCCGCACGCGGGAGCGCAGGCCCGGATTGTTGGAAAAGTAAAGGATTATAACTACATTTGTAAGCTAATGTTAAACTAAATACTATGAGTGAAGAAATTAAGCCTGTGGTAAACGAAGAAACCGCAGATGTAGCCAAGCAGGAACAGGAAGTGAATTTCGCAGAGAAAACCCTGGCCGAACTGTCCGGTCTGTTCCAAAGTCTTTCTGAAAGTGAAGACCGCATGAAGCGGTCCAAGGAGGCCGAAGCCATCAAATCGGCCTTTTATAAGCGTCTTTCCAAGGAAAAGGCGGAAGCCGGGGAAGACGCCGTCGTGGACGAACCCGACGAGAACACCCCTGCCGATGAGCAGACCGTTCCCCTCCAGAGCGGCCCGGTGAGTCCCTTTGCCGCCATCGAGGCCGGTTTCAAGTCGCTGTACGTGGCCTATAAGAAGGAGCGTGCAGAGTACAACAAGGAACTGGACGCCCAGCGGGAGGAGAACCTGGCCAGGAAGCAGGCCATCATCGAGGAGCTCAAGACCTTGGTGGAGGAGCCCGGAGACATGAAAGACGCTTTTCCCAAGTTCCGGGACATCCAGAACCGCTGGCGTGAGGTGGGCCCTGTTCCCCAGCAGAGTTTCCGCGACGTGAACGACACCTACCAGCTGTATGTGACCAAGTTCTACGACCTGGTGGACATTAACCGCGAACTCCGGGATTTGGATTTCAAGAAGAACCTGGAGGCCAAGACGGCCTTCTGCGAGGCGGCCG
>CADBFP010000058.1 GCA_902793995.1 uncultured Lachnospiraceae bacterium | reverse complement strand
GCCCTTGATTTAGAAAGCCTGATTCTTCTACAGACTATATCCTTGATTTACTGCGAAATCTCTGTTATGAATGCCTTAACTTAATGACATTGGGACGGTTCTCTGCCTTCTCCTTCATATACCCACAACTTCATATACCCATAACGGTCAAAAACCCGTCTGCCACCCGGAACTGCACATCCATGCCGCCGAACTTTACCCCGTATACCCGCTCCGGATCCTCCTGGTAGGCTGGACGGGGATCCAGGGCCAGCATTTCTTTAAGGGCCTCCCGCTTTTCCTCCGGGATCCGGGCTTCCAGCTCCGCCGGGATATCCACCTGCAGCCGGGGGCGGCTTAAGGCCTCATTTACCCGGGCATCGGGCACCGCATCCGCATAGGGCAAATAAGGTTTGATATCATAAATCGGCGTCCCGTTCATGAGATCCGCCCCCGCCACCAGCAGCAGCGGCCCTTCCGCCGTCTCCTCCACCCGTACCAGTTCCACGCAGGAGAGCCCCAGCCGATTGGGCCGAAAGGGCGAGCGGGTGGCAAAGACCCCCAGCCGGGCATTGCCTCCCAGCCGGGGAGGGCGCACCGTGGGAGAGAAGGGGGCTTCCGCCGGCACTTCGGAAAACTCCCAGATCAGCCAGAGATGGGAGTAGGCTTCAATCCCCCGGAAGGCTTCCTGCGCCCGGTATGCCGGCTCCATCACAATGCGGGAGATGAGAGCGGGATTCAAGCCGCTTTGCCGGGGAATACCGAACTTTTCCGTATAATCGTTGTATATATAGGCGATGGTCTGCATGATGATTCCTTTGCCATTTGGTAATATGTAAAATGATACCATAAGAGATAAGAAGAATACAACGAGATTCAAAGCGGGCGGCGGCCTGCACAAAACACTTCCTATATCTGAAAAAATGTGCTATACTACCCGGGTACGCAAAGGGAAGCCCGCCGGGACTCCCCGCTTTTACTGCGTCGGGAAAGGAAACGCCTACAGGCAAGCATGCTGAAACAAATACAAAAAGAAAACAGTACCACCCTGGTCAAGCTGATGAACACCGGCCATTTTCTGCTGATTGTTCTCTGCTTCTGGATTGTGTGGATGAAAAATGTGGCTCCCTCCGTAGGCGCTGCGGAGTCCCGTTACAATATTTTTGTCACAGGCCTTTACGGTGTCATGCTCTTTATTCTGAACCGTACGTATAATTCTTATCTGGTGGGCTATATGTCCCCAGGGGATATGATTTATTCCCAGAGCTTATCCTGCACTCTCTCCCTCATAGCGGTGTACGGCCTGACGGCTCTTGCCTGGATGCGTCTGTATAATCCTGTCCCCTTCCTGATTCTTCTGGTTGGGCAGATTCTCCTTAACATTCTCTGGTCCCATTTTATCACCCGGGTGTATTTCCGGCTGATCCCGCCCAAAAAGACGGCGGTGATTTACCATAGCAAAGAGGATTTGATCCGCATCCGGGAAATCGAGGATAATCCGAAAAAGTTCCGTATCACCACCCGTATGACGGACGAAGAGCTGAAGGCCAAAGGACTGGAATCCCTGCAGCCCTTCGAGGCCCTGTTTGTCATAGGCATCGATCCCTCCTTGCGGAACCGTCTGACCCAATACTGCGTGGAATATGCCATGCAGGGGTATTTCCTGCCGGATGCGGGGGATGTGCTTCTTTCCGGAGCGCCCCATATCCAGTCTTACAGCGTGCCGCTGCTGAATGTGGAGCGGAAGGCCGCCGCACCGGAGTTTTTGATTCTGAAGCGTCTGTTTGACATTTTCGCCTCCTTGCTGGGGCTGATTGTTTTTTCTCCGTTTATGCTGCTCACCGCCCTGGCCATCCGCCTGTACGATAAAGGCCCCGCTATTTATAAACAGGTGCGGCTTACTAAGGATGGCAAAGAGTTTAATATCCTAAAGTTCCGCAGCATGAAAGTGGACGCGGAAGGAGACGGGGTGGCCCGCCTTACCTCGGAACACGACGACCGTATTACTCCGGTAGGAAAGGTGATCCGAGCTGTGCGCTTTGATGAGCTGCCCCAGCTGCTCAATATCCTGAAGGGGGATATGAGCGTGGTGGGCCCCCGTCCGGAACGGCCGGAGATTGCGGCTCAATATGAAAAGGAGTTTCCCGCCTTTGCTCTGCGGCTGCAGGTGAAAGCGGGTCTCACCGGCTACGCCCAGGTTTACGGCCGCTACAATACGGATCCTCATGATAAGCTGCAAATGGATTTGATGTACATCAACAAAATGGGGATCATGACGGATGTGATGCTGCTCTTCGGGACTCTGCGGATTCTCTTTATCCGGGAAAGCACCAGCGGCATCGAAGCGGGGCATGTGACAGCTTCCGTTTCGGAGGAACACGGGGAGGAGACGCCGTGAAGCCCCGGGTATTGGTGCTCCTGGCCGCCTTTAACGGAGAAAAATACCTGGCGGAGCAAATAGACAGCGTGCTGGCCCAGGAAGGGGATTTTGATCTGACTCTGCGGATTCGGGACGACGGCTCCCGGGACGGAACGGCGGCCCTTTTGGCCTCTTATGCAGCCCGTTACCCGGAAAAGCTGGAGGTCCTGGAAGGAGAGAACCTGGGCTATAATGCCTGCTTTTTTGCGTTAATAGACAGCGCAGAAGACTATGATTTCGTGGCTCTTTGCGACCAGGATGATAAATGGATGCCGGGCAAAATCCAGGCGGCTGTGAAGGCCCTGGAGGGGATTAAAGGCCCGGCCCTGTATGCCTGCCCTTCCTTAATGACGGATGATTCCTTGCAGCCCCGAGGCACTACCCGGCTGAAAAAACGGCCTATTACTCCGGCCAATGCCCTGATTCAGAATATCTGCCCGGGGCACAACCAGCTGATGAACCGGGCCCTTTTGGAACTGGTGCAAAAGCCCCGGGAGGTGAGCCGGATTTATGTATATGATTTATGGATCGCCAATCTGGCGGCTCTATACGGAACCATAGTTTTTGACCCCGAACCTCGGACCTGGTACCGCCAGCATGGAGACAACGAGCTGGGCACCAGCGGCAGCGCCATGGGGAAACTGCTGAAAGCAGGCCGCCGCTCCCTGGCGGGGGAGGGTCAAAAAAACCAGCAGCAAATGGCTTATTTTGCAGAGCAGAACCGGGAGGCTCTGGAGGCCCTGGGACTATACGAAAAGGTACAGGAACTGCTGCAGGCAAAGGGTTTCGGGAAACGCCTCCGCTTTATCTGCCATTGTCCCTTTTACCGCCAGAGCCGCCTGGAGACCGCCGCCTTTAAACTGGCGGTGCTGCTGGGGAAATACTAAAAGAGGAAGACTAACGATGAATATGATACCTGCCACCATTGATATTTGGTTTGAAAAGCTGGGCATTGCCCTGCAGGATGTGAACAAGAGCTTCAAAATCTTCGGTTTCGACATCTTTTTTTACGGGGTGATTATTGCCGCTGCCGTGATGCTGGGGCTTTTCGTGGCTACCCGGGTGGCCAAAAAAACGGGTCAGAATCCGGAAACCTATATGGAACTGGTCATCTTTGCGGTGCTCTTCGGGATTATCGGCGCCCGGCTGTACTATGTAGCCTTCGCCTGGGATGAATACAAGGATAATCTGCTGCAGATTTTCAATATCCGGGGGGGCGGCCTGGCCATTTACGGCGGCGTAATAGCCGGCGCCCTGACGGCCTGGATTTACAGCCGCGTCAAGAAGCTGAATACCCTGCTGGTTTTGGACACGGCGGCCTGCGGCCTCATCGCCGGTCAGATGCTGGGGCGCTGGAGCAATTTCGTGAATATGGAAGCCTTCGGCCGCTATACGGAGGGCTTCACCGCCATGCGGCTGAACATCGCCAAGGTAAATCCCAGCATGATCAGCGCCGAGCATCTGGCTCATAAAATCACGGAAAACGGCGTGGAATACATCCAGGTGCACCCCACTTTCCTGTATGAAAGCTTATGGAGCCTCATGGTTCTCATTCTCCTCCTGTTTTTCACCAAACGGAAGAAGTTTGACGGCCAGATTTTCCTGATGTATTTGATGGGCTATGGCTGCGGCCGCTTCTGGATAGAAGGGCTGCGGACGGACCAGCTGAAAATCGGCCATACCGGCATCGCTGTGTCCCAGCTGCTTTCCGCCGTGATGGTGGTGGTGAGCATCATCCTTCTGGTATGGGGCCTGAAAAAACAAAAACAGGCCGCCGCCGCCCCGCCGGAGGCAGAAGAGGAAGCATAAAATACCATATTTTGTGGTTCTTTTCCTCCCCTTTCCCCCTCACCTACAAGGTCTATGAAACAGCCCCTTCTCAAGAGTCGTAAAACGGTGGTTTTACGGCTCTTTTGGCATGTAAAAAAATTTACCAAAACCCTGAAAATTTGCGAAAAAAGGCTTGATTTTCCTCTAAAAGCTGTTAGAATATGAGGCAGAGGGGTGGAAAGTGGCACAAAGTGGTGCGAAGTGGCAGATTTCACGGTTCGCGCCGCCTTTTTTTCTCCCCGGACTTCAGGAAAGGAGCTTCCAGCCATGTTGATGGGTGAATACAGTCATTCCCTGGATGCAAAGGGCCGTATTATCATTCCGGCCAAGCTGCGGGAACAGCTGGGCGATACCTTTGTGGTCAGCAAGGGTCTGGAGGGCTGCCTTTTTATTTTCCCCCCGGCGGAGTGGGAAAAACTGTCCAATAAAATTCAGGCGCTGCCTCTGACAGATCCCCGGGGACGCAAGTTCTCCCGTTACTTCTTCTCCGGCGCCTCGGAGCTGGAAGTGGATAAGCAGGGCAGAGCCTTGCTCCCGCCCAACCTCAGGGAAGAGGCCAAGCTGGAAAAGGATGTGGTGCTCTGCGGGGTAGGGAACCGGGTGGAGATCTGGTCCAAGGAAAAATGGGAAGACATTTCTCATTACGATGATATCGAGGAACTGGCGGAACAGTTAGCGGAATTAGGCATTTAAGAAGCGGCAAAGGGGGGCTGTCATGAACTTTGAACATGTGCCCGTCATGCTGCGGGAATGTCTGGAAGCATTGCAGATTAAAGCGGAAGGCACCTATGTGGACGGCACCGTAGGCGGAGCCGGACACGCCGGAGAGATATTCAGGCTTCTTTCTCCCGAAGGACAGCTGATTGGTTTAGACCGGGATAGCGAGGCTCTGGCCGCGGCAGACGAAAGATTGAGACAGATAGCTGCCGCTCTTGCGGAGACCAGGGCCGAGCACCCCGCCTACTATCTCTTAAAAGCCAATTACGGGGATATGCCCCGGGTGCTGAAGGAACTGGAGATAGACAAGGTGGACGGCATCCTGCTGGATCTGGGTATTTCCAGTTATCAAATCGACAACCCTCAGCGCGGTTTCTCCTATATGCACAATGTCCCCCTGGATATGCGGATGGATCAGGATGAGAGCTATACCGCAGCGGATCTGCTAAACGGCTACAGTGAAGCGGAGCTGGCCCGGGTGCTCAGGGACTACGGTGAGGAGCGCTTCGCCAGCTTCATCGCCCGGCGCATCGTCCTGGCCCGGAAGGAAAAGCCCATCGAGACCACCGGAGAACTGGTGGAGATCATCCAGAAGGCCATTCCGGTGAAGTATCAAAAGAGCGGCGGCCACCCGGCCAAGAGAAGCTTTCAGGCCATCCGAATCGAGCTGAACCATGAATTGACTACGCTGGAGCAATGTCTGGGCAGATTGATCGACCTGCTGAAACCCGGCGGACGCCTGGCGGTGATCAGCTTCCATTCCCTGGAAGACAGAATTGTGAAAACCGCTTTCCGCCAGG
>CADBFP010000057.1 GCA_902793995.1 uncultured Lachnospiraceae bacterium | reverse complement strand
TTTTACAAAATATGACAATAATTTTTTACGATTATCCCGTCGGTTCTCCGATTGGACAATAAGGCATCAGCGGAAAAACCTTAACTTAATGACATTGGATCCGTCCCCTGTCATCCATTCTGCAGCTTGACCTTACTTAGCCAGCCGTTTTTCCTTTGTCTTACTGTTATCCTGTATGGTCCTTTCCGAAACGCTGCGGCTCTCCGCAAAATCCTCCCGCAGAGACATCATTTTCGTCTCTACCAGCGTCTGCATCTGCCTGGCCTCTTCCCCCTTCAGGCGGCTGACCGCCACCAAAGGCGGCTCATCCTTGTTCCAGGCATCACTTTCCTTTAACGCCAGTCCCAGTATATCCAGCGCCGTGTCCAGGGAAAGCCGGCGCAGCTCCACCTTCTTCAACAGCGCCTCCCCCGCTTCGTTGTTGGGAGCCGCATCAATCACCTGACCGGCTTTATTTATATCCAGATAGAAGCAGGGGCCGGCATGGAGAATCAGGCGGGCACTGGTTCTTTTGTTTAAGCCATAGTGCATAATGCCCAGAATGACGAAAAACAGTGCCATGGAAATGATTAAGGTTTTCATTGCTGCCTGCTTCATCCCTCTTCCCTCCTACAATTCATTCTTTTCTTTCTGCACCAGTCCCAGCGTGATGTTCAGATTGCCGTTGCGGCAGCGCAGCGCATCGATCAGCGCCTTGTCGGTATTGGCCTCCTTGAGTCTGAGCCGGTAGGTGAGTTCGTACAGCGTGCCCATATTGGTGGTTTTCACCTGTATCAGCCTGCTTCCCCGGGTGTATTTTTGAAACAGATCGTCAAACAGGCCGCTGTAATTCAGATCTTCCGGAATCGTGATTTTCAGCATGCGTTCCGTGGCATGGGATTCCCCAAGGCCAATCCTGTCCAGAATGAGGAATATCAGGATCACCACCCCTGTCACCAGCGCCGCCAGGGTCAAAAAGCCCAGGCCTGCCGCCAGGCCTACCGCCATGCTGAAAAAGATGAAACCGATGTCCTTGGCGTTGCCGGAGGCGCTGCGGAAGCGAACCAGGCCGAAAGCTCCCAGCACCGCCACGGAGGTGCCCAGATTGCCGTTAATCAGCAGAATGATCACCGCCACCAGAAGGGGCATGACGGCCAGCACCAAAGGCAGATATCCGCCGCTTTTTTCCGTCATTTTGTAGCAAAGAGCAATCAGAAGCCCCATAATCAGCGCCGCCGTCATGGACAGAACCACGCTCAGCAAATTGAAAGAACCTGCGTGAAAAATACTCTCTAACATGCTTTCCCTCCTTCATCCTGTTGGCTGTGAATGCGCCGGATAATGCTCTCCAATGGATTCTCTGCCAGCTTTTCTTTGTAGAAATACCCGTACTTGGAAAAGGATGCCGGGTAAATATGCAGGGAGGACAAGAGGGAAGAAAACCAAAGGGGCGTGCTTCCCATCACCTTGCTTTCCATCAGCCGGCAGCCCGCCGGCAGGAGAAAATGCCCGTAATCTCCCCGTTCCAGTTCCATCTCCTCCCATCGGCAGCGGATATTCGTATCGAAGGTCAGTCTGAACTCCGGATCCTCTTTCCCGAACAGCGCCCGCCGGTCATAAGCCAGATACAGGCCCTTCTGCAGGGGGTAGCGCTCCAGGAAAAAGTCCATTTCTCTTAAAATCTGGCTGTCCTTTTCCGGCCGCACCCCTTCCTCCAGATATCGATAGGCCTCCTGCAAACCCAGGCTGATGCGCCGCTTGTTCACCACCTTGTTATATTTCTTTTTAATCTCCAGAAAAACCTTTGAGTCCTCCCGGGGTATCCCGTAGCTTCTCAGCCGAAGCTTTTCCTTGTAAACCGGCTTTTCAATGGAGCGCCGGATCAGATGATAGTCCGGTGTGTCATAATAAATATTGCAGATGGTATGCAGGCCGTACTCGTCCTCTTCCATGTAAGACCGCAGTGCGTCGCGCAGCCGCTCATAGCTGTCCGCCGTCAGGAGATATTTCTTCTCGATACGGTTAAAAACCATTTGTGCCATCACGAACCTCCCTGTTTCACGGATACGGCTGTGCCGTCGCTGCTGACCGTAATATCCCCGGTCCTTGTTTCATAAACAGCCACCCGGTAGGCTTTCAGCAATTCCACGGTTTTCGTCTCAGCCGGGTTTTTCTGAGAGGTACACAGGGCCGCCGCGGATGGCCTTAAGGCTTCCAGCATTTCCACCAGGGCTGTCTGATATACGCCATGATGAGGCATCTTGACAAAATCGCAGTGCCTGTCCCGATTTTTAGCCAGCCAGCTGCGGGTCAGCCGCTTCTCTGCATCCCCCATAAACAGCAGGGTGGTCTCTCCGTAGCGCAGCGTGGTAATCAGGGAGAAGTCATTGTCATATTCCTTGGAGGCATCCGGGATTTCGTAGGAGGAGGGGGGCTCAATCAGGATATCCGCCTTGCCCCAGCTCATTTCCCAGTCTTCCCTGAGCCGTATTTCCTGGGTGCCGTTTTTCTTCTTGCTGCTTGCCAGAGCCTCCATCATTTCCTGATAATCCGTGCTGCTGCCCTCGTAATCCGGCAGAATCAGCTTTTCCACTGTCAGTTCCTCCAGCACCGTATCGGCGCCGCCCACATGGTCTTTGTCAAAGTGGGTGATGATCATGGCATCCACCCGGTTTAAATTCCGCTTTTTCAGGTACTCCGCTATCTCCCGGCCGTCTTCCTCCTCGCCGGCATCCAGGATGATGACCTTTTCCTCCAGCTGCAAAACTATGGCGTCTGCCTTTCCCACCTTGAATATCTGTGCCGTCAGAAGAGGCAGGATCTTTTGCTGAGTACCTGCCAATGTCTGATGGTTCAGCAAAAGAAAGAGCGCTGTACCCAACACAGCCAGCAGCAGAAAGATTCCAATAAGCTGTTTCTTTTTCATGGGGACTCCTTTCTTGCTTTTTCTTGATCTGCCTTTAGTATGGAGTAGACATATTAGAGCATTATTAGAAAAAACTGCAGGTTAAAGGATGACAGGGGGCGTATCTCTGTATCCCAAAAAAACGCTTGCATTTTCGGAATCATAGTGGTATCATATCGATCCGTGACATATCACAATCCTTGCTTTCCCCAAGGAGGGAAGGCCAAAGTCCAAAAGGAGGTAAAGCATGAACAAGTACGAATTGGCCGTTGTTCTGAGCAGTGCCATCAGCGATGAAGAAAGAGCTGCCGCCCTGGAAAAGGTGCAGGATTTCATCAGCCGCGACGGTGGTACTGTTTTGGATGTGGACGATTGGGGCAAGAAGAAGCTCGCTTATGAGATCCAGAAGATGAGCGAAGGCTTCTATTACTTCATTCGTTTCGAGTCAGAACCGTCTGTTCCCGCTCAGGTGGAAGAAAACATCCGTCTGATGGAGCAGGTTCTTCGTTTCCTGTGCATCAGCCGGGAAGAGTAAGAGAGGAATTTCATGAACAAGGTTATTTTAATGGGCCGCCTCACCCGGGATCCGGAAGTGCGTTATTCCGGCGGAGACAACTCCATGACCATTGCCCGTTTCGGCATTGCGGTAGACCGCCGCTTCCGCCGGGGGCAGGATGGTGCTGAGGCCGATTTCTTCAATTGCACGTCCTTCGGACGGCAGGCAGAATTCGTAGAAAAGTACTTAAAGAAGGGCACTAAGGTGCTGCTGTCCGGCCGGATTCAGAACGATAATTACACCAATCGGGAAGGTCAGAAAGTCAGCTCGGTGCAGATTATTGCGGAAGAGATCGAGTTTGCGGAAAGCAAAAATGCCGCAGGCGGCCGCAGCGAAGGGGCCCCCGAGGCCCAGGGAAGACCTTCGGCTCCCGTCAGTGAAGGCTTTATGAACCTGCCTGACAACGGGGACGACGAGGGCATTCCGTTCAGTTTCTAAAACCAGGAGGGTATTACCATGGCATTTGCTAAGAATGATAAAAGCGGCGCCCCCAGAAAGCACAACACCATGCGCCGCAAGAAAAAAGTCTGCGCCTTCTGCGGCGTGGAGGGCGAAGTGGATTACAAGGATGTGAACCGCCTGTCCAAGTACATCTCCGAGCGGGGCAAGATTCTGCCTCGGCGGGTGACCGGGACCTGCGCCAAGCATCAGCGTATGGTGACCACGGCCATTAAGCGGGCACGGAATCTGGCTTTACTGCCTTATACCGTAGATTGATCCATCAGTAAAAACGGGACGGCCAAGTGCCGCCCCGTTATTTTTTTGCCCTGTCCTGCCTTATTGCCCCGGCAGCACGAAACGGTAGCCCTGCTCCTTGGCATAATCAATGAACTCCGCCATGGCGTCCGTATTGCCCTCGCTCATATGCATTTGGATAATACTGCCGGGAATCAGGGCCTGCTTCATTTGCGGCAGCACCATATAGACAGGGGACTGGCCGTTTTCATCGGACAGCAGATAGGAATAGCCCAGGAAATGGATTCCCATTAAATCACAGAGATAAATATCCCGTTCAATCAGGGTTTCGTAAGGCGCTCCGAAAAGAGTCAGGGGATAATGATAACGCAGGGTTTTATCGATCTGGGCCTGGAACAGCAGCAATTCGTTCAGAAAGCGCCGGTTGGTGGCCATGGTGGAATGGATATGGGTAAACCCGTGAGAACCGATGGCATGGCCCTCCTGGATCATGCGGCGGATCAGTTCCTCCGGGTCGTCCAGCGTGCTGCCTAAATACTCCTTCAGAGAGAGCAGGAAAGTGGCGGGCACCTCTTTTTCTTTCAGAATATCCAGCATACGGCCGGTGCAACCCGGTTCGATTCCCATGGAAAAGGTGATGGATACCAGCTTTTCGCCGCCGCCCACATGATTAATGCCGTGATGGGCATAGAGGTAATCCAGAGTGGCTCCGGTGCGGCTCACATTTTCCGGCACGGGCAGATAAGGGGTATAGTCAAACCCGGCCAGTTCCCGGTCCATTTCCTCAGGAGAAAGGGCCAGAGGGTTTTGCTGCCAGGTCAGCTGTCCGGCTGAAGGAGGGCCCGCGGGGGTGGTGGCCGCAGGAGTAGTGGCAAGGGGAGCCGTAGTGGTAGGGGCCGTCGTGGCGGCTGCGGTGCTGACCGCAGGGGTGGTGCTTGCAGCTACTGCCGCGGATGCCGTATCCGGCACCCATCCCCCGGGGAAGAGGCCGCCGGGCAAAGTGCCGGGGGCAGTATCGCTCTCCTTCTTACCGTTGGAAGAACAGCCGGCGCAGCACAAAAGCAGCAGGCAAATACTCAAAAGCAAGGGCAGGAGACGGCGGACAGAAAGCTTTGTATGATTCATGGTCAAACCTCAATTACAATTCGGAATAAATACTGCACCATTATAATACAGTTGGCAGAAGGCTTCAAGTGTTTCCTTGTTTTTTCCAAAAATCTCTGTTATAGTGGTGCCTGCCGAAAACAGGAGGAAATGTAAGGTGAAAGAAGAGAATATTCTGTGCGGCGCCGGGGGCCTTCAGCAGAAATTTTATATGAATCCCCGCTTTAGCCGCCTGCCGGAAAGCGTGCAGCAGGAATTAAAAGGGGCTTTGGGCGCCCTGGCGGAACAGGCCGGAGGCACCATCTTGCTGGAATACCGGGACACGGGGGACCTGGAACTACACCGGATCCGGGATGAGGGGGATATCGATACGGATGAAATCGGAACCCGCCTGCTGATCGACCGTTTGCTGAAAGAAAAGGAAGAATTGTTTTTGCGCCTGAAGGCTTTTTATCTGGCTTTTTACGGAGATCGGTCATGAAACTGGGCACGACAGATATGCCGATGCCGGTTTTTTTGGCCCCCATGGCCGGGGTGACGGATGCCCCTTTCCGCCGGCTTTGCCGGGAAGAAGGGGCCGGGGGCGCCGTCACGGAGATGGTCAGCGCCAAAGCCCTGTATTATCATAACCGGGGCACGGAGCGGCTCCTGCGGCGGCCCATGGATCAAGGAATCCTGGGGCTGCAGCTTTTCGGTTCGGATCCGGAAATTCTGGCGGAAATGGCGGCAGCCCGGGAGGCGGAGTACGATTTTATTGACCTGAACATGGGATGCCCCATGCCGAAAATCGTCGGCAACGGAGACGGTTCCGCTTTGCTGGAAAAACCGGAACTTGCATACGAGATCATAAACACAATGAAACAGGCCCTGACGAAGCCCCTGACGGTCAAAATCCGCCTGGGAGTGAACCGGGAGAAGATGAACGGCCGGGAGATTGCCCTGCTGGCGGAAAAGGCAGGGGCGGCGGCAGTCTTTGTGCACGGACGGACCCGGGCCCAGCTTTACAGCGGCCGGGCGGACTGGGAAGAAATCCGCCGCATCCAGGAAGCCCTCAGCATTCCCGTTATCGGCAATGGGGATATCGATTCAGCCCAGAGCGCCCTCCGGCTGCGGGAGGAAAGCGGCTGTGCCGGCCTCATGGTGGGCCGGGCGGCCCGGGGCAATCCCTGGATCTTCCGGGAAATCAAAGCCGCCTGGCTGGGAGAGGCCATCCCGCCCCGGCCTTCCCGGGAAGAAATGGCGGCGCGGATGGAGGAGCATATCCGCTGGGAGATAGAGGAAAAAGGAGAGGCGGTGGGCTGCCGGGAGTTAAGAAGCCATCTGGCCTGGTACACCGCCGGCATGACGGGGGGCGCCGCCCTGCGGCGGCAGGCATCTTCCCTCAGCACCCGGGCGGAGGCGGAGGCTTTTCTGCAGGCTTTTCTGGAAGCCTGACCTGGCCTCTGTTTGCCTGTCTGCCGGAAAAAAGGACTTGAGTTTCCGTATAGTGCAATAAACTGAGCTTCCGCAAGGCACCCTATTGATGATTTTGGGGCACCATGGCAGAATACGCTTAAAAAAGCAGGAAA
>CADBFP010000056.1 GCA_902793995.1 uncultured Lachnospiraceae bacterium | reverse complement strand
TGCAGTCAACGGCATGGCCGTTTCCGCCCTGCTGTACCTTGCCGGGCAGCGGATAAGCGCGACAAAGCGGAAGTGCTAAACCATCTTCAGGCCTACGACGGAGGCAATCAGGGTTACGATAAAGAACATGCGCCAGAAGGTGGCGGGTTCCTTGAAAACCAGAATGCCGATGAGCACCGTGCCCACCGCTCCGATTCCGGTCCATACAGGATAGGCGGTGCCGATGGGAATGGTCTTGGACGCTTTGGCCAGCAGATACATGCTCAGGGCCGATACAATGACAAAACCCGCATACCACCAGACGGCTTCCCAGCCTGCGGCCATCTTGGCCTTGCCCAGGCAGAATGTGAATCCGCACTCACACAGCCCGGCAACAATCAGAATGATCCAGTTCATATTCCTAATGTTGTCCTCACGAGGGCTGCAGCAATATCCGGCGTCTCCTTCAGAGGAAGTGCAAAGTTAAGCATTTGTTGTGTGTCCGGCAAAAAATGTGTAATTTTGGCTTCGTAATGAATGAGGAGCTCATCATAGAGACGGAGCGCCTGCGCTTCAGGCCCTGGGCCGATACAGACGCCCCCATCCTGTACCGCTATGCCTCAGACCCGGACGTGGGCGTCCGGGCGGGCTGGCCGTCCCACCAGAGCGAAGGGGAGAGCCTGCGCATTATCCGGGACGTGTTCTCCAACGGCCGCACCTGGGCGCTGGAGCTCAAGGAAAGCGGAGAGCCCATCGGCTGTATGGGGTATTATCTCCAGGAAGAGAGCAACATTCCCATCGGCCGAAAGGATGCGGAGCTGGGCTATTGGATTGCCAAGCCGTACTGGAACCGGGGACTGTGTACGGAGGCGCTGCATGCCATGTGCGACTGGTGTTTTTCCCGGAAGGGCTTCCATACCCTCTGGTGCGATTTCTTTGTGGACAACCCCGCCTCCGGCCGCGTAATGGAAAAATGCGGCTTCAAGGACACGGGAAAAACCAACTGGTGCAGCCATCTGTACCGCGGAGACGAGCGCCCGGTCAGAATCATGAAACTGCACCCTTCCATGTTTGCCGGAATCCGGGACATTTTCGTATCTTTGCAAAGATGAAAAAGAAACTTTTGCCATATGCCCTGGCCGCCCTGGCCGCATCGGCCCTCATCTCCTGCTCCAAGGTGGTGAACAGCTGGGTGTACCTGAAGGCCGATGTCTCCGGCTTCCCTTCCGAGGAGGACAGCCTGATGGGAGTGGCCATGGCGGTAAACCTGGAAAAGGCGGCCTATGCCGCCCAGAACGAGACGCCCTACGAACTGGTGTATGACCGTGCCTCCGCCATTCAGGCCATGAAAAGCGCCGCCGACGCCTTTTATGAAGAGGTGAAAGACACGGTGACCTTCGAATATACCCTTACGCTGAACAAGGTGCTCTCCACCGTCTCCTCGGACGGCAGCAAGGTGAAGGAGCCCTTGAATACCTATGTCTTCAAATAGGAATCACTTCCTCTTGTAAATGTTGAAACGCCAGGTGATGCCCACGTCGAAGTTGTTCCGGTGGTCGTGGTTGTCGCGGAAATAGACGGCGTGCAGGCGCAGCTTGTCGTTTCCGAGCGGGAAGAATTCCACACCGGCTCCTCCGTAGAGGAAATCATGTCCGGCCGGGAGCACCAGGTCGTAGGAGATGCCGTCGGCATCTACGTTGGCGGCGCTGTTCCGCTCATAGCCCACCTTGGTGCAGAGGTTCCACTTGCCCAGGGTGAGGATGGCCTTGAAAATGGCCGACCAGTCGGACAGGATATTCCGCTGGCCGAAGCCCACCCGGTCAATCAGGTCCAGGTCCAGCACCAGCTTTCCCAGGAAAAACTTGTTTCCCAGCACCAGCCAGTTCATCTTGCGGTTCAGGCCGTCTTCTACCAGGTTGTAGCTCCAGATGGCCTGCCAGGGCCCGATGCGCCCGTTCCAGTAGATATTATAGGAAAAGGCCGACAGCGCCGCCGTAGAAATGGGCGAGGGGCAAATCTGGAAACAGACATCGTGCCCGGGGGCGGGGGAGAAGGTGGCCGTTACGCCAAAGTCGTAGTAGCGGTCCAGCCGCGTGCTGAAAGCACCGTAATAGTAAACGTCGATGGGCGCGGAGTCAATCTCAAAACCGCCGATGAGGATGGCCTGCTTCCCGGCCGTCACGCTCCACTTGGGCGCGAACTGCCATTTGAGCCAGAGGAAGTCGGTGGCCTTGAACGGGTTCTCCTTGGTGGGCAGCACGTTGAAACGTTGCCTTATGCGGAAGGTGAGCCGGTCTGTCAGCTGGCCCACGACGTGGAGATTCAGGTAGTCACCTTGGAAGGCGGAGTTGTATTGTTTCTTCACCGTCTCCTGGTGGAAGGTGGCACGGGTCTCCGCCCACACTTCACTTACGTGGAAACTTTGTGCGTACACAATGCTGCACAAGCAGATAGCACTTGCGGTCAGAATGATTTTTCTCGTGGTTAGCATATACAAAGATACATATTTTTTCCGGCTTTTTCCGTATCTTTGCATACTATGCAAGCAGAAAGTCTCCAAGACCGGAGATGGTACGCCGTCAAGGTCTTCTATAACAAGGTTTTCCGAATGGAGGATATCCTTTCGGACAGAAACATCGAGACCTATCTGCCCGTGCAGAAAGTCCAGCTGAAAGGCCAGGCGCACTTGTTGGCGGCCCGGAAACTGGCCCGGACGGATGATTATCACCGCGGCGATGCCCGCTATATCCAGGAAGGCCCCGTCATTTACGAGCGCCGTCCCCTCATTACCTCCCTCATCTTTTTGAAAGCCTCCCCGGAGGAGATTGTGCAGGTATCGGCCCGCCTCAAAGACGAGCAAATCATGGGGCGCGCACTGGGATTCGTTTACAAAACGGCCGACTGGAAGGAATACGCCTCCATTCCCGACAGGCAGATGGAATCTTTCCGCCTGGTGGTGGAGTCCGGCCAGAGCGGTCTGGAGTTTTATTCGGCCGATGAATTCGTGCTCCGGGAGGGAGACAAGGTGAAGGTGCTGGACGGCCCCTTCGCCGGTGCCGAAGGCTATATCAAGCGAATCAGGAAGAACCGCCGCCTGCTGGTATGCATAGAAGGAGTGATAGCCGTGGCCACCTCCTATATCCCGGAAAAGTATTTGGAAAGATTAAGCGCAGAATAGATGCCTGCAGAAGGAAACATAGTGATTCGGCATGCCCGGGTGAACAACCTCCGGGACATTACGGTGGAGATTCCCCGCGGCAAGCTGGTGGTGATTACCGGCGTGTCCGGCAGCGGAAAGAGTTCCCTTGCCTTCGATACCCTTTTTGCGGAGGGGCAGCGCCGCTTTGCAGAAAGTCTCTCTTCCTATGCCCGGCAGTTCCTGGGCCGCATGGCCAAGCCGGACGTGGAGTCCATCGACGGCATTCCGCCGGCCATCGCCATCGAGCAGAAGGTGAACATCCGCAATCCCCGCAGCACCGTGGCCACCACCACGGAGATTTACGACTACCTGCGGCTGCTCTTCGCCCGCGTGGGCCGGACATATTCCCCCGTGAGCGGAGAAGAGGTGAAGGCCCATACCGTGAAGGATGTCATGGCCGCCGTCGATGACGGAAAGCCGCATGCCCTGTATGTCCTGGCCTTTTTGGACTGGGACAGGCGGGAAGACCAGGTGGAACTGATGCTGGCCCTCAAGGAAGAGGGTTACGGCCGTCTTTTCGCCCCGGCCGACGGCACCATCCTCCAGATAGAAGACGTCCTGAAGATGGACGGGAAGTACCCCGAAGACCTCTGGCTCCTGGTGGACCGCGTAAAGACGCCGGGCACCCTGGATGCCGATATGCGCACCCGCCTGAACGCCTCCGTCCAGGCCGCCTTTGACAAAGGGCGTGGAGATATGGCCCTGTGGTTCAAGGATGAGGGGACAGAGGTCCCTGAATCTTCGGCCACCCTCGGCCGCGTAAGAGGGAGGGGCCCGCTGCGATTCTCCTCCCGCTTTGAGCGGGACGGGCTGGAATACCTGGTGCAGTTTTCTTCCGGCTGGACCCTGCCCGGCCAGAACATCAGCGCTTTGCATAATCCCCCCCGCACCCTGCACTATGTCACATCCCAGGAGGATGCGCGAAAGCAATTGGCGGATCTGCTGGCGCTGATCGCAGAGTAGGAGTGGCAATTATAAGAGATGATACAGTTAATTGAAGAAAGGGGAAGAAGTATGATGAGTCAGGGCCTTAGAGATCCTCCGCAAGAGGGAGACACCAAACACATGTTATCCGGTTCATTGTTAATATGGAACCACTAAAGGTTTGATGACCCAGCGCTCCCCACAAAAGCTTTGCATTGTAAAATTTACAGGACTGAGCCATGGATTGTGCAGGAGGGTGTTTATGCATGAATTAGGACATGCTATGGGCTGGCTGGGGCATGCCAGTGGAGTAAATGATATCATGGGACTTGGTGCAAACGGCCAATTGTCTAATGCAGACAAATTACAATTGAGCCAGGTTTATTCATTTTGGAATTAGGCGTGTTTTTTGAGAGGAAAGGCGAAAAATATGAGCAGAAAACGATTCATCCTCCCCTTGATATGTGTCCTTTTTCTTTCGGCCTGCAGTATTTCACAAAACGCTGTGGATAGCGGAGGAAGCGAGCCCGCCTACCATGCCCATGCCTTAAAGACCAGTGTCAGTCTTCAGGAAGCCGTGGAGACCTTTTATTACATTGCGGCGGTGGAAATGGACAGCGATCCCGAGCCCGCCGTTAATCAGGGATATTGGCAATGGGGCAAAGTGGCGGAAAATATACACGGGGTTTCGGAAGACAGGATCCTTCTCCGGACGAATGAAAAGGAATACCTGAAGGGGAAGCAGTATCTTCTCTTCATGAGCAAAAACGAATCCGTCTTTTATGAAAAGCAGTTTTACAGCTGCGGCAGATCGGTTTATCAAACAGAGCGAGGCCTGTTTGCGGACAGTATTAAGGGCCTGGACAAAATGACGGAAAAGGATATCCTGGAAGCGGTGAAGCAGCAGGTCCGGGTCACAAAATACCGCACGGAGGCGCCGATTCGGGACGCCTACATCCATTCTGATGACAAAGAATTGATCTTCCGGGAGGCTGCTTTTGTGGTAAAGGGGTTGGTGAAGGCCGTGGAACAAACAGCGGACGACAGGGTGATGGCCACTGTGAAAATAGAGTATGCCTACAAAGATTCCCTCTCGGGCACCATCCGGGCCATAGTTCCCCTGGGGGCGGTGGAGATCGGTCAGTCCTATATTTTGGCCCTGTCGGCGGCGGACAGCCTGTTCGTGATCGCAGCGCCCCACAGCGTTTATCCGCCCTCTGAGGAAAACATTGATTTGCTTTCCCGCTGCTACGGAACCAATTGATCCCTACAGATCCAGGAAGCCACGGGGACGGTTCTTTCCGTCCCATTTTCCGGGGTTTGTGGAAATGCGGGACCCTGCTTTTTCTTGTACGTGGCCCGGCAAGGCTTATTCCTTTAGGCGGCTAATAGCCGCCCCTACGGATGCAAACGGCACTTGTCCTTTGTAGGGGCGATTACCAATCGCCTTAAATCCCTGGGCGGCTGGTAGCCGCCCCTACGCATCTTCCTTACCGGGTTGTTGCAAATTTCGCCCGGGGGATTACAACCCGCCGGATTCTGCGGGCGGCTGGTTTTGAGTCATCATAGTGCGCCCCTTGGGACATATTTTTTAAAAGCGAAGTCTGTTGCAAACTTAATTATATTCGCTTTTTATAAAAAGTTGTCATTTGATGCCACATTTTGGCCTTTTCAAGCGTTTATATATAGAGAGACATAACTTATTCAGCGGAGATATCAAAGACCAAAATGCAGTAAAATGCTGTTGGCAACCAGAGCAAAAAACATATGCAAGCAGTTATCTTTCCGCCGGATTGGCCAGCCGGGTTGAGGGGAAAGGAGGGAGAGTTAGTTATAAGTTAAAAGCATGATATTCTCATTGGTGGCATTGCTTGCAAGTTTTTGCATGTGTGGTGTGGTTTCTGGAAATATGGTTAAAGAGGGAGTAAAAGCCTCAATCAAAGAAGAAGATCTAATGATTGATGAAGAAACCGCAGTTGAAATAACATAAAAGAATAATCTGCTTAGATTCGTGATATCAGATGGCATGTGATTTGTCTATCTCAGTCTTTTTGAGCATTGAAGGGAGAATAGAGTTTATGACGAAAAGGTTTATGTTGTACTTGCTTGTTATTCTGCTTTTGTCCGGCTGTCAGCAGGAAAAACCAAGCTATTTCACCGAAACTTATTCTGATAAAGAGCTGGAAGGGGTAACTATGGAGATTCTGAACACTTCTTCCGGTCGCATTCATTATATAGTTCGCGTGAATCAGGACAATATGATAATTTCATCCGTTGAGGATTATGAATGCCTGGTTGAGAAATGGGAAAACAATCGATGGGAAATAGTGCCTAAAAAAGTGTACGCAACGACAGATTCTCGTGTCTTGATTGACCGGATGAACCCCTACTCGGGTTCGTATAATTTGGACAGTCATGAACCGCTTGAGAGTGGAAAATACCGATTAATTAGCAGATATAGCCATTACAAAGAGGGAATGTTTCAGGGCAAATACTCAGTGAAAGCGGAGTTTGAGTGGAGGGGATAATCAATGATGTCTGCCGCCGTTGGAAAAATCAGCTTACCGAAGACGAAAATGTAGTAAGTTGTTGTCGGCAAATAGAATGGACGAGAGGACTATTTAAATCCTCAAGGAAAAATACTTGACATTATAGGGAGGATTATAAATGAGAGTCCGAAAGAAACTCTTTAAAATACTCAAAATAGCAGCTATTGTTTTCGGGGTAATCTATGTTTTATTTATCATTACCAGATTGTCCGGAGG
>CADBFP010000055.1 GCA_902793995.1 uncultured Lachnospiraceae bacterium | reverse complement strand
GAAGGCTTTTGCATGCAATTTAATCCGCCCGCGGAGCGGACACCGGTTCTTTTCACTCTTCACACTTCACCCTTCACTTTTCCCTTCCCGCAGCGGGTTCCACCTGCCCCGCAGGTAATAGACCAGAAACAGCGCGAAGAGCAGCAGATTGTGGCCGATCATGCAGCCCCAGGCGGAGACCAGGCCCATGCCCAGCTGCGTGGTGCAAATCCAGGTGCCCAGGATCCGCACGCCCCACATGCCAAGGATATTCACTACGAAGGGGACTTTGGTCTTGCCAGCGCCCTGGAGCATACCCTCGATGACGATGGAAACGCCGTAGAAGGGCTCGGAGCAGGCCACCATCCTGAGCACCGTGCTGCCCAGGGCGATGACCGCCGGGTCCTTGGAGAAGATCCCGGCCATGGCCGGGGCAAAGGCAAAGAGCAGCGAGCCGGAGAGGAGCATCAGCCCCACCTCCAGCAGGATGATGAGCCGGGCGAGGCCCCGGCGCTTTTTTTCGTCTCCGGCGCCAAGACAGTTGCCCGTCAGGGTGGCGGCGGCCGCCTGCATGCCGTAGCCCGGAATGTAGAAGGCGGACTCCACGGTGTTGGCCACGGTGTGGGCGGCGGTGGAGATCTCTCCCAGGGCGTTGATCATGGCGGCGAAGGCCACATAGCCCAGGGAGGTGCCGAAGCGCTGGAGCATGTTGGGGAAGGCCACCCGCAGGCAGGGGGCAAGCACCTTCCTGTCGGGGCAAAGAGACTGGCCTCTCGGCGAGATGCGCCGGTGGCGGTACAGTGCCAGGGTGATGGCGATGCCGCCAAAAGCAAAGGCGATGGCGCTGGCCGCCGCCGCGCCCACCACACCCCAGCCCGCGCCCCACATGGGAAGGCGGAGACCGAAGAGGGAGAGGGGCCGGCTGGGATAGATGAGCAGGAAGTTCAGGATCACGTTCAGCGCGTTCACTGCAAGACCCACCCGCATGGGGGTCCGGGTGTCCCCGGCGGCCCGCAGCACCGTGCCGAAGATCACCGAGGCGGTGCGGGGCAGCATGGGCAGATAGAGAATGAAAAAGTAGCGGGAGGCCAGGGAGCGGATGGCCGGGTCCACCTGCATCCACACCGGCACCAGGGGGCTGAGGGAGAGGGTCACCGCGGTGAAGAAAAGCCCCACCACCAGCACCGCCAGCACCGACTGGCCCGCAGCCTTTTTGGCCCGGTCCTCGTCACCGGCGCCCAGGGCCTGGGAGATATAGGCCAGAAAGCCCACGCCGAAGGCGGCGGTGCTACTGCCCACCAGCCAGCCTACCGTGGCGGTGGAGCCCACGGCGGCGGTGGCCTGGGTGCCCAGAGAGCCCACCATGGCCGTGTCGATGTACTGCACCGCCGTCTGCAGCAGCTGCTCCAGCATGGTGGGCCAGGCAAGGCTCAGCACCGCGGGCAGCAGAGACCAGGCAAAGATCCGCTTTTTCCCAAGACGCTCCGGCATGGGTGGACGCTCCTTTCTGAAAAACTCCGGGATGAGTCTACCACAGACGGGGGAGCGGCGCAAGCGGGAAAAAGTTGGGGCGCATGATTGATTCGGCCCGGGGCTTCTGGTATAATGACACCGTAAGAGAGGTCGAAAGGAGAAAGAATATGGCCCTGGACGCGGAATATTTTGACTCGATCTATATCGAAGTGGTGAAAAAGAAATACTACGACGCCGCGAAGGTGCAGGCAGTGTTTGAGGATATCCGCCGCCGGGCGGAGGAGCTGAACGAGGAGAACGAGGGCCTGCGTCGGGAGCTTGAGCAGCACAACGACCGCCGGGTGGAGCTGGGGGACGCCCTGCTCAGCGCCCAGAGCGTGTATCAGGACATCGTGGACAAGGCCCGGGCCCGGGCGGACGCCATCACCGCCGAGGCGGAAAAGCGGAGCCAGGCCCTGATGGCCGAGACCCGCCGGGAGAGCGAACAGATGCTGGCCCGCAGCCGGGCTCAGGAGGAGAACGCGGCGCGCCGGGTGGAGGCGGCCTTCGACCGGATGAAGCAGCTGCACCTTGCCAGCGTCGACGCGCTGAACGCCCAGTGGCAGGCCTTTCTCTGCAGCCTGGATGGAGAGGAGGATCTGTCCGCCCCGGCCCCGGTTCAGGAGCCCGAGCGGGTGCCGGAACCCGAGCAGGAGCCGGAGGAACTGCCCGCGGACCTGGAGGAGAAGGTGGGCGCCATCGCCCAGGAGCTCTTCGCCATGGAGCAGGAGTAAGGACGAGGAAAAGGGCGGCATGGGAGCTGCTGCAAATGACTAACGACCACTGGCAGGAGACGAAAAAGCAAAAAGCCATCCCCTGACCGTAGGGGCGCTTCACGAAGCGCCCGCACGGCAGGAAGAATAAAAAACGGATAGGGTCAGGCAAGTTCGTAAAAACTGCGAATTCGCCTGACCCTTCCGTGTTATGCTACCCGGGAACGCCGGGCGCTTCATGAAGCGCCTCTACGAGATAACATTGAGCGCCTTTCCCATGAGGCATCCGTTTTTCGCAGCACGCCCTTGTCATTGTGTACCAAATATCGCCAAAAGAACGGGGGAAATTCTCCGTTTCTCACAAGAAGCTATTGCACAATCAAAATGCGTGCAGTATAATGAACCCAACGTTTCCACCGGAAACAACGGAAAAGATCGGATAGGAGGAAAACGCATGAAAACCAAGAAACGCAGCGTGATCGTGCTGTGCATCGCTCTGGTCCTCATCCTGGCAGGCAGCATCCTGGCAGGCATGTACAACAGCAGCAACGGCAGCGTCACGGTCACCCGCATCTCCTTTGAGACGCAAAACGGCACCCTCAGCGGTCTGCTTTACATGCCCAAGGGGGCTTCCGCGGAAAATCCCCGTCCCACCGTCATCGTCACCCACGGCTACCTGAACTCCGCCGAGATGCAGGACGCCAATGCCATCGAGCTGAGCCGCCGGGGCCTGGTGGTCCTGGCCCTGGACCAGTATGACCACGGTCACTCCGACCTGGACAACAAGGTCTACACCGGCACCAGCTTCATGGAGATCTGGGCGCCCTTCTGGATCAACTCCATGCACGACGCCGTAGCCTATATGTATGAGCAGCCCTACGTCCTGAAGGATGAGGCCGGCAACGGCATCATCGGCGTCACCGGCCACTCCATGGGCGGCTTCGGCAGCACCATGGCCCTGGCCATGGATGAGCAGGAGGCTGCGGCCACCGGCATCCGCAAGATTTACTGCGGCCTCACCGAGGGCTCCGATTTCCTGTACACCGGCTTCTTCGGCGTGGACGTCGCCGCGGCGGACGCTTTGGGCGGCGGACGCACCATGGGCAAGGTCGCGGCCCAGTATGACGAGTTCTTCTTCAACGATCCCGCCGTCACCGGCGGCACCGTGCGCCACAAGGACTTCGTCTCCACCCCCGACGGCCTGGCCTTCCTGCAGCGCACCGATTCCGCCGAGCCCAACACCTGGTACCCCACCTCCGACGGCGGCATGCGCATCATCTTTGAGCCGGCCCAGACCCACCCCTGGAACCACTTCTCCGTCACCACCACCGCCCACGCCCTGTATTTTTATAAGGAAGCCTTCAAGGACTATTCCCAGGATCTGAACTTCATCGATCCCAACGACCAGATCTGGCTGCTGAAGGAAGGCAGTGAGTGCCTGGCCCTGCTGGGCTTCGTGCTGCTGATCGTGTCCCTGGCCTCCCTTCTCATCGAGATCCCCGGCCTGAGCAAGGCGTGCACCGGCGCCCTGGAGCCCACGCCCTCCGTCCGCGGAGGCGGCGGCAAGTTCGGCGCCCTGGCCTTGGTGCTGGGCCTGATCCTGCTGCCTGCCATCTTCTTCAGCCCCCTGATGGACGGCGGCGCCGGCAGCGAAACGGTCATGATCCTCTTCTATGCGGGCTGCGCCTTCGCCGTGGCCGGCCTCTTCGGCCTGATCTTCGGCCTCTTTGACAAGGAAAACCGCCTGCGCCTCGTCATCGGCAGCCTCTTCGTCATGCTCTCCGGCGCGGCGCTGGCCCTGGTGGCCCGCACGCCCATGTATGCCGACGGCCCCTACTGGACCGCGCCCGGCCTCAACAGCATCGCCTACTGGACCATCGGCTGCGCTCTCATCTCCCTGCTGGCTATGAGCCTGATCTATGTGGGCGCCAAGGCCAAGGAAGGGCTGAGCTTCAAAAACTACGGCGTGAGCTTCAATCCCCTGGCCATCCTCATGTCCCTGGTGGTGGCCATCCTGACCTGGGCCATCGCCTACGGCGTGCTCTTCCTCATGGATCTGCTCTTCAAGGCGGACTTCCGCATCTGGACCTTCGCCTTCAAGACCTTTGATTTCAACATCTTCCCGGCGATTCTGCGCTACCTGCCCACCTTCCTGCTTTTCTATGTGGTGTCCACGGCGGCCATCACCGTAAACACCAACACCGAAAAGCTCAAGGGCTTCTGGGGCTACCTGGTGGCCATCGTGCTGAACGCCGGCGGCCCCATCCTGTGGCTGGCCAATCAGTACGGCACGCTCTTCGGCACCGGCGTGGCGGCCCACCCGGGCTCCGCCCTCTCCGGCATCGTGCTGGTGGCCATGGTCCCGACCCTCTCCATCGCCGCCGTCATCTCCCGCAGCCTCTACAAGAAGACCGGCAACATCTGGCTGCCCGCCTTCCTGAACGCGCTGCTCATGACCACCATGGCGGTTGCCAACACCATGGTCGCCTTCAAGTAAACGCAAAGCACCAATATATAAAAGGAAGCTCCCCGGCCTCGGCCGGGGAGCTTAGACTGTAGACAAAGGCTAAGGGCCTTTGTCTACAAGAAGGATTGCAGCCCGCTGCAGCGCACAAATTGGCCGCGTAAGAGGCCAATTTGCACGTTTGCGGGCTGAGAAGTGTTTTTCCGAGGCGCATGTCCTCGGAAAAAACGGATTGTACTTTTTTTTCGCCTTCCGAGGCGAAAAACTCTGCGAGGCTTTTTCACTTCTCCACTTTTATACCGCAAGCTCCCCGGCCGAGGCCGGGGAGCTTGCGGTTATTATGAAGGAAGCGGCGGCGCTCACTCCGCGGGGACCAGGGCGTGGGCCTCGGCAAAGACCTGGCGGATCCGCTCGGCATAGAGCCGGGCTTCCTTGGGTGCGTCCTCTCCGGGCATGGTGAGCAGAAAGCGCTCGCCCCGATGGGGCAGCCCTGTCAGCACGTCATAGAGTGCGTCCAGGTTTTCGCCGTACCAGTCCTCCCACTGGAGCTTGCTGCGGATCTCCGCATAGAGGGTGGGGATGTCCCAGCAGAGGGAAAAGTCCACCGGTACGATGCCCGTCAGGTGGTAGAGCAGCCCCTCGCAGGCGGTGTGGATGTCCGCATAGGCCCGCTCAAAGTCCCGGGTGTACCAGGGATCGGCGATCTCCTCCCCGGGAAAGCCCGCGAAGTCCATGAAGTTGTGCAGCTTGCTCTCCGGATCCCCGCCGAAGAGGCGGCGCATGTTCCAGAGGTTCTCCTCATCCATGCCGACGAGCAGGTCCCAGTCCTCATAGTCCCGCCGCCGCAGCTTCCGTGCGGTCTTGCCCGCGCAGTCCAGGCCGTGGGCGGCCAGTACCTTGCGCATGGGGGGATAGACGGGGTTGCCGATCTCCTCGCTGCTGGTAGCGGCGGAGGCAACGGTATACTCTCCGCCCAGACCCGCCCGGTCCAGCATCTCCCGCAGTACAAACTCCGCCGCCGGCGAGCGGCAGATATTGCCGTGGCACACAAAAAGTATCTTTGTCAAATGCGATCAGCCTCCTGAAAAGCCGGTTTCTGCCCCGTTTTGCCGCGATTTGCCGGGCAGAAAAAGTTGTGAATAATCTGTGACTCTGTCACGGAAAAAGCAAAATACGGCAAAATGCGGCAAGTCAATGCCGTCAATGGTAGTCAAATGGTAGTAAAAATCGGGGTGGTTTACTACCGTCGGGTGAAGGGGAAGGCGTGGAGATAAATTGGAGTCTGTCAGTCTAACAGAGTTGTTCCATAAGAGTTGTCAATTGCACAAAGCCATTTATCCGCAACTCGTCTATACACATAGGTTGCTCTCCGGTCCATGCTGTACTCAGAGGTATCCTTGTTTTCTGCATCCAGTAGAGTCTGGGAAAGAACCAGTACAGTATCACCAGCCTCAATCATTAACATTTTTCCTTGAGTTGGCACGACACTGTTTTTGAAGTAAGCAGCAAACTTAATAAACGCTTTTTTGATGGCTTCTTTTCCTTTTACTTCCAATCCGGGACGAACTACCAATACGGCATCATCTGTGTAAAACTCTATCAAATCATCAAAACGTTCCTCTTTGATTGCTTTATCAGCAGCGGCAATAAGGTTTCTGATTTCTTCGTTCATGACTATACCCCCTTCAAATCCCGACTTACCGGGATCTCCTGTCACACCCGCAAAATTAAGTAGTTTATTATACACCATCACCACGGATTTTTCCACTATAAAAAAACGGCACTCTGCTGCGGCAGAGTGCCTTGCGGGTTTTGCCGCAGGACATCTGTCCCAGGCTCAGTTATGCCTTGCAATTCTTATAACATCAGATTTTCAGATGATTTCAAGAACCAAGGCGACAGGCCGCGAATACCGGCAAGAAACGGCTTAGATGGGAAAAGGCGGTATCGGAATTGATTACCCCGGTACCGCCGATTACTTTCTTGCATTTTACGGGAACAGGAGAGTTACTTTGAAAAGATCTCCGTCAATTGCAAGGTTCAGCTTGATATTCTGTAGTTTACACATGCTTGATGCAATTGCCAATCCTAGTCCACTGCCTTCAGTACTGCGAGAGGAGTCACCACGTACAAATCGTTCGGTCAATTCCTCTGGACGAACATTCAGCGATTCAGCCGATATGTTGCGGAGATAGAGCACTGGCCAATTGTTTTCACATTCCAGATTGAGATAAACACGTGTTCCAGGCATGGCATATTTCAGAACATTTTCAATCTTTTCATTGCTCTGCCTGCCTTTCTGCCAAATATTCCTCCTTCTGCCAAATATTCCTCCAAGCACAGCCCTTTTTCATACATCTCTGTGGCGGCCTCAACGCCAACATACCGATAATGCCATACTTCCTCGGCAACGCCCGTGATGTCGGTTTTATCTCCAGGGTAACGGAAGATAAAACCGTATTTGTAGCTGTTTTCTTGCAGCCAGAAATAAAGATCATAGGTGGCTCCGGTGATGTCCACGGCTAAACCAATTTGATGTTCACTGTATCCGGGAACAGATACCCATTGCTTTGCCAGTTCCTCCGCTTCGCTCTGGGAATTTCCCTCTTTGCGGTATCCAGCCACTTTGTCGTCATAGAGCTGCTGCTGCTTTTTCTGCGTGCGGTAACCGGATACGACCATAGGCAGTTGATCCCAATTTCCTTCCTTTGCTGCTTCCAACATCTCCATGAGAGGATCATAGATGCGTTCATCTACTTTCTCACCGCCGGGCACCTCTACCAGTTTTGGCTCGTAGTTTTCGGGGATCGCGTTTTCATAGTTTACCAACACCAAGTTCCAGTCGGTGTCATCATTTGCTGTCTGCGTGTTTTGGGGTGAGCTTTCATCCAAAAGGCCAACTTGCACATCATCAGGCCCCTGCGTTGTGGTGTCGTTTACTTGGGAATTTTCAGGCGATTCTTTATCTCCAAACAATGTGAACGCATATACACAAACAGCCACGACCAGAATGACTGTGGCAATACTTCCCCAAGGAAAGCGCCTCCGCCGCTGCTTTTGCCTCCGGCGATGACCTTCATTGGGAACAGGTAGCTTTTTTTCTTCCATCATATAAAGCCTCCTTTCTGAAGGGGAACAAAAGCGCCCCTGTCAGCATTTATTGTACTGAACAGCGGCGCTTGGAACTTTAATATGAAGTTGTTTATTTCCTAAGAAAATCCTAATGTAAGGGGGAGATTTTACTTATGTTCTATCCAGCGGCGGTCCGCAGCTTTGCATCGGACAACACTTTCCCTCTCATATGATATTTGTCAACAGAAATCTGGATTTGAAATGTGTATGCTGTTCTGTAACAGTCAACGGAGTATCCTTCCCATCATTTCGCTCCTTTCGGTGATTTGTTTCATAAAAGAGCAAATCCATGTTCCTGTCAGTATCATTCTACTGGACAAGAGCATGGATTGTTTTAATAAGAAGTTGATTGATTCCTAAGAAAATGCAAAGAAATTGCTAATTTGACAACGGCAAAGAGACTGTAAATGTAACCACATGATTTTTGCTGGATGCGCTGATTGCCCCGCCATGCAGCGTGACGATCTCCTTTGCTATGGCTAATCCAAGCCCTGTGCCGCCTGTATCAGAGGAACGAGACTGATCTACCCGGTAGAATTTATTGAAAAGAGACGCCAATGCCTCATTTGGAATATCTTCGCCGCTGTTCTGAAACCGAATGAGGACTTCATGTTCCAGTTTTTCTGCGGAGATCACAATCTCGGTATGTGGGAAGCTATACGATGCGGCATTTTTCAGAATGTTGTTGAATACCCGTGCCAGCTTTTCCGGATCGGCTTCGATGGTCAAGTTCTCGTCAAGATGCAAGGTAACGGTGTTTCCCCTGGGAGCCAAAACAGGAGACAATTCATCCGATAGTTGGACCAGCATATAATAAAGGTCGATGGTTTCCTTGGACAAGGTGATTTTCTGAGATTTATATTTTGTGATCTCAAAGAATTCATTTACCATCGTCTCCAGTCGGTAGGCTTTTTCCAACACGATATGAACCCGCGCAGCCCTCTGCTCAGAGGGCATATTCGGATCTTCCTCCAACAGATTGAGGTATCCAATTACAGATGTGAGTGGGGTCCGAATATCATGGGCCAGGTACATAACCAATTCGTCTTTCCGCTGTTCAGCCAAAGCGGTTTCCATTTTTCGTTCTGCTAAAGTTTGTTTTACAGAGTTTAGCTTCCGCTCAAAAGGCATCATTTCCGGTGACAACTGGATTTGCTTTTCATCGTCTGCCAGCAATGACTCTATCCCTTGATTGACCTCTCTGAAATAGCCGGTAACCCACCGGAAAATTCGTACCATGAGGACTGTAAATATTAGAAGAACGGCCACAGCGAAAAAAATTTCTTTATTACCTCGAAAATGGTCACTGTAATAATAAAATGCTGCTTCATGCTTCATGTCGAATACGGTTTCCAGAATCCATACAATCAGATCGCCAATTCGCTGTTTCCAGATGAAAAGATACAGCCCCACCACCACAACGATAGAGGTAATGACATTCATGCAAACTCGTCGAATGAGTTTGGATTGAAAAGCAAAGTATTCGTCTTTTTTATCAACTTTCAATTTTATATCCTACCCCCCATATCGTCTTAATGAATCTGGGCTTGTCCATGCTATCTCCCATTTTCTCCCGCAGGTGGCGGATATGAACGGTGATGGTGTTGTTGGATTTGCTGTAATACTCGTCCTGCCAGATTTTGTGAAACAAATCTTCTGAACTGACTACATTCCCGGTATTTTCCAGAAGAATACGCAGGATCGAAAACTCCGTAGGTGTCAGCACCAAGGGCGTTTCCCCCAAAAAGCAGGTATGTGCCTTGATATTCATTGTCAAGGAACCGCAAACAAGATTATCTTCTGATGCGGCAGACGAGGTTTCACCGGTATCAGAATGAGCAGGATTGTACTTTTGATACCGGCGAAGCTGAGACTTTACCCGTGCAATCATCTCCAGAGGGCGAAACGGCTTTGTAATGTAATCATCCGCTCCAAGAGTAAGGCCGGTAATTTTATCAGTCTCAGCATCTTTGGCTGTCAGCATGATGATGGGGTAGGTATGATGTTCCCTGATTTTCTTGCATAGAGTGAATCCATCTATGTCAGGAAGCATAATATCCAAAATTGCAAGATCAATGGGGGTTGTTTCAATGCAGTTAAGGGCTTCTTGGGCCGTATAAAATTTGAATACAGTGTAGTTTTCGTTTTTCAAATAGACTTCTATTAAATCCGCAATTTCTGTTTCGTCATCGACTACTAATATTTTATTAGACATGAAGTCACTCTCCCTTCAAAGAGTATATATTATATTATCAAAGTCAAACACAGCACATCCTTATTATTTCATGAGAAAACATTAAGATTTTCCTAATTTCTCACAGATTGCAATATCTTGGGGCTGAATTATGACAAGTTAAGAAACCCCTTGATATATTTGCCATCTTGGCTTGCCGTGACAAACGAATAGGATCTTTATCATTCTTAATACCTCTTCTTATGTCCAACGCATGTTGGTAATGTTGGTAAAAGACTTTTTCTTACCAGCAATTTACCAACATTACAGATGCGGATAAATTCAAATCCACCTCGTAATCCATTCCGGATTTTTCTTGGTTCCTCCTCTAATCAAGAATCCCTCTTCTTTTAGTTTTGTAACAATCTTCTTAGCTCCACTAAGGCTCACTTCACAATCATCTACAATATCCTGATAATGAGCATATCTGTGTTGTTTCAGATATTCCAATACCTTGTTTTGGCTTTCAGTTAATCTTTTTCTGTCTTGTTCTTTTTCATTTTCTTTTCTAATGCGTACAATATCCGGTTCAAAATTAAATGGCAATGTAACTG
>CADBFP010000054.1 GCA_902793995.1 uncultured Lachnospiraceae bacterium | reverse complement strand
TTCGAGCCTCGCCGAACTTGTTCGGTGAGGTACCAGGGGTTCGGGGGCGGGCCCCCGATCAATCTGAAAAATGTGCTTGACTTATAATAGTTAGTCTACAAAACCCTATAGACAACGCCCCCTTTTTTTTGTATCCTTTTCTTGTCACCCTATTGATACTCTCCCTGGCCCGGCCCGGGAAAAGAAAAGGATCTTGTGCCATGAAAAAAGTTGTTATTCTGGAATCTTTAGGCATTTCCGACGAAGAACTAAAGGGCTTTCAGCAGCCCTTTGAAGGGGCAGCGGCATTCGTTTCCTATCCCAAGACCACGGACATCCCCGCCCTGAAGGAAGAGGTGAAGGATGCCCACGCCCTGATTCTGGCCAATATGCCCCTGCCGGAAGAGGTGATCGAAGCAGCCGAAAAGCTGGAATTCATTGATGTGGCCTTCACCGGCGTGGACCATGTAGGTCTGGCGGCCGCCCGGGGCCGGAATATCCCCGTGAGCAATGCTTCCGGCTACTCCAACGAGTCGGTGGCGGAGCTGGTGCTGGGCATGGCTTTGTCCCTGCTGCGGAACATCCCTCAGGTACAGGAGCGGGTCCGGGCCGGCGCCACCAAGGAGGGCCTGGTGGGGGGAGAATTGAAAGGTAAAACCGCCGGCATTATCGGCTTCGGCAAGATCGGCTCCCGCACGGGGGAATTGATGCAGGCCTTCGGCGCCAAAGTGCTGGCAACCCGCCACAAAAGCACCGCTCCCTTCCCGGATTATGTGGAAGAAGCGGGGATGGAAGATCTGCTGAAGCGCTCGGATATCGTGGTGCTGCATTGCCCTTTGAACGATTCCACCCGGGGCCTCATGGATTATGAAAAGCTCTCCCTCATGAAGCCCTCCGCCCTGCTCATCAATGTGGCCCGGGGTCCGGTGGTAGTAGAAATAGATCTGGTGCGGGCTCTGGAAGAGGGCCTCATTGCCGGGGCCGGGATTGATGTCTTCGATATAGAGCCGCCCCTGCCCCTGGATACGCCTTTGCTCTCCGCCCCCAACACCCTGCTGACCCCCCATGTGGCCTTCGCCACCAGGCAGTCCATGACTTTGCGGGCGGAAATCGTGTTTGAGAACCTGAAGGCCTGGCTGAAAGGCGCCCCCCAGAACCTGGTATAATACCTGTATGAAAATCATTCTTCTTTGCAGTCTCCCCGGGGAGTTTGACCTGGACCAGGCCTGCCGGCAGGAGGAGTTTTCCACCCTGCAGACCGCCTTTTACCAGGCCCTTCCCCGGGAGGCTGCCCCGGGCAAAACCGCCTCCGGGGCTTATATCTACTACTGCAGCCCCCTGCCGGCGGCCGCCCAGACCCTGCGCCACGCTTTCGGCCAGGTGCCGGCGCAGACCGCCGAGGCCCTTGGCGAGCCTCTGTTTCCTGCGCCGGAATCCATGAAAGAAGCTGCCCCTTTCCGCCGCTGGCTGCAGGAAGGGGCCAAAGCCTTCCGGAAAAGCGACGCCTGGGCACAGGCCCGGGCCGAAAGCAAAGCCTTTCTGACCGAATTGGAAAAACAGGATGCGGACTGCGTTTTGATCTCTCACCCGGAGCGGCTCCGTCTTCTTTTGTCCCTGCTGAAAAAGGAGGGGTATTTAATCGAAAAGCCCCGGCTCTTCGGCATCCGGCCCCTGGACCGGATCCGGGCCAGCAAAAAATCCCTTCACTGCGGCGGCTGCCGCCACAATTGCCTTCTGTCCGAAGCCAAATGCCACATCGGCCGGGACAAAGCCCACCTGCGGCGATAAAAAATGCACCAAGGGACCTGTCCCCCTGGTGCAAACTCTCGCACTCATAGGACGATCATTGCTCGCCCTTGGTTATGAATGCGACTCACTGGCTACTTTATCTACAGTTCCTGGTCTAAATCATTAAATATCGGGGAATTAAAGAAATCCTGAATGGTTATTTCCAAACCATCACAAAACTTTTTGATTGTGGAAATAGTGGTACTTTTATTGCGTCCGCTCACTATATTGTTGATTGTAGACTGTGTTACGCCGCTTAATGTACAAAGCATATTGAGAGAAATATCCTTTTCTCTACACAACTCTATGATGCGTTCTTTTACAGCGGCTCCTATTGTCATTATTGGTCTCCATCCTCCACATGACAGAGAATAACAATTATCTATTGCTTTTCTTAACTCATTTGAGTTATTATTTGAGCACATTAATCTTGCCTGGAGGTCTTTCACTGTGAACTGTCCCAAATGTAAAGGAGAAAAAATAGCGATTCAGCGTGAATCAACAGGTGTTAGGGGTGCCCATAAAACTGTGGCAATTTGCAAAGAATGCGGTAATACTTGGGTGGTGGCCAATGATTTAGCAGCATATTCAAAATCCAAAAACGTTGCCCTGTGGCTTTGCGTCTTTTTCGGCTTTCTCGGTGTACATCAATTCTATGTTGGAAAAAAAGGAAAAGGTATCCTCTACCTATGTACCGCAGGAATGGTTGGTATTGGATGGATATCAGATATCTTTTTGATTGCCGCTGGCAAGTTCAGAGATTCCCGGGGTTTGCCTCTGCAATGACATCCACACCTACAGATAAATATGCATGTCATCCCCGGCGATGCCAAGGAATCCCTTCGTAGGGGCGACTATCAGTCGCCCAAGGGAGTTGGGAGTGCAGGCGTCTGCACCCGGGGGCAGGTGCTTTGGGGCATTTTGCTGCCATACTACGCCATGGTGCCATATCATCCCTGGCGGGCGACTGATAGTCGCCCCTACGCATATCCGCCAGCCAAGGCGTCCCCGAAAACAAGGGGCCATGCCCGCCCCCGTTCTGCAATCCATGAGCCCTTTTGGTGCAAGCTGTGCCGAAAGGCTTGTTTTTTGTCCGCCACTATGTACAATGGGGCGTAGGACAGATTGGAAAGGAGAAGTGCTTTGAAAATCAGACTTCTGGTCAGTGAAGCCCATAGGGCGGAAATCGCGGAAAAGCTGGAAAAAGCCGGCTTTCAAATTGACGATGTAGCCCCCTTTCTCCTAAGCGAGACACAGGTCCATCCCGCCTTCCTGAATGTTCGGGATTCCCGGGGAGAACGGGTGCGCCTGGCGGTGGAGGACATCATCTTCATGGAAAGCTACGGCCACCGGGTGGAAGTGCACACCGCCCAGGGCTCGTATCAGGCCGCGGACCGCCTGTACCAGCTGGCAGAAATGCTGGACCCGGGCCGCTTTTTGCGCATCAGCAACTCCGTGATTATTGCCCGGCGGCATGTAAAAAAGATCCGGCCTGCCCTCTCCATGAAGTTTATCCTCACCCTCTCCGACGGAACGGTGGTGGATGTGACCCGCAGCTATTACAGCGCTTTCCGGGAATTTTTCAACATTTAGGAGGTTATTCATGTACGCTTCAAGAGTATCATTCGTCATATTGATCCCCCTGCTGGCAGCCGCCCTCATAGGCCTGATCGCCTATCTGCTGTACCGGCGCCGCTTAAACGCGGCCCTTTCCCAGAGCGCCGATGCCTCTGAGGAAGGCGGCCTCCCCCCTCAGCCCCGGCACCGCACGGCCTCTCCGGCGGAGTTTGTGCCCTGGCTGCTGGTGATCCTGCTTTTGGTCTGGAATGCCATCAGCCTGGCCAAAATATCCTCCCAGACCCAGGAGCTCCAGAACATAAATCACAATATGGCCTTCTATTATCAGCAATTAAACAGCAAGCTGGACAATCTGAGCGCCCGGATGGAAGAAGCGGCCAATCCCCCCATCGCGGAGTTTGATTGGAGCTTCAGCCAGCTGGATGCTGCCCGGGGCACGGGCAGGCTTGACATTACCATCATCCCCAAAACCCCTGGCAATGATACCCGCTACCGCCTGTTTTGGGGCGGTCTGGAGAAGGAACTGACGCCTCTGCCCGGCGGCCGCTTCAGCGCGGGCCTGAGCTTTGACTGGTTTAAGCCGGAAGCCCACACCCCGCCACATTTGGTGGAAGAAAAGGGGGGCGTGCAGCGGACCCAGATACTGGAGGGCATCCCCTGCGGTCCTCTTTGGCAGCTTTTCATGCCCTGCGGCGAAGGACATGTGATACAGGTGGAAACGAAGTATCAAAACAAAACCCTGTCCATTAAGGGCGAGGTCAGCCTGAAACTTTCTGACACAAAAGACCTGGTCAGCCCCACGGAGATTAATCTGGTGACGGAATTGGGGGGCAAGGTGGTGGAGACGCGTCCCCTCTCCTTAAGTTCCTACGGCGCCGACAGCTATATCCTGGACAAGACATACGAAAATGCGGAAGCCGACGCCTCTTTACGCCTCTATCTGGATGTAAAAAATGATGCCGGCTATACGGTGCGGACCTGGCTGATGGATCATCCGGCAAGCCATGAGACCAATGAGCCGGAGGATCTCACCGGCTTCATCCAGATTTTCGATCAGGACATGCGCCAGGTTTACGGCACGAATATGGGATTGATCGTCACCCCCGGGGATTGATGAAAGGAGACTAAGATTATGATGAATTTTTTTACCCGCTATTCACAGGAACTGTCCGTGGCCTTCCTGGTATGCCTGGCTTTAGCCGCCCTGTCTTCTCTGGTTTGGATTGTGCTTAAAAAACAAAAAGGGCAGCGCGTTACACCCTGGCAAATTGCCCTCTGCGCCGCCCTCCTGATGGCTCTGGCCCTGCTGATTATCTTTGTCATCCTGGCGGGCAGCAATGCAAATCCTCCCCTGTCCTCTCCTAATTCCATAACCCCCTAATAGGGGCGGTTGCATGCATCCATTTTCTGATTTCCCGGGCGGGCCCTAAAGGACTATGCGCTGTGCGCCGTCGCAATGCCCGCCCCTACGCCTAATTCCTACTCCCTCTCCCCTATAGACAAATCCCCCATTTTTTAGTATTCTTCTTATGTTGCTGCATGTAGCCATCCCGGGGCTGGCTTCTGCCCCGGGAGTCAAAAAAGAGGAATACTTTTATGAATGAACAAAGCCTGAAAGAACTGTCCCTCCTGGCCACCCGGGCCCGGATGGGAATCTTAAGCGCCACCCATGCGGCGGGATCCGGCCACCCCGGTGGCAGCCTGTCCTCCGCGGATGTGCTGACTTACCTGTATTTTAAGGAAATGCAGGTGTATCCCGCCCGCCCCGACTGGCCGGAACGGGACCGTTTCGTCCTCTCCAAGGGCCACTGCGCCCCGGGGCTGTACGCCGTGCTGGCCCTTAAGGGCTTCTTCCCGGAAGAAGAGCTGACCACCCTGCGGAAAATAGGCAGCCGCCTCCAGGGCCACCCGGATATGCACAAAACCCCCGGGGTGGATTTTTCCACCGGCTCCCTGGGCCAGGGCATTTCCGCCGCCGCCGGCATGGCGCTGGCCGCCAAGCGTGAGGGAAAAAATCTTCGGGTCTATACCCTTTTAGGGGACGGGGAAATCCAGGAAGGGCAGGTCTGGGAGGCCCTCATGTTCGCCCGGCATTATCAACTGGATAATTTCTGCGTCATCATAGACAACAATAATCTCCAGATAGACGGAAGCATTGAGCAGGTAATGAGCCCCTATCCCATTGCGGATAAGCTCACCGCCTTCGGCTGCCGGACCCTGCCCATAGACGGCCATGACTTTGAACAGATCGAGGAGGCCTTCGAGACTGCTCGAAAGACCAAAGGTGTCCCTTCGGCCATCCTGATGAAGACCACCAAGGGGAAAGGCGTATCCTTTATGGAAAACCAGGTGGGCTGGCACGGCAAGGCTCCCAATGACGAACAATATGCCCAGGGCATGGCGGAGCTTTCCGCCCGGCTGGCCGCCTTAAAGGGGGAGGAGTAAGACATGGAAATCAAGAAAATCGCGACCCGGGAGGCTTACGGAAAAGCCCTGGCAGAGCTGGGGGCTCAGCACCCGGATATATATGTGCTGGATGCGGATCTGGCGGAAGCCACCAAGACCATCCTCTTTCGGGAGGCCTTCCCGGAGCGGCATATCGACTGCGGCATTGCGGAAGGCAATATGATGGCAGCGGCGGCGGGCATGGCCGCCATGGGGCTGGTGCCCTTTGTCTCCACCTTTGCCATGTTTGCGGCGGGACGGGCCTTTGAGCAGGTGCGCAATTCCATCGCCCACACCTTGGCCAATGTAAAAATCTGCGCCACCCACGGGGGGATTACCGTAGGGGAAGACGGCGCTTCCCATCAGTGCAACGAGGATATTGCCCTCATGCGCACCCTCCCCGGCATGGTGGTGATGTGCCCCTCCGATGCGGTGGAAGCCCGGGCGGCGGTGCAGGCCGCTTATGCCCACAAAGGTCCGGTGTATATCCGCTTCGGCCGCTTTGCCGTCCCGGTAATCCACGAAGAGGACGCCCTTTTCCAGATTGGCAAAGGGGAAGTGCTGCGGGACGGAAAGGACATCGCCATCCTGGCCACCGGCCTGATGACAGCGGAGGCCTTAAAGGCCGCGGAACTTCTGGCGGCAGAAGGGATTCAGGCCCGGGTGATCAACTTGGGCACTATCAAGCCTTTGGATGAGGAACTGGTGCTGGCAGCGGCCCGGGATTGCGGCAAGATTCTTACCTGCGAAGAGCATTCGGTAATCGGCGGCCTGGGGGAAGCGGTCTGCGCCCTTCTGGCAGAAAAAGAGCCCTGCCCTGTGCGGCGCATGGGGATGCAGGATGCCTTCGGCACCTCCGGCCCCGCGGCGGGGCTGCTGGAGCATTTCCACCTGACCGGGGCAGACATCGCCCGGGCAGCCCAGGAGATGGTATAAATATGTGGGCGGGCATCAGCCGCCTTTTATCCGCCTGCATACAAGAAAAGACCCGTCCGATTTGCCGGACGGGTCTTTTTCAAGAAGGAAGAACAATCTGTTCTGTGTCGTCTGATTAGGAGGAGAATACCATCACCCAGTAGATCTGGCCGTTTACTTCGTAGCCGGCTACTCCAACCTTGGTGTAGTTCTTGCCCAGCATGTTGGCCTTGTGGCTGGCGGAGTTGAACCAGGCGCTCATGACGGCGGCGCAGGTCTTCTGACCCATGGCGATGTTTTCGCCCTTGTACAGGTTGCCCTTGATGAGGGTCAGGCCGGATTCGCCGTTGGGACGCTTGTGG
>CADBFP010000053.1 GCA_902793995.1 uncultured Lachnospiraceae bacterium | reverse complement strand
ATCTCGCTGAAGGAGACCCTCGCTTTGAACCATCCGGGGAGGACAAAAAGTTGTAAACCATGTCCTCGAACAACTTGTAAACCATGTGCTACTTGACACAATGGTCGCCCCTACGCAGCAATTTGCAACATGGTTTTTGAAACCGCCACCCGCCGTATCCACCCGCAAATATCCGTCCCCGGACCGCGGCGTAGGGGCGGGCATTGCCCGCCCGCATCAGCCGTTATGCCATTCCTCATTGCACATTTGCCGCTAGGCCAATGGTCCTAAAACAGGAGAAACATCATGTACACGAAATATTTAATCACCGGCGGCAGCGGCTTCCTGGGAAGCACCCTCCTGGAGGCCCTTAAAGACTCCCCGGCGGAGATCCGGGCCCTGGTTCTGGAAAAAGATCCCCTGGCGGACGCCCTGCCCGGCTATGTCCAAAAAATCTACGGCGATGTCTGCGATGCCGCCTCTCTGGAGCCTTTCTTCGCCCAGGCAGATGAAGATACCTGCGTGATTCACTGCGCTGGTATTGTTTCCGTGGCCTCCAACCCCGGTCAAAAGATCTATGACGTCAATGTGGGCGGTACCAAAAACATTCTCCGCCTCTGCCGGGAAAAAGGGGTGGGCAAACTGGTGCATGTCAGCTCCGTCCACGCCATACCGGAGAAACCCAAGGGAACGGAAATCACGGAAGAAACCCATTTTTCCCCGGATCTGGTGCAGGGGGATTATGCCAAAAGCAAAGCCATGGCCACCGCCCTGGTGCTGGAGGCCGCTGAGGCCGGACTGAATGTCAGCCTGGTATTTCCTTCCGGCATCATTGGTCCCAATGACCGGGGCGAGGGCAGTATTTCGCAGCTGCTCCTCTCCTACCTTTCCGGCAAACTGCCCCTGGCGGTCAAAGGCGGGTATGATTTTGTGGATGTGCGGGATGTGGCCGCCGGCATTTTGGCCTGTACTAAGCAGGGCCTCCCGGGTCACGGCTATATTCTCTCCGGCCATTATGCCTCCATTCAGGATATTCTGGAGGCCGCCAAAAACGCCGCTTCCATCCGGAAGAAAGTGGGATTTCTGCCTATCAAACTGGCCAGGCTGGTGGCGCCGTTTTATGAGAAATGGTGCCTGCTGCGGCGGATTCCCCTCTTCTTTACTCCCTATGCCGTGGGGGTGCTGGATTCCAACGGCCGCTTCAGCCGCAAGGCAGCGGAATCCGTCCTGGGATTCAGGCCCCGCTCTCTGGAAAGCAGCATCCGCGACATGGTACTGTGGTTAAAAAAGCCTCGTCAATAAAATAGCCATCCCGGGTCACAAGGGCAGGCAATGACTGCCCCTGCGGTCCGGGATGACACTTTTGCAGCCTTTCCCGCTGCTGTCCCCTTTACTTCTGTTTCAGATCTTCCAGATAATCGTTCAATTCCGCATTTACGATATCCGTGATGAACATATGGCCCGGAGCGTGGGTAATGACAATGGGAGGTTTGGCATTCTCCACCGCCGCCTGAGGGGTCACCCCGCAGGGCCAGAAAACAGGAATCTCACCGGGGTAAATATCTACGGCCTCGCCGTAATCCGGCTTCATCACATCCGCAATGCCTACGGCTTCCGCCGGTCCCATATGGATGGGGGCCCCGTGCACATTGGGCATCTTGTAGGTAATCTGATACGCCTTCCAGGCATTCTCCGGAGTCATGGGACGCATGGAGCAGACCATAGGACCGGAGAAGGGGCCCGCGGGTTTAGTGGGGAAAGCAGGCATCTTATACATGGGCACATTCCGGCCCTGGGCGATATGCCGCACTTCGATGCCTTCCCGCATCAGCGCTTCTTCAAAGGAGAAGGAGCAGCCGATCAAAAAGCCCACATAACCTTCTTTCCAGTAAGCGGAAGCATCTGTCACTTCTTTTACAAACACGCCGTTTTCGTAAATCCTGTACTTGGGAATATCCGTGCAGATATTGCCGCCCTCCCCCATGGCGTGGGTTAAAGGCTGTTCCCCTTTGATGATCTCCAGGATCGGGCAGGGGAAAGGATTCAGTTTGGCATATTCTTCAAAATCCGCCGCATATTCCGGGGGCAGAATCACCAGATTCGCCTGGGCATAACCGGCGCACATGCCGGCAGTGGGGAAATCAATCTTGCCTTCCCGGATCAGCTGACGCACTTCCGAGGGTTTCATATTTACATAAGGGCTGATATCGAATGCCATAGTGTACCTCCTTTATGACATATTCCGATCCCGATTAAAGAAATCGATGATCATTTGATAATACTGCTGCTCCAGGAACAGGGAGTTTTCCGCCTGTTCCACGGAAATAGGAACGAAATGCACCTTGTCACCGCCTTTAAGCTGGCCCAGATAGCGGAAATCCGCGGAAATCACCGTAGCAATCTTGGTATAGCCCCCGGTGGTCTGGCGGTCCGCCGCCATGATGATGGGCTTTCCGGCGGAGGGCACCTGGATGGCGCCGAAGGCAATGCCGTCGGAAATGATGTCGCCGCCGTTTTTATGCTCCACCACCGCCCCTTCCAGGCGGCAGCCCATGCGGTCGAATTCGGCGCTGACGGTATAAACCTCCTTAAAGAAGGTGGCCAGGCCCGCCTCCGTAAAATAATCGTCCTGAGGCCCTAAAATCACCCGCAATTCATATTGCTTCTGGGGCACAAAATCCGCCCCCAGACGGCGCCGCTCCGGGAAGGGGAGTTCCAGGTTGGGAGCCCGGAACCGAAGCACATCTTCTGCTTCCAGTTTCCGGCCCTGGAACCCGCCCATCTTTGCCTTGAGATAAGTGGAGCGGCTGCCCATTACCACAGGGATATCCAGGCCGCCGGCAAAGGCCAGGTAGGCCCGGCAGCCGTTTCTCAGGCCTAGAAAACGCAGGGTCTGACCAGGCTGAATCAGGACAGCCTGATAGCGGGGCATGGGCTGCCCATCCAGGGTGGCCCCCAAATCGCCGCCGGTCAAGGCCACATAATTGGCCTCTTCAAAGAGCAGCTGGGGCCCCATGATGGTGATTTCCAGCACCGCCTCTCCCGGGTCGTTGTCCAGGAGAATATTAGCCAGTTTCATGCTGTGGGGATCCATGGCTCCTGCCACGGGTACCCCGTATTGCTGATACCCGAAGCGGCCTAAATCCTGAACAGTGGTCTGAACCCCGGGCTGTATAACGCGGATACTCATCTCAGGCCTCCTTTCTCTCGTGGGTCTTCAGCTGATAGCGGCCTTCTTCCACTTCCTTTAAGATGCGGTCGTACTCCGCCTGGTCAATGGGATAAAACTTCATATACTGGCCCGCCTCCGGCAAAATGGGTGTTTCCCGGTTCGGGTCGTACATTTTGAGAGGCGTCCGGCCGATGAGCTGCCAGCCGCCGGGGGAATCGATGGGATAGATGCCTGTCTGCGAACCTGCTATTCCCACAGAGCCCGCAGGAATCTTCACCCGGGGCTGCTGCAGCCGGGGCGTAGCGATCTTATCACTCATGCCCCCCAAGTAGGTAAAGCCCGGGGTAAATCCCAGCATGTAAATCAGGTATTCCGTGCCGCTGTGGATGCGGATGACTTCCTCTTCCGAAAGGCCCGCATTTTCGGCCACGAAGGGCAGATCCGGCCCCATTTCGCCGCCGTAAAGCACCGGGATTTCCAGCACCGGGCTGGGAGGAATCTCAATATCCCCCATCTCGCTCAGCAGCTTTTCCAGCTTTTCTTTCAGTTCCCCATTCCGGATGATCCGGGGATTATAATGCACCATCAATGAACGGTAGGTCGGCACCGTCTCCACAATGCCCGGGATTTCCGCCTTTTCCAGGGCGATTTTATAGGCCCGGATATCGTGGTTGATGCTTTCCTTGATTTCATTGCCGAATTCCACGGAAAGGGATGTGTCTCCGGTCAGTAAAAAACGTACTTGTTCCATTAGACAGTCCTCCTTTTAAGGGAGGGCAGAAGGATCCGCCCTCCCGACAGGGCATTACTTGAACAGGTTGGCCAGGTTAGGCAGTGCAGTGATGGCCAGGTAGGCAGCAATGGCCGCCACAATCCAGCCCAGGATCCAAAGCCACATAGGATGCTTGTATTCTCCCACCACACTCTTTTTGCGGGCTGCCAGAAGCACGCTGGCCAGGGAGATCGGCAGAATCAGACCGTTCACGGCACCGGCCAGGATAACCATGCGCTTGGCGCCGCCCAGGATTACCATGATCAGGGTGGAGAAAGCGATGAAGCCGATGATGAACCAGCGGTCATTCTTCTTGATGAAGGGATGCAGGGTGGAAAGGAATGTAACGGAGGTGTAAGCCGCTCCGATTACGGAGGTAATGCCGGCGGCGAACAAACCGATACCGAAGAGCACCCGGCCGGCGTTGCCGATGGCCAGTTCGAAGGCCTTGGCGGCGGGGTTGGCGGCGCCCTTAATGGCGTCGATATTGGCGGTCACAGCCACGGAACCGGCGGTACATACGCCCAACACTGCCAGGAACAGCAGGATACGGACGGTGCCGGATACGCTGATACCGGTGAGCACGGATTTACGGAAGTATTTCACATCTTCTGTGTTGCCGCCGTAGCCTGCATCCAGCAGACGGTGGGCACCGGAGAAGGTGATATAGCCGCCGCAGGAGCCACCCAGCAGGGTCAGGATCACAGGCACCATTTTCAGAGGCTCGTTAGGGGTGAAAATATGCACCACCGCATCCCCCACGGGAGGCTTGGAGCTGATACACACATAGAGCATAACCAGAATGATAACGGCACCGGCCGCCTGAGCTACCCGGTCCACGATTCCCTTGCCGCTCTTGGAAAGGAAAATGCAGATAGCCAGAGCACCGGCGATGGCTGCGCCGATCTTTTCATTAAGACCGAAGATGGCATTGAGACCTAAGGCCACGCCGCCGCAGTTGCCGATGTTGAAGGCCAGACCGCCGATTACCACCAGCACCACCAGGAATACGCCCAGGCCGGGCAGCACCTTGTTGGCGATTTCCGGGCCACGGAGGCCGGAGGCTGCGATGATGGACCAGATGTTGGTCTGGGCAATCATATCCATGATGATAACCATCACGATGACGAAAGCGAAGGAAGCCAGATAGGTAGCCGTAAAGTTACTGGTCTGGGTCAAAAAGCCGGGACCGATGGCGGAAGTGGCCATCAGCAGGGCAGCGCCCAGCATAATGGAGGTGTTCTTGGCCGGAGCTGCTTTCTTCTGATCAAGCGTAGGGCCGGCAGGGGTGTTTTTGTTGTCGCTCATGGTTTTCTCCTTTCCCTTCATTGAGGCTCTTTAGATAAAACGGGAAACGCGTTCCCTATTTTACACGATCTGCGCAAGAGGCACGATAGAGACGCCTTCCGCAATCAGTGTTCCCCGGATGCTTTCCACAAAGGCCAGGGCGGAGGGGTTGTCTCCGTGTACACAAATGGAATTTACGGACAGCGGAACCTCTTCTCCGGTAATCGCCGTCACTTTGCCTTCCTTTACCATGCGGACGGTGCGGGCAATGGCTTCCTTGGTGTCGTGGATCACGGCGCCGGGCTGGCTGCGGGGCACCAGGGTGCCGTCCGCCTGGTAAGCCCGGTCCGCAAAGACTTCACTGGCAACCCGGAGGCCCGCTTCCTTGCCGGCTTCGATCATTTCGCTGTTGGCCAGCCCCAGGAGGATGATTTGATCGTCCACATCCCGGATGGCTTCCGCAATCGCCATGGCCATGGCTTTGTCTTTAGCTGCCATGTTGTATAAGGCGCCATGGGGCTTGCAATGCTGCAGGGGAATCCCCTGCCCCCGGGTGAAGGCCAAAAGGGCCCCCAGCTGATACTTGACATAGGACTTTACTTCCTTGGGGCTCAGCACCATATTCCGGCGGCCAAAGCCCATGAGATCCGGGAAGCCGGGATGCGCTCCCACCGCCACGGATCCTTCCTTGGCCAGTTTGACGGTAACCTCCATCACCAGGGGGTCCCCCGCATGGTAGCCGCAGGCTACATTGGCCGAGGAAACAAACTTGAGAATCTCGGCATCCATCCCTAAGGTATAAGCGCCGAAGCTCTCTCCGAGATCGCTGTTCAAGTCAACCTTAAACATCCTGGTATCCTCCTTTATTATCATTTTATAATTATTCCCTGTTTTGATTTGTTCCCATTTTTATAACTTTTTTTTTGGGAAAGCAGGTATTTTACAAAAATACTGCGGCCATTCTTGACGCAAGTCACGGCGTAAACTTAATATACGTGCCATCGCCACGCTTTTCGCTTATTATTATTAAATTGTACTGGACAAAATTCTAATTAACTATTATAATCCTAACAGGTATATTGTTATTTTTCTATCAAATATGGGCGAAGAATTATAAAGATTGTGCGGAATCGGGAGGTTTTTACTAATGTTTTACGTAGATGAAAAGCAAATGGCCCGTTTCGAGATGGCTTATGAGTTCCCTTTGGTGGTCCATGAAACCTTCCTGAAGGATAAGCCCCGGGAGTTTAACGACTGGCATTATCATGAAGAAATCCAGTTCTCTTACATATTGGAAGGGGAAATGATAATGAGCTGTATGGGGCAGGATTATCTGTTAAAGGCCGGCGACGGGGTGTTCATTAATTCCAACTGCGCCCACATGTCCCGGCCTACCAATCCGGAATCCGCCCGCTATCTGAGTTTGAATATCAAACCTTCCCTGCTGACTTTATACCACGGCAGCGTAGTGGAGCAAAAATATTTTCTGCCTTATGCCAACAGCCCCCGGACACAGATCATCGCCTTTTCCTCCCAGCTGGCGGAGCAGCAGCTGGTGATTGATGAGATTCTGCTGCTCTTTAGCTTGATCCAAAACAAGGAATTCGGTTACGAACTGGATACCTTCGGGCAGCTTTTGAAAGTTTGGAAATATCTGCTGATTTTTGCGGAGACCCATTCCAACGAAGCGGTCCGTCTGGAGCGGCCGGAGGCCCATGCCATGCTCCAGTATATTCATGATCATTTTGCGGAATCCATTTCCATAGAGGATATTTCCCGGCATGTGCATCTAAGCAAAGGCGAATGCAGTCGCCTGTTCCACGCCAGCTACAACAGCTCCATTGTGACCCATATTACGGATTACCGCATTTCCCAGAGCATTCCGCTTCTGACGGGCACCACCCTGTCCATGGCGGAAATCGCCTTGCAGTGCGGCTTTAACAGTTCCAGTTATTTCACCAAGATTTTCCGGGAGAAGGTGGGAGTGCCGCCCCTGCAGTACCGGAAGGAGAAGGAGGGACGGTAATAAAAAGTGCACCACGGGGACAGGTCCCGTGGTGCACTTTTTTACATCATGCTTTTTTAATCTTCTTTTTTCTTCCCTTTCGCTACCAACAATCCGCTTCCTGCTGCAGCCAGGCACATCAGCCCGAAATACAGCAGCAAATTGCTGTGATCACCGGTATCCGGCAAAGTAGGAATCTCGCTTTCCGGCGCCGGAGGTACCGACTGGGAAGGCTCCGTCTCAATCTCCTCCGGAGGCAAGGTCGGTTCAGGCTGCGAAGCTTCTGTCGGCACTTCCGTCTCATCCCCCACCGGTACCGATTCCTCATCCTCTATAGGAGGGATCGATCCGCCTTCATCCGGTTCGGTCTCTTCGCTTTCCTCTTCCTCCTGGGAGCTGGGTTCCGGCGCCTCGCTTTCGCCGTTCTCCGTGGTAGTGGTAGGTTCGGTCTCCGGTTCCAATTCCTCCGGCGGAGTGACCGTTACTGGATCCGTCTTCACAGCCTCCTTGTTGTCCAGCTTCACTTCCGCTTCATTGGGTACATTCAGGCTTCCATACTTGGCCAGCAGCTGTTCATCCTTCACA
>CADBFP010000052.1 GCA_902793995.1 uncultured Lachnospiraceae bacterium | reverse complement strand
ACAAAAGCTGATGAAAGCGCAGGGCCTCACAAAAGAGGAAGCAGAGAAGATACTGCTGTAATTAAATAAAATATGATAAAAGGCGGCCCGGAGGCCGCCCCTTGTTTTATTTGATCTTTCTGGCTTCGATGTAATAGCGCTTGTCCTGGGCATGTCCCATGGAGAAGGTCTTCCGGGGCAGCACTCCGTCCGCCATCACCGTCTTAAAGAGCTGTTCCTTGCCCATAGGGGGCAGCAGGAAGCCTAAGGCGTGATCGGCAGCGGCCAGGCGGCGTACCGTGTCATCTCCGTGGATATAATCCAGCTCGAACTCCCGATGTTTCCGGAAAGAGTCCAGGAAATTCTGGAGGGTTCCCACTTCCAGCTGTACGGAGGGATTGGGCACGGTAATAGCCCCTTCCGTATTGCCGTAGCAATAGCGGATCACATGGCCCTCGCCTACGCCTTCATAAGCGCCGGGATAGGCCGCCTTTAAGGCATCCAGGATTTCGACGGGATTCACATCGAAAAGGATCCGGTGGATGGGCTCGAAGACCAGGGCGTCGTCATGGTTGTTTACCAGTTCCACCAGGGCGTAGCGGGCCGGGGATTCATAGGCCTTATCCCCCAGCTTTTCCTTCAAATCCTCGAAGCAGCGCTTGGCAGTGGCCAGGGAATGGTTGCCGTCTCCCATAGCGTAAAGCAGGGGGGCCGCTTCCTTTAAGCCGTACTTGGCCTCCTGTACCGCCGGGGCAGCCAGGTCTTTCAGAGCCTTGGCCACGGCAGTTTTCTGCGCCTCATTCAAAAGCCAGCCCTTGATATGGCCGCCCTTCATCATCAATTCAAAATCATAAACCGGCTCCATGGCGGCGGTATCGGCGGTTAAAGGCTCGATCACCGTCTTTTCCGGGTTGTCAATCAGAACCATGATATGGGGCAGTTCAATGGGGGCGTCTTTCCTCACCTTTACCCGAGGGGGAATGCGATCCAGGACCGTTCCTTCCGTGGCCCGGATGAGGGCGCCGCTGCCAGGGGTAAAGTCGTAGCAGTCCAGATCCACTTTGCCGATGAGGCCGTGACGGATGCTGCCGTCGGACTGGGAACGCTCGATATAAATCAGGGCGTCGGGATAGGCGGTGAAGATGTTCTTCTCCAGATACTCCTCCATGGTTTTATTGATGGAAGCAATCTGGTCCTCCACATCCGGGTCGTTCAGGTGGGCTTCCGGCAGAATCAGTCTTCTGGCAGAGGGGGCATCCCCTACTACGCGTTCCACCTCTTCCCAGTATTCCGGTTCCGAGGTGAACTGATCGCAGGCCACCACAGCCCATTTGGTCATATCCGCTTCCTTGGGAAGCAGGATGTCGGCAGGAGAGAAGCCTAAGGTTTCAAATGCGTTGTTCATGTAAAGCTCCTTTTGGAAGGAGGGCGACCGATGGCCGCCCCCAGGGATTATTTAAAGAAATCCTTGACGATGGTTACCAGCTCTTCGCCGATGCGCTTGGTTGCCTCCTTGGTGCCGGCGCCGATATGAGGGGTGCAGCTGACCATGGGATGGCTGTACAGGGCGACATTGGTGGCGGGTTCGTCCGCATACACATCCAGGCCTGCGGCCCGTACCTTGCCGTTTTCCAGGGCTTCCAGCAGGGCGGCTTCGTCCACATTGGCACCCCGGGAGGTGTTGATAATCACCACGCCGTCCTTCATCTTGGCAATGTTTTCCGCGCTGATGAGGGCGCCGCCATCCACGGCGGGGGCATGGACGGAAATGAAATCCGCCTGGGAGAGGAGCTCATCCATCTCCACATAAGGAATGCCTAGCTGCTCTTCAATGCCCGGGATATGGAAGATATCAAAAGCGATAACCTTCATGCCGATGCCCTTGGCCATGATGCCCAGGTGCTGGCCGATGCGGCCGTAGCCCACGATGCCCAGGGTTTTGCCCTGCACTTCGATGCCCTTGCTGTAGGCCTTCTTTTCCCACTTGCCTTCCCGCATGGTATGGCCGGCAGGAGAAATGAAGCGGGCGCAGGAGAACATATGGCCCAGGGCCAGTTCTGCTACCGCCTGAGAAGAAGCTCTGGGGGTATTCTTCACTTCAATGCCTTTTTCCTTGGCATAATCCACATCGATATTGTCGATGCCCACGCCGGCCCGGATAATCATTTTCAGCTTGCCGCCCTGGCAGGCATCCAGCTGAGCCTTGCGGATCTTGGTGGCGGAGCGGATGATGACGCAGTCGAAATCCTTTAAGGCAGCGCCCAGCTCGTCGGGCTCGTAAAACTTTTCGACCAGTTCGAAACCGTCTTTCCGCAGGGTTTCCATAGCGCCGGCATCCATGCCGTCGGTGACTAAAATTCGTACAGACATAATCAATCTCCTTTTTTATGTGTGTCATTCTGAGGAGCGAAGCGAAAGAGTCGCCCCCTCCCGCCTCACTTCGTTCGGCACCCTCCCCCTCGTCAGGGGGAGGGCAAGAGTCGCCACCCCCTCGCCCTCTCCCGGACGCGGGAGAGGGCAAGATGCTATCTTTTGTGAAGGACGAAAGACATCCGCCCTTACAGCTTCGCTTCGTAATCTTTCAGGAATGCTACCAGGGCTTCTACGCCTTCCTTAGGCATGGCGTTGTAGATGGAAGCCCGCAGGCCGCCCACGCTCTTGTGGCCCTTTAAGTTGTCAAAGCCGGCGGCTACCGTGGCCTTCACCACCGCCGCATCCTGCTCTGCGCTGGGGGTCACGAAAGGCACGTTCATCAGGGAGCGGTCCTTCTTCTCCACAGGAGCGGTGAAGAGCTTGCTTTCTTCGAAGTAATCATACAGAATGGAAGCCTTGTCGATATTCATCTGGTTCATGGCTTCCAGGCCGCCCAGGTTCTTCAGGTACTTGAAGACCTTGCCGCAGCAGTAAATGGCCCAGCAGTTGGGGGTGTTGTACAGAGATTCCGCATCCGCATGGGTTTTGTAGCTCATATAAGTGGGGACATAAGTGGCCAGATCTTCCCGGATTAGGTCTTCCCGGATGATGACGATAGCCAGACCGGCAGGGCCAACATTCTTCTGCACGCCGGCCCAGATCAGGCCGTACTTGGAAACATCGCAGGGGCGGGACAGGAACATGGAAGACTGGTCGGATACCAGGATATGTCCCTTGGTGTTGGGCAGTTCATTGAAAGTCGTGCCGTTGATGGTTTCGTTTTCGCAGATATATACATAGTCCGCATTGTCCGGAATATCCAGATCGGAGCAATCCGGGATATACAGGAAGTTACGGTCCTTGGAGGAGGCAACCACCTTCACTTCGCCGTACTTCTTGGCTTCCGCAATGGCCTTCTTGGACCAGGTGCCGGTTTCCACATAGCAGGCCACTCCGTTCTTCATCAGGTTCATGGGAACCATGGCGAACTGCAGGGTGCCGCCGCCCTGAACAAAGAGCACTTTGTAATTGTCCGGAATGCCCATCAGATCCCTGAGATCCTGCTCGGCTTCATGGATGATGTCTTCAAACACCTTGGAGCGGTGGCTCATCTCCATGACGCACATGCCGGATCCGTCTTTGTTCATCATCTCGTCCCGAATCTCTTCCAGAACAGCTTCCGGCATCATGGCAGGGCCGGCAGAGAAATTGTAGCTACGACCGTACTTCATTTGATTTCCTCCTTAAATGGCTTGTCGTACTTGGCGTATCGTTTGATGGATATGATTATACTTGCATTTTCCCGCAATTAGTATCATAATATGGGCAGAAAATATAACAATCTTGAGGAAAAATATGATTACCATCAGTGTGACCGATGACCGGCGGGAAAAAAAAGAACACGGCACCTTCGAGTTTCCTGTGGCCGTTTATCATTACGCCATGAAAGACTGCGCCATGGGCACCATCAATTGGCATTGGCATGAAGAAATACAGCTGACTTTGGTGACCCGGGGCAGCGTGTGCTTTTATGCGGACGGAAAAGGGTATGAAATCCATAAAGGAGATGGTTTCTTTATTAACAGCGGCCGCCTCCATATGGCCCGGGAGGAGGGGAATTCCAATGCGGCGTATCTTTGCCTGGATTTCCATCCCCGATTGCTCACATCCTATCCCGGCAGCATTTTTGCGGAAAAATATGTGAAGCCTTTTTTGGAAGGGGGCCAGTTCAGCCATCTGAAGCTGGAGAGCAAAAAAGCGGCCCATCAGGCGGTGCTGGATATGGTGCGGGAAATCGGCATGCTGTACGATATCAAAGCTTATGGCTACGAAATGTCCATCCAGGCGAAAATCCATTTGCTCTGGCTGAATCTGATTTCCGTGCAGCGGCCGGATAAGGGGGAAAGCCGGCGGCCGGGGCAGGGACACGAAACGGTGCAGGAGATTATTTCCTATCTGCGGACCCACTACCGGGAAGCCATTTCCCTGGAAGAGGTGGGCCGGGCGGTGGGCTTTTCCGCAAGCGAATGCTGTCGCCAGTTTAAGCAGCTGACGGGGGATACCATCGGCAATTATTTGAAGTCCTACCGCCTGACCCGCTCTATTGAGCTTTTGGAAGAAACGGACTTGTCCGTCAGTGAAATCGCTCTGGAATCCGGCTTTTCCGGGGCCAGTTATTATATTGAAAGCTTTAAGCGGGAACTGGGGAAGACCCCTTTGCAGTATCGGAAGGAGCTGTTGGAGGTCTGATGAGAGTGGCGGCCCTTCGACAGGCCCTTCGACAAGCTCAGGGACCGCTCAGTGGCGGCCCTTTGACAGGCCCTTCGACAGGCTCAGGGACCGCTCAGGGACCGCTCAGGGACCGCCTCCTACTTCTTAATCTCCAAAAATGTGAAAAAACTTTGTTTTTGTTGACTTGATTTTTCCATCATACTATAATAATCCAGTATGTTTATACCCCTTGCGTATAACCGGGGGAAAAGGAGCAAACAGCTATGAAACTTTATGAAGAATTAAAAGCCAGGGGTCTGATCGCCCAGGTTACCAACGAAGAACTGATTCGGGATATGGTGAACGAGGGCAAGGCTACCTTTTATATAGGCTTTGACTGCACGGCGGATTCCCTGACTGCCGGGCATTTTGTGGCTCTCACTTTGATGAAGCGGCTGCAGGCGGCGGGCAACAAACCCATTGCCTTAATCGGCGGGGGCACCACCCTGGTGGGGGATCCTTCCGGACGGACGGATATGAGGAAAATGCTAACCATCGAGGATATCAATCACAATGCGGAATGTTTTCGCCGGCAGATGGAGCGTTTCATCGAATTCGGCCCCGGCAAAGCCAAAATGGTGAACAACGCGGACTGGCTCTTAAAGCTGAATTATGTGGAACTCCTCCGGGAAGTGGGAACCCATTTTTCCGTGAATAATATGCTGCGGGCGGAGTGCTATAAAAACCGGATGGAGAAAGGGCTGTCTTTCTTCGAGTTTAATTATATGATCATGCAGAGTTATGATTTTTATTATCTCTTCCAGCATGAAGGCTGCAATATGCAGTTCGGCGGGGACGATCAATGGTCCAATATGCTGGGCGGTACGGAATTGATCCGGAAGAAACTGGGCCAGGATGCCCATGCCATGACCATTACCCTGCTGACGGATTCCAACGGCCAGAAGATGGGCAAGACCGCCGGCAACGCGGTATGGCTGGATCCGGACAAGACCACCCCTTACGAATTCTATCAGTATTGGCGGAATCTACCGGATGCGGATATTCTGAATTGCATCCGTATGCTGAGCTTTAAGCCTCTGGAGGAGATTCAGCAAATGGAAAGCTGGGAAGGCTCCCAGCTGAACCAGGCCAAGGCCATGCTTGCCTTTGAACTTACCACCATGGTTCACGGGGAGGAAGAGGCCGAGAGGGCTCAGGCTGCCTCCCAGGCACTCTTTGCCGGCGGCGGCAGCGGGGAAAATGTCCCCAGCTACAACCTCACGGAAGAGGATGTGAAGGAGGGACAGGTGGATATCCTGACCCTGCTGGTGGCCAGCGGCCTTACTAAAACCCGTTCCGAAGCCAGACAGTCCGTGCTCCAGGGAGGCGTCAGCGTCAATGAGGAGAAGGTGACGGATATCAAAGCCGCCTGGAAGCCAGAGGAGATCGGAGAAGAGGGCCTGCTTCTGAAAAAAGGCAAAAAAAGCTATTGCAAGGTTGTAAGAGAATAAGCGGGCGCATGAGGGTATGCGCCCCTACGAGGAAGCCTGCAGACCTCCCCGTAGGGGGCGATGCCCACATCGACCCGCCCAAACCGTAGGGGCGGGCATTGCCCGCCCGCAGTGGAAACATCAATTGAGGTAGAATATTATATGCATTGGTCAGATGAAATTGCAAAAAGAATTATAGCCCGCCGCCCGGACAAGGAGGAATATGTCTGCGCCGCCGGCATCAGTCCCTCCGGCTCCGTCCATATCGGCAACTTCCGGGATGTGGCCACCAGCTTTTTCGTGGTGAAAGCCCTGGAGAGGGCCGGCAAAAAGGCCCGGCTCCTCTTTTCCTGGGACGAGTTCGACCGGCTCCGGAAGGTGCCTAAGAATGTGGAGGCCGTTCGGGATGATTTCGGTCAGTACATCGGCTATCCCTATGTGGATGCACCGGATCCCTTTGGCGACTGCCATGCCACTTACGCTGAGCATTTTGAGAAGGAATTTGAGGCTTCTATGGAAGCCTTCGGCATTCCCCTGGACTACCGGCATCAGGCGGAAATGTACCGCAGCGGCGCCTACCGGGAGCAGATCCTGCTGAGCCTTAAAAAACGGGGAGAAATCTTTGATATCCTGGACTCCTTCCGTACCCAGGATGCCCAGGAAGGAGAGCGGGAAGCTTATTATCCCGTCAGCATTTACTGCCCTCACTGCCACCGGGACACCACGAAGATCCACTCCCTGAAAGACAACGATACCGTGGCCCATTACAGCTGCAGCTGCGGGTTTCAGGGGATTTTTGATTTCAAAACCGATACCAACTGCAAGCTGGCCTGGAAGGTGGACTGGCCTATGCGCTGGGCCTTTGAAGGGGTGGATTTCGAACCCGGCGGAAAGGACCACGCCAGCCCCGGGGGCAGCTACGACAACGGCCGGGTGGTGGCGGAGAAAATCTTCGGCTACGAAGCCCCCCTGTTCCAGGGATATGAATTTATCGGCATCAAGGGGGTGGCCGGCAAGATGAGCGGCTCCTCGGGCCTGAATCTTACCCCGGATACCATTTTGAAGCTGTACGAGCCGGAAGTGGTGCTGTGGCTTTATGCCAGAAGCGAGCCCACCAAGGCCTTTGATTTCTGCTTTGATGACGGGATTTTGCGGCAATACTTCGAGTTTGACAAGCAATATACGGAGTACTGCGAAGGGAGATCCGATGCCTTTATGCAGTCTGTCATGGACAACTGCTTAACCCACGGAAAGAATATCAAAACCGTCCCCATGGGCCTTTTGGTGCAGCTGGGCTCCATTGTGAACTTCCAGGTGCCCATGCTGGAAACCGTATTTGAGAAAATCGATACGCGCTACACTCATGAGGACTTTGCCCGCCGTCTGGCCCGGGCTCAGTTCTGGCTGGAGGAGTGCGCCCCGGATCAGGCCAATCATCTGCGTGCTTTCAGAGATTTTGAACTCTACGGGAGTATGAGCGAGGAAGAAAAACGGGAGATCCGCCTGCTTCATGATTATATTGCCGCCGGCGGCTATACCCTGGAAGACCTGAATGCCAAGCTTTATGCCATTCCCAAGGAAGTCTTCGGGGAAGAGGCAGAAGGCATGAAACAGCTTCAGGGGCGTTTCTTCCAGCTGGTTTACAAACTGCTCATAAACAAGGAACGGGGCCCCAGGCTTTATCTTTTCCTTTATGCCATGGAGCGGGAAGATATCCTGCCCCTGCTGGATTATGAAATACCGCCCACGGAGCAGGAACTGCATCCGGAGCTTTTTGTAAAAAA
>CADBFP010000051.1 GCA_902793995.1 uncultured Lachnospiraceae bacterium | reverse complement strand
GCCCTTGATTTAGAAAGCCTGATTCTTCTACAGACTATATCCTTGATTTACTGCGAAATCTCTGTTATGAATGCCTTAACTTAATGACATTGGGACGGTCCCCTGCCTTCCCCTTGACATTCTCCTTTCCCCGTGCTACTCTATCCACGGTCCATAGAACGAAAAAAGAGAAAAAAGAATCATCATCTTTCAGGAGGAAAACCCCATATGTTCAAGAACGCCAAGGAAGTGATCCAGTTCATCCAGGAAAACGACATCAAGATGCTGGATTTCAAAATGGTGGACATTAACGGCGCCTTCCGCCATGTCACCATCCCCGCTGCCCGTTTCAGCGAAGAGACCCTCACCGACGGCATCGGCTTTGATGCCTCCAATTACGGCTACGCCGTGGTGGAAAAAAGCGATATGGTCTTTATCCCGGATGTGACCACCGCCCAGGTGGATCCTTTCTATGATATCCCCACTTTGTCCATGACGGGCAACGCCATGATTATTGACTATCCCCACAACCGGCCCCTGCCCCAGTACCCCCGGAATATCGTGCTGGCAGCGGAGGAATATATGCGTTCCACCGGTGTGGCGGACAAGATGCTGATTCTGCCGGAATTCGAATTCTATCTCTTTGACGAAGCCGGCTGGCGGGTGGATTCCAGCCACCAGGAAGCCCATGTGGACTTCAACCAGGCTTATTGGAACAGCGATACCGACGGCACGGGCAATATCGTGCCTTATCAAAAGAATTACCATATTGCCAAGCCTTACGATACCACCTACGACTGCCGCAGCCAGATGGTGCTGTATATGGAAGAGGCGGGGATTCCCGTGAAATATCATCACCCGGAAGTGGGGGCCGGCGGCCAGTTCGAAATCGAGCCCCAGCTGGGAGAAATGTCCAAGATGGCGGACGCTTCCATGATGATGAAATACATTATCAAAAACACCGCTCAGGAGTTCGGCATGAGCGCCACCTTTATGCCCAAGCCCATTTTCGGAGAGGCCGGCAGCGGCATGCATGTGCATATGCTGCTGATGAAGGGGGACAAACCCGTCTTCTCCGATGACAAGGGTTATGCCCACCTGAGCAAAACCGCTCACTATTTCATGGGCGGCCTCTTAAAGCATATCGATTCCCTCTGCGCCATCACCAACCCCAGCACCAACTCCTTCAAGCGGCTGGTGCCTGGCTTTGAAGCCCCGGTGACCGTGGGCTATGCCACCTCCAACCGCAGCGCCGTGATCCGGATTCCGGCCTATGCCAAGACCCCGAATCTGCGCCGCTTTGAGATCCGCAACCCGGATGCCACCTGCAATCCTTACCTCTGCTATGCCGCCCTGCTGATGGCGGGTCTGGACGGCATCAAGAACAAGATCGATCCCAAGAAGATGGGCTGGGGCCCTTACGATTTCAACCTCTTCCATCTGCCGGAGGAGGAGAAGGCCAAGCTCCAGAGCCTGCCTACCAGCCTGGAGAAGGCCCTGGATGCCCTGGAGAAGGATCATGATTACCTCACCGCCGGCGGGGTCTTCCCGGAGGAGCTGATTACCAACTTTATCAAGAATAAGCGGAAGGAGTGCGCGGATCTGGCCAAGATTCCCACGGCGGCGGAGTTCGACCGCTATTACAACAGTTAAAAGGTTTTGCCAAGCGGGGTGTCCACGAGATACCCCGTTTTTTTGATTGCCATTATTTCCAAAAAAAGATATAATATCTCCCAAGCAAAGGAGGTCTTTATGAAGGAATATTTTATCGATATGGCCGGCACTTTAGCCATCATCCTGGTGGTGGCCGCCATCATCAGCGGCAGCGATCTTCTTGCCAAGTTAAAGACGGAAAAGAATAATTGGAAATATGTGGTTCTCGTAGGCCTTCTGGGAGGCATTTTCGGGGTGTACGGCAATATTTCCGGCCTGCCCTTCCAGGGCGCCGTGATTTCCGTCCGGGATATCGGCCCCATTCTGGCCGGGGTTACCGGAGGGCCCGTGGGCGGCCTGCTGGCGGGGGTCATTGCCGGGGTGCACCGTTATACCATGGGGGGCATTACCGCCGCGCCCTGCGTGGTGGCCACCTGCTGCATCGGCCTGGCCTGCGGCTTTTTAGGCGAGAAAATGCAGAACAAACTGATCAAACCCTGGTGGGCCTTTCTGGTGGGGGCCGCCATGGAACTCTTCCATCTGGGCGTGGTGCTTTTGATGGTAAGGCCCTGGGAAACCGCCATCGGTATTGTGAAAGCCATTATCGTGCCCTTCGTTTTGATTAACGCCGCCGGTTTTACCTTAATGATTCTGATGATGCGTTATGTGCAGCAGCGGCGGATCATGTCCATAGAAAAGGGCCGCATGATGTCGGATCTGAAAACCGCCACGGTGATTCAGCACTCTCTCCTGCCCCCTATTACGGAAAGTTATCCCGGCCGGAAGGAAATCGACATGGCTGCCTATATGGACGCCGCCAAGGAAGTGGGGGGGGATTTCTACGATTTCTTCTTTGTGGACCATGACCATCTGGCCTTTTTGATCGGGGATGTGTCCGGCAAAAGCATTCCCGGGGCCTTGTTTATGGTGCGATCCAAGCAGGTGCTCCAGAGTTGCATCCGGGATCTGAAACCTCTCTCCCGGGCCATTATGGCTGCCAATGACCACCTTTGCGAAAATAACGAGGCGGAAATGTTTGTCACCGCCTGGATGGGGGTGTTGGAATTGTCCACGGGGCATCTTTGCTTCGTAAACGCCGGGCACAATCCGCCGGTGCTGCTTTCCGGCGGGGAGGAGAGCTGGCTGAAGCGGAAGGGCGGTTTTGTCCTGGCGGGGATGGAAGGCATCCCTTACCGGGAAGAATGCCTGGAGCTAAAGCCGGGAGACAAGCTGTTTCTTTATACCGACGGCGTGACGGAAGCAGAGGATAAGGATCATAATCTTTACGGCGAAGATCGGCTGATGGAATGCCTGAAGTCCCACCGGCTGGCCCGGATGGAGAAAATCATCCAGGCGGTGAAGCTGGATCTGGCCTCCCATGTGCAGGATGCCGAGCAATTTGACGATATCACCATGCTTTGCCTGGAATATCTGGGGCCCCAATAGTAAAAAGGGACAGGTCCCCTGGCCGGCTGTTTGAAGCAGTGGGCCAGAGGACCTGTCTTTTTTGATGCTTTCTTATTTCGACTTTCTAAAGCACAGGAACCAGTCCAGGCAATACTGCTCATCCGTCTGGGTTTCCATACGCTCTTTGGCAGTGCCGCAGGAGCCGGCGGTAGGCACGATCACATCATCGCCAGGGCGCCAGTCTGCCGGGGTGGCACAGGTTTCCGCGTCCGCCTTCTGCAGCGCCAGGATGATCCGTTTGATCTCGTCAAAATTCCGGCCGGTGCTCAGAGGATAGTACAGAATGGTGCGGATAATGCCCTTGGGATCAATGACAAACACCGCCCGAACAGCCTGGGTATTGGAAGCGCCGGGTTGAATCATGCCGTATTTGTGGGCCACCTCCATACGGATATCCTCAATCAGAGGGAAGGTTACATTGATATTCTTTAAGCCCTTCCATTCCAATTCCTGAATCTTCCGCAGCCAGGCAATATGCGCATACAGGGAGTCCACCGACAGCCCCACCAGTTCCGTGTTCAGCGCCCTAAACTCCTCGATCATGGAGCCGAAGGTCATAAATTCCGTGGTGCACACCGGGGTGAAATCTGCGGGATGGGAAAAGAGGATGACCCATTTCCCTTCATAGTCCTGGGGGAAATTGATTTCTCCCTGGGTAGTCACGGCGTGGAAGGCCGGAGCGGCTTCGCCGATCAGAGGCATTGTATAAGTTCTTTCTTCCATGGTATTGATCTCCTTTTCTTTTTATTCCGCCCGAGGCGTTTTCTTGTTTGATCGTATTATATTCCACCAAAAACGTTTTTTCTTGCATTATTCTCTATTATATTTGGATTATTTTACTTGCAAACCACTTTTTGTGTGATATAATCACATAAAAATGTCCAAAACAAGCGAGGGATTGATATGGAAAGCATTCAGTATGAGCCGGGGCATCTGCCCGTTTATACCTGCCGGGAATGCCTGCACACCCACCAGGTGCACAGTGAAATCGCCCATGTGCATAAGGACATCGAATTGATTTCCGTGCTAAAGGGCAGTGTTCAGTGCCAGACCGGCGGTTCCGTATTCGAACTCCATACCGGGGATGTTTGCTTCATCAACCGGGGGCAGCTCCACGCCCTGTATGAAAGGCCCTCCCAGGTGGACAGCCACCGGGTGCTGGTAATCGGCACCGCGTTGCTGACTCAGATTCCCGGGATATATGAAAAGTACATACAGGGATTCCTGGAGGATATCCGTTTCAGCCATGTGCGTTTTGAGGGGAAGGACTCCCCTGCGGCCCAGATCAGTGCCGCCATGGACCGGATTGAAGCGCTGCAGGAAGAAAAACCGGACGGCTATGAGCTGGAGATCCTTTCCCGGCTATATGACATCATCTCCCATCTTTACCAGGCCTATACCCAGGGGCCTTCCCTGCCGGTGCCCGACGGCAACGCCCTGATTCAGCAGAAAATGACGGAGTTTATTTACAGACATTACAGCAAGGCGCTGTCTTTGGACGATATTGCCGCCGCCGGCCCTGTCAGCCGCAGCCAGTGTTCCCGCTTGTTTAAGCAATACACCCGGCTGACCCCCATCCAGTTCCTGAATAAACACCGGCTGGAAATGAGCTGCGAGAAACTGCGCCGCACCTCTGCCAGCGTGGCGGAGATTGCCGCCGCCTGCGGCATCGGGGATCAAAGCTACTTTAACCGGCTTTTTCATCGGGCTTACGGGGTGACGCCCCTGGAATACCGCAAAACCGACCGGGCGCTGAAAGAGGAGGCCTGAGATGGAGCTGGATCTGATCACCTTTTTAATCGTTTGCCCTTTGGTTTTTCTGGCCGGTTTCATTGATTCCATAGCCGGAGGCGGAGGTCTGGTGTCCCTGCCGGCTTATATGATAGCCGGGCTGCCGGCTCACAATGCCATCGCCACCAACAAGCTCTCTTCCTCCATGGGCACCACCGTGTCCACCATCCGCCTCTCTCTGGCAGGACAGATTCCCTGGAAAGAGGCCTGGGTTTATGTGCTCTGCGCCATAGGCGGTTCCACCCTGGGAGCCCACCTGGCCCTGATGGTGCCGGAAAGAAGCTTCAAAATCGTGATGCTGGTGGTGATTCCCCTCACGGCCCTGTATTTGATTTTTTACAAGCCTACGGCGAAGGAAAAAGAGGCGCTGCCCCGCCGGCAGACGGTGCTGCGGGCCGGTATCATTGCCCTGCTCATCGGCATGTATGACGGCTTTTACGGCCCCGGCACCGGCACCTTCCTGATTCTGCTGCTTACCTCCCTGGCCCATTACAAGCTGGGGCAGGCCAACGGTATTACCAAGGCCATCAATTTAAGTTCCAACTTAACGGCCCTGGTGGTATATGTGCTGAACGGCCGGGTGATCTGGCTGCTGGGGCTGGCGGCGGGAATATGCAATATGCTGGGGAATTATCTGGGAATATCCGTTTTCCAAAAGAAGGGCAGCCGGATTGTGACCCCCATCATGCTGACGGTGCTGGGAATCTTCTTTGTACGGCTGCTGGTGGAATTGTTCTTAACATAGGAGGAATCCCTATGAAAAATATCTGTATCCTCCAGGCCAGTCCTCATAAAGGCGGCAACACCTGGCAGCTGGTCCGCATTTTTCAGGAGGAAGCCCGGCAAATGGGCTGCAAAACCCGGCTCTTTGATTTGATCGATATGAATCTAAGGCCCTGCCTGGGCTGCCGGACCTGCCAGCAGGACTGGGCCGGTTTCGGCTGTCCCCAGGAGGACGATATGCCGCGGATTTTTGACGCCCTCCTCTCCTGCGACCTGATGCTTTTCGCCACCCCCATTTATTCCTGGTACGGCACCCCGCCCTTAAAGGCGGTGCTGGACCGCATGGTCTACGGCATGAATAAGTACTACGGGGAAAGCAAGGGGCCCTCTCTCTGGGCCGGCAAGGAACTGGCTTTGATTACCACCTGCGGCTACCCGCCGGAGAAGGGAGCGGACCTTTGGGAGGAGGGAATGAGACGCTACGCCAAACATTCCCAGCTGCTTTACCGGGGCATGCTGGCAGAACGGCACCTGGGATACGGCACGCCCTTCATGGACAAAGAAAAAGAGGTCCGGGCCGCTTTATTTGCCCGGACCGTCTGCGGAACCTGGGGAACCGAATGAGGCGGGCGGAATGCCCGCCTCCGTTTATTTCTCCTCCACGTTTCCCAGTCCCAGTATGGTGCTTACATTTTCACTGCCCATGTAGTAGTTGGGCAGGATGCCGTTCCACTGCTGGATATAGTAGTAGTTGATCAGATCCTGGGTGATCCATTCGGCAATGGCCTTGTTCTTGGCCGCTTCCTTCTGGCCGGCATATTCTGCCGCATCCGCCTGGATCTTGGTCACCGCCAGATCCGCCTCGGCCTGAATCCGGGCCACATCCGCCGCCGCATTGGCATCGATCACATTCCGTTCTGCCTGGGCTTTCTGCTCCATGGTCTTCTGCCCCTGTTCAATCTCCGCCTGGAGCCGGTTCTGGGCCGCCACCTGTTTGGCTTCCACCGCATTGGTGAAGGCATCGGTGAAGTCCATATTTTCAATGGAAGTGCCCACCACCACAATGTTGTAAGCCGAAAGCTTATCCCTCAGCATCCCCTCGATGTCCTTATTCAGGTCGTCCCGGGTGGATACCAGATTTTCCGCCGTGTGCCGGGCGGTCATCACCTTCACCGCCTCGGAAATGTTGGGCATGATCACCGTCTCGTAATAAGAAGTACCGATGGTGCTGTAGATGGTCATGGCATTCTCTTTACTGATCTGATAGTTCAGGGTATAAGCTACCATCACCTCCTGAATATCCGAGGAGAAGCAGGAAAGCTCCACCGCCGCCTTCTGAACCCGGTTGTCCAGATTGATCACTTTCTGCCAGGGGAGCTTGGCATGAATGCCCGCATCCAGGGTGAAGTTCTCTACCCGGCCGAAGGTGGTGACCACCCCCGTGTGGCCCGTAGGCACCGAGGTGAAGCAAGCGCTGGCAAAGAGCAGCACCGCCGCCAGGGCTCCCAGGATGGCCGGGATCTTAAAGCTCTTTTTGGTCCCGTTGCGGTCCTTCATAACCGCGCCGACCACAAAACCCGCCGCCAACACAATCACTGCTGCAATTACTCTTTCCATGATGAGTACCTCCTTTTCATGAGGCTATCATAAGGCAGCGGCGCCGGGAAATAAAGGACTGCAAGGGCAAGATAGAGGGGGCCAAGGGGTATGCCGCCGCAAAATAAAACTTGCTTTTTCCTATAACTATGGCTACAATATAGTTGGAGGTTATGCACCTTTTGGTTTTTTCCTGTAGAAGGGAGGAAGTTTATGAAGTATATAATACTGCTGCTTTCTTTAATCATCTACTTTTTCCAGTTTCTGGCAGCGCAAATCCCCGCTTCGGGGGAAACGCAGCCGGCTATTGTCGTGGAAAGAACCATGCCGCAGGAAATAGAGTCCACCGGCGTCATTTTGCCGGAAACGGAAATGGCGGAAATCCCTCTGCCGGAAACGGAAACCGCAGATGCCCCTCTGTCGGAAACGGAAACCACGGTGGTTTCCTCGGAGGGCATTGCCCCGGGGATGCTTTCTTACACCGTGCTGGGGTCCTACCCGGTGCAGGTTTTTTCCCTGGACAAAGAAGAGGACGAGCTCTTCCCCTACTCCCTGTCGCTGGAATTTGAGGACGGAGCCCTCTTCGCCATGCCCTGCGGGGAGAACCTCTCCCATCTCAAGGAAGGAGATACGGTGCTGCTGCAGGAGATTGAAGTACAGACAGCTGAGGGGCCGCAAACGGTTTGGGCTGTGGACGGCTTCTGCGTGGAGGAACCCGGCTGGGTCTTCCCCTAAACTTTTAATTCCGCCTTATGCAAAACCCGGGTGATCCCTTCCATATTGTCAAGTGATGAATTCAGATTCGGACAGAAAAAATACCCCCTTCATTCGAAACCAAGGTTCCAAACAAGAGGGTATGTTGTTATAAAGATCCTTACAAGCTGGAAGTTATCTGACAGACTGCCATTCCTCTTTGGAAAGGCATGTTAGGTGTTCCGTTCGGAGAACGCCCTCTATGGCACAGGGCACATTATAGGCCGTATGATGATAATGAAAACCGCACTTCTCCTGAACACGCTTTGACTTTTC
>CADBFP010000050.1 GCA_902793995.1 uncultured Lachnospiraceae bacterium | reverse complement strand
CTTCACGGGCTTTAAGAGATAATGCAGGGCTTCCACATCGTAGCCGTCGGCGATATAATCCGAATAGCCGGTGATAAATACGATCTGAACGCCTGTATTGTCCCGGCGGATGCGCCTCGCCAAACTCACCCCGTCCATTTCCGCCATTTCAATATCCAGGAGCAGGATGTCAAAATCCTTCTCCTCCTCATACTGAAAGAGGAAAGCCTCGGCGGAGGGAAAACCCTTCACCTGAAGGCTTCTCTCCCCGGCCCATTCTCTGACCAGGGTCTGGATGTATTCCATATCCGCCGCACTGTCATCACAGACGGCTATTTTGCAATCGCTGTGGGTCAATTCTCTCCCTCCTACTCCCTCATTCTGTTTTCCACCTCTGCCCGGGAAAACAATTTGTACTTGGCATCCTTCCGCAGGGGATGCAGCTTATCCCGGCGCATCAAATCATCTATATTCTGGCGGGAACAACCCAGAAGCTGCCCCGCCTCGGCTGCGTTTACCAGGCGGTGCTGCAAATAACGATTCAGTTCCGGCAGAGTAAGGGGAACGCTGTCTCCCACCAATAGTTCACGGTAGGATATATACGCCCTCTCGCTCCATTCAATCCCGAATCCTCCCGGCTGAATGGCGACCTTATCAAACCGGTCCTGGTCTGCCAGATAGGGCTGGCATTCCCTGCCTGCCAGGGCCTGCACATCCACTCTTTTGGCATCGCCCTTTGCATAGAAAATCAGAAGCTCCGGAACCTTCAAGGGGATCACTTCCACAATTCTGTCCTGCCAACGCAGATTTAAATAATCCGGGAGTTCCTCCATGGCAACCTCTTCCAGATAGCAGTCATCCTGCTCACAGCGGCCCTCCGCCCGCATCAGGAGGGCGTATTCGTCGTATTCCTTAAGCCCGTTATCCCGTAGAATCTGCCCGATATTCTGCCTGTCCGGAGGCACTATGCGGTATTGTACGAAACGGCGGCTCCAAAAGCGGTCAATGCTTCGAATATGTTTTTCGGCAAAGGAGGATAAGAGGGGCGGCAGATATCCGGGTTTAATCGTTTCATCAATTTCTATATAAAACGCCCGGGCCGATTCGCAATAAATCAAATACCCCAAAGGCCCTTTCAGGGAAAGCGTGTCATCCTTGATTGCAAAAATCTTCATAGCGCTGCCACCTTTTCCAGATCATTTCCCAAATCTTTTCCAGCCACGGAGGCGCCAGCGCCTCCTCCAAACCATCCAGTAAATAGCCTTTATCCGAAGCTTCAAGGGCTCTCACCCGGGGGAGGGCATCCTTGGGGATCAGCTCCAGGTTTTTCCATGCCGAGCGGGATCCCACGAAGCATTGCACCTGTTTGTCCGCCAGCACATCCTCCTTTTGCAAGGCCGCTTCATCGAGGGTGCGGCAAAAGAAAGAGAGGCCATGGTCAAACAGGGGGGCCAGCCGCACATCCGCAGAGGATCTGCCCCGCCTTTGCAGCACTTCCATATTAGCGCCGTGGCGGTCCCGATTCAGAATCAGATAGTCCACCAGCAGCATTTGGTATATGTAGCCCCCCCATCCTTGGCGTTCACAAAAAGCCAGCGGGGTTTCTCCCTCCTGTTTGTTCAATTCATAATACGCATCCAGGGCGATTTTCCCTTCTCCCCGCCTGCGGAAGTTCCGGGAGGCGCAGAGCCAGGTTCTATAGGGCTTTCCGTCAAGCAGAATATCTCCATGGATCCATTGATAGGAAACATGGGGGATGCCAAGCCGCTGCAGCAAACGATCTGCTATGATCTCGTTGACAGACTCATGGCCGGTAATGCCGTTCACCACATCAAAGTGGGACAGCTTATAGTAGATTCTGTTTTCCCCTTCCCCCTCATGGGCTTTCAGGAAAGAGCCGGCCGTCCCGGAGGATTCCCGGATCTTGCTCCATTCCAGGTAGGTCAGATCTCGGGGTGTTTTGATAATCTGCTTCATGAAAACCACCTCCGGACATATTATAAATTGTCACTTGATAAATGTCAAGTATGGCATGGCAAGCAAAACAAAGCGGGTAATCAAAAATGCACCAAGGGACCTGTCCCAATGGTGCAACATGGAGATTACGCTGCCCAGTGTAATTATTTAGAAATCCCGGGTCCAGAGAGAGGGGGCGGTGGTTTTATTCTTCATGTGTCTTCTATTTCCATTTTTGAAATGTGATCCTCCAGCGTGTGGAAGAATGAGACAATATAAACCGTTTCCATCTCTACACGGAATACGATTCTGTAACGCATGGGATTCAAAAGCGCTTCACGGTATCCCCTTGACTGAAGCAGAGAATTATTGCATGTTGGAAAAATCAAAGGATTTTCGGATAATTGCACATAAACCGCCTCGATCCGTTCAAAAAGGTGATATGCAGCCTCCGGATTTTGCAGGGAAGTAAGCATATAGTCCACCAGACGATCCAACTGCTCTTCTGCCTGTTCAGTGATAATCAGATTAAACGCCATGTTTCCGCCTCATGGCGGCCAGTGCTTCTATGGCCGGTTTTGTTTCACCTTTTTGGATCTGCTGTTCGGAGATTTCCACCTCCTGCCACTCCCTTATCTCCTTTTGCATTTTTTCAAAAAGATTCAGACTCATAATGACCATATCCCCATAGCCGTTTTTTGTAATATATACCGGTTCTTCCGCTACATGGCAGAGTTCGGAGATATGGGAAGTATTCTTCAGATCTTTGATTGGGATAATTTTAGGCATAATTATACCTCCTATTATGGTATAATTATGCCACATCAATTGAGGCCTGTCAACAGAATGCTTCTTAAAAGATGACAGAGAAACTATAATTGCAAATCCTTTTTCGCCATTTCTTCCAGCGCGCGGTATGAAATTTGCCTGCCAAAATAGTTAATTCCAATGTTGTTGAGATTGTCTTTATTGTTCTCAAACAAAAAGCATACATACTCATTTCCGAAGATGGCAACTCTGGTGTTTCTTTCGAGTAGTATTTCGACCAAGGCTGATTAACTGATGGAAATCCCCTCATTTTCGTTTCGTCTGTCATATCTTCATCTCTCCAATTCTATTATTTGTTTTGATTCTTAGTTTTCGTCAGGGGCACAAAGTCTTCCCACATATTCTCCGGCAGCAAGTCATCCTCTGTAATGGTCCTAACAACCTTCGCCGGGGAACCAATAGCCAAACTGTCCGTGGGGACGGAGCGTGTCACCACACTGCCTGCTCCGATAATGGAATTATCGCCAATACTTACTCCCGGCAGCACAATGGCGCTGGAGCCAATCCACACATTGTTGCCAATTGTAATGGGTGATATCAGCTCATAATCGCCTCTCCCATGTGGTTCAAAGGTGTCCGGCATTTTACGCACAATCCGCTGTGTGTAGTGCTTTGGGTGGTATGCAGTCAGGAGCGACACATGGGGGGCAATCATCACATTGTCACCTATGGTCACCTTCGCGTGATCCAGTACCGTAAACCCCGGGCCGCAATAGAAGTTCTTTCCAATATGCAAATTGTTCCCCTGCTGGAAATGAATGGGGACACATATATGGAAAGGCGGTCCATCCATACTGCCAACCAATTTCCTAAACAGCCAGTTTCGGAAGGGAATATTCCAGACTGCAGTTTTGTTGAAACGGCGCTAGAGGATCTCCGACTTCAGCATTGTCCAAAAGAATGTTTTGGTTGTGGGCTGGAATATGCGGGGGTAATCAGGCATGGCAACATAGACTCCTCGTTAATTCATAATTGCGCATCATTACTTTCCAACGATACTTACATAAATCAAATTACTGATCCGACCATCCGACGGATATACGCTTCCGTAATATGCATATTTTGTTTTGGTGACTTGACCATCCGGTAGCACAACAGATCCAGAGTATTTACAATGATAGCCCCCATAACTATATGTTGGATATGCTTTTTCCAAATAAAAATACCTATTTGCAATAGCCTGCTCCCCAGTATGATTATGGTCGATTTCTATGCCATGCTCTTGGATAAAAGACTTTTCTTCTTCTCCAAAAAGATAACCTGGCACTCCCAATAATTCTTCCGCGTTTTGAAATGCCACACTATAGCCTAAATCCGATGCTTGTTTAAATAGCTTAAATGCATCTGAATAAGTCCCCATATCCGATGATCCTAAGCCGTTAGCATAAAGCCAAGCAAGATTATTTAAGGCAATTTGCTGATTTTCTCCATTTGTTTCACAGGCGTTCTTGTACCAGTAAATTGCTTCCGAATAATTACCAGCCATCTTATAGTTATCCGCAACCCAAATTTGAGCATAGGAATCTCCCTCCTTCGCCCTGCTCAAATAATCCTTATGTTTTGTTGATTCATCAATCATGACACTCCCATAATAGTTGACTTGGTTTTGGATTTGGTTTATGGATGATGCCTGCATCTGTATATCATTCGTTATATCGGCCAATGTAATCGTCTGTTGGCTGATTTTGTTGGATACAGTTAACATCGCAAGCATTAGGCCTGCCAAAGCGATCACCAGTTCCAGAATAGAAACCAGTCCCTGATGTTTGGAATACCACAGTTCAAATTTTGATTTTGCATTAACAGCAGTATTATTTCTCTTGTTTTCTGATTGCCTGCTCATTCCGAGCACTCCTCCTGAGATTGCCCCAACTTTCTATAGTCCACCTTCCCGATCAATGTGCGAGGCATCTCTTTGAGGAAAATGTACTCTTTCGGTTTCTCGAATGACTGGAGATTAGTATTGCAGTAATCCTTCAATCGACGCTCAGTTTCTTGGAATGCCCCCATATCTTTGGGAACAACAAAAGCAACCAAAGCATTCCCTGTTTCACTGTCTTGCCGCCCCACAATACATATTTCCTGTATTCCTGGAATCTTTACCAACTGGCCTTCAAGCAAAAGGGGAAAGACTTTGTGATAAAGTGTCCCTTCTTTCACAACAATTATTCGCTTGATTCTCCCGGTGATGGTTAGTAAACCATCTTGCGAAATTGTCCCTATATCTCCGGTATGAAGCCATCTTATGCCATCTTTTTCTTCGATTATTTCATCAGTAGCTTCTTGGTTCATAAAATAGCCCTGCATGATACCAGGAGAAGAAATACATATCTCTCCGGCAGTATCATACCCCAGGTCTAAACCGTTAGTAGTATCGATTATACGGAGTTCGCACAAGCTAAGTGGAATCCCAACTGAACCGATTTTGTGAGCATCTATTCGTTCTGCAATGACACATCCTGTTGTCTCGGTTAATCCGTATCCTTTAATTGGAATTGCATCACAGCCGTGTTTTTTCAGAAACAATTGGAGTTTCTCTTCAAACGTTAATGTTATAGCTTCACCGCCAATTGCTAACATCTCCACATATTCCAGTGAAGCTTTTCGCTTATCCCAATCATAAACAAGTTGTTCGATTTGCACGGCACCGGCAGTGATATAATTAGGCCTATATTTTTCAAAGAGCCCAGCAATTACAGCAGGGGATACATCAAGAGTTATAACGAGCTTTGTTCCATACGATAAAGAATGGTGGATACCGCTTCCTGTGCCAAAAGCAATAAATGGCGGGAGTAGTAACAAACTGGTTTTTTTCCTGTTCCATTTATCACTAATTCTTGAATGATAAACCCCTTCTGCAACATAATTGAAATTATTGCTGCTCAAAAGAACCTCTTTCGGAATCCCCGTAGTCCCACCCGTCCGGAACATAAACGCTGGCAGTGTCCCATCATGGTTCTCTTCGTAATCAATGCCCTGTCCGTTGATAAATGCCTTCCAACTGTTAGTTTTTATCTCTTTATTCAATTGATGGTAGGACAGCTTCCTTTTTGCCAACATCCGGGGGACGAAGGACATTTGTTCCGCAATATTTAACAGGATGATATGTTTATCAAAATACGGTGGCAAATCCTGTTCATAAGAAGACAGTATTTTATCCACGACAATCAAAACTTTTGAATCTGTCTTCTCCATAGATGCAATCACATCTTTAGCTTTTGCATCCGGGTAAAGCATGTTTCCACAGGCTCCCATCCGGTTTAGGGCATATATAATCACCACCACCTGGGGCAATGGGATGGTCTGGACCGTGACTATATCTCCTTTTTTCACTCCTAAAGCCGCCAAATTGCGGCCGCAGCTGTCAATCAGCTTGAATAATTCACCGTAGCTGGTCTTTCTACCGTAATACTCCAGAGCAATATCACTAGGAAATCCCTTGTTCCGTTCGTACATATAATCGAACATAGAGCCCTTTGGGACTGTCATATTCTTTTCTTCTTCGGAATAGTACTTTTCCCAGGACTTGTCGATGGATGGATAGCCGGTTAGGGTCGCTTTATCGGTCATGGTGGAAAACACTCCTAAAAGTAATATGGCAATCAGTAGTCATATCCACTAACTTTAGACAAGTCAATACCACACAAGGATGCGTAACGATCAATCTCGTTTGCCAAGGAATCATTCTTTTCTCTAATTGCAGCGTTGTAAGCCATTTTCAGCGTTCTAGCTTTGGCCTTGTGATTGTCATAGGACTTTGCATCCAAAAACAATTTTTCTGCGTAAGTCATAATCGTATCTCCTCCTATGTGTTGGCATACTACAGTTCAAAACCTCTCCTGATACCCTCGTTCCTTTTCCACCCTCACAATTTCTCTTGCTGCCAGGACTTCCTGCCAGTTGTCCCTACTGAGTTCCAGTTCGGCGACGGGCCCCCAGACCTGCCCCGGTGTCACAATATCCCTGGGGCGGTAGTGGGCGGTGAGTTCGATTTCCCTGTCATAGTATCCGGCGGTTTTGACCCGCTCTATGAGCTGCTCTTCCCAATATTCATGGGCAGATCTGCCCTGCAGCAGCGCTTCCCGGGTGGTTCTTCCGTAGGCTTCCATCAGCAAATGGTGCCAGGTAGCCAGAATATCCCGCAGCAGGGTGAGGGCGGCTTTTTCGGAGAGGTCGTCCAGGCGGATGGGATCGTCCACCACCGTGTGAATGATGTTCCCCTTCATTTGGGTATAGCTTTCCGGGTAATGCACCACCGGCACCACCCTGGTGCCGGTCTCGCAGGCGATACGGTATACGCCGGGCCAAAGAGGTAAAATGGGCTGATGGGGCGTTTTATTCCAGACACCCTCCGGGAATATCAGACAATCTGCACCATTTTCAATAAAGCGAACGATACGGCGAACAGACCATGCGGCTGTTTTACGGACCTTCCTATTAATCAAAACAACACCATTTATCCAGGCAGTTAGGGCGTCTACGGTATTAAAAAATCGAGGCAGACTGCCCAGCAAAACGCAACTGTGTCTCCGCGCAGTTAATATGGAAGCAAATATATCCTCCTCAAAGGCATGATTACTACACCAAATCACCGGTTCTTTTGGCAAAGTGATTCCAAGGTCTGGTTTCACCTGTGCGGCATGTGGATTCATCAGATAGTTTCTATTTTCCAAGATGATTCTGCTTTTCATAACCGATGGCCCCACTGCCATAATCAATGGGTGGATCATCCTTCGCCATCGGATACTGGCCGCAGAGGTTCCCTTACTAACATCTTCGTCCAGCAAATGTCGAAAATAGGAAGTTAGGAGGGAAAAAAGGCCGGAGGGATCCTCTCCAGCGGTCAAATCCTGCAGACTGGTGATGCTATCCCCATACCGAGCCTCTATTTTTCGCAGCGTCCGTTCTTGCATACGCCTCCCATTTCAATTGATATACCTTTTTCTACATCTGTTTTCTCAGCAATATACTAATTTCAGCGGTATATGTCAAGTAAAATCGGCGATTATATCGGGAAGATGACCATTCAAATTGGTATATTCTATTAGAAATGGGAGGTTCATACTGTGGATTCGGATTTCGTAAAGAAAAGAATAACTGTACTGCGGATGCAGAAAGGGGTTTCAGAATACAAAATGAGCCTGGATTTGGGACGCAGCAAGGGTTATGTGCAGGGCATTTCCTCTGGAAGGGCAATGCCTTCTTTATCGGAATTCTTTGCCATTTGTGAATATTTTGGCATTACACCACAGGAGTTTTTCGATGAAAGCTCCGCCCACCCTATACATTTAGAAGCACTTTCTTCTCTTGCCCGGCAGCTAAGCTCCGAAGACCTGGAACTGCTTTGCCAAATTGCCAGACGACTGATAAGAAATCATGACATCCCTTGACCAAGAACTCCTTTAGTTGGTGTGGAAATCAGTCTTTTGGCGGAGAAGGATTCGCCCAGCAAATTTGCCGAAGTATCCGGAACATAAAATAGACTTCTCAGATGATAAAGCAGTCTTTTTTGATGATGACAACAGAACCGCTACTCTGCCACAAAAATGGGCGGCTCATGATGCCGCCTTTCTTATTTTACTTTTTTAACTTTCAATGCGCTTTGCAGCCCAAAGTCCAAAGTTTCCAACAAGGCGCTTTCTGAGGTAATCGTTCTTCACGGGCTTTAAGAGATAATGCAGGGCTTCCACATCGTAGCCGTCGGCGATATAATCCGAATAGCCGGTGATAAATACGATCTGAACGCCTGTATTATCCCGGCGGATGCGCCTCGCCAAACTCACCCCGTCCATTTCCGCCATTTCAATATCCAGGAGCAGGATGTCGAAGTTCTTCTCCTCTTCATACTGAAAGAGGAAGGCCTCGGCGGAGGGGAAGCCCTTCACCTGCACGCTTCTCTCCCCGGCCCATTCCCTGACCAGGGTCTGGATGTATTCCATATCCGCCGGACTGTCATCACAGACGGCTATTTTGTAATCGCTGTGGGTTATTTTTCTCAAGTATCCCCCATCCATATTATAATCAGCTCCTGCTCCCTCAAACTTCGATAAAACAGACTTTGACGATGGCTTCGTTCCCATGCCTGCCAAGCCGCTGCTATCTCGTATAACCCCAATGATAAATATCCCCTAAACGATTCTTAAGCATTTCGCCCATGGTATCGCTTTCGGCATACTGGCTCTTGCCGGGCCAAAGGTGCGCACCTCCGTAAAACCCCACAATGGTTTCCCCTTTAATACTCTCATATTCCCTAAGAAAGTTCTCCAACATGCATTTTTCCCGGTATGCCCCGTCCATGGTTTTATAATACTTTCTCCCCTGTTCGATATTTTCCTTCGCCAGGGTGTATTCCTCCGTGTCGCCTTTGCCTTCCTCTATCAGTTTTTTCAGATAACGCGAGCCGGTTCTGCCATACAGATGGCCCACATCGGTTCCATGAAAGATGGTTTCCGGATAGTTTTTTTTGATAGTACGATAATAATTCCATGTAGCCGGATTATACAAATCTGTTCCTTCCCACTCCTGATACAACTTATCCAGAATCGCATCCGAATCATCTGCCATCCATTCATTGAGAAGGGCGACTGTGAAATAGGGAAGCTCTTCAAACAAGTGGCGATGCCCCAGTGCGTAAAACGCACCCCATATTTCTAATTCTTCGCGTATTACGCCGGCATCGCCATGATATCTTTCCCCGAACAAGTAGATATGCCCCGCCTCAATGGACAGTTTCTTAAGCACCTCCGGGATTTCAGGGGGCGCCTCGGTGGTAGGAGGTTCGGTAGTGGGAGGTTCGGTAGTGGGCGCCTCGGTGGTGGATGCCTTGGTGGTGGCAGCTTCCGTGGGAGCGGGAGTCGTGGATGTTGCCGCAGCGGTGGCGGGATCTGCGCTTCCGCAGGCTGTCAGGACGAGCGACAGGACGAGAATCAATATAATAGACTTTTTGAACATGGCATTTCCTTTCTTTTTTTCGGGCAGGCAATAAGCGCCTTTTCCATAAAAATGCACCAGGAGACTCGTCCCCATGGTGCAGTTTTTCATCACCCCAACAGCAATTCTATGATGGTTTTCACAACGTTCTTTATCTTTTCTTGGGTTCTGCATAGCTGAATCAGGGAGAAAAGAAACAGGAAAACGCTTGGCCCGATCAAAAGGCCCCCTATGATTTTTGTATGGCCCAGTACGGTGAGGCACAGAACGATCAGGGCCGCGGATAAAAGAAGGCCTGCTATATATTGGTGTGCTACCCGTCAAGAGGACAGTGAATAATTAAAAAGTTTCGTGCCGCCAGTTGAGCAATCGGCTGGCGGTATTCTTATGCAGCCGCGTAGTAGC
>CADBFP010000049.1 GCA_902793995.1 uncultured Lachnospiraceae bacterium | reverse complement strand
TCTCGCTGAAGGAGACCCTCGCTTTGAACCATCCGGGGAGGACAAAAAGTTGTAAACCATGTCCTCGAACAACTTGTAAACCATGTGCTACTTGACATGATAGTCGCCCCTACGCAGCGAGTGTCACGCATCCTCTGTGTTGTGTGGGAATCCGTTGCCCGGGGACGCATCCTCAGCGTAGGGGCGGGCAGTGCCCGCCCGCCCGGTGCTTTTTTTGTGTCCAAAATATGAAAATCTTGCTTTCTTTGCTACAAATTGCGTCAGCTGTTGCACGTTTGGGGGCTTGTCAGGCCCCTTGGCTGCGGCTATAATTGAAACGAATCGATCGATCATTCTAAATCCCAAAACAATTTAATAGGCGATGAAATCGCAGGAAGGAGACAGGATGTCTGATTTGTATTCGATTACCCTCGCGCATTTTTTGGTATTCCCGGAGGTGATGCGGGAGCCCCTGCTGTGCCAGCGCTTCCTGGAGCAGGTATTAGGCATTAAAATACGGAAGCTGGAGTTTGTGCAGAAAGAGACGGATTTTAAGGAATCTGTGATCTACCACGGCATCCGGCTGGATGTGTATGTGGAGGACGATGCCAACACGGTTTATGATGTGGAAATGCAGAATTTGGTTGAAAGCTTTAGAAGAGTGCGGTATTATCAAAGCGGGATTGACCGGCAGATATTAAGGAGCGGCAGCTCTTACGCGAAGCTGAAGACCAGCTTCATCATTATGGTTTGCAATTATGACCCGACCCATGTGGCCAGGGATCCGAAAGATCCGGCGTCTAAAGAAATCCCCGGCCTGGCTTATCCTATGTACAGGCGGGAGAGCGTGCTGGCCTGCCCGGTGGGGAGCGTGGTTTATGATGATGGATCCCATGTGATACTTTTGAATGCCAGGTACGACCCGAAGTACCGGGAGGAGATGCCGGAGGTTTGTGAGTTCCTGGATTTGATAAATGAGACAAGGGATATCCCACCGGAGGATCTGAAGTATCCCTTGAGCCGGATGGCGGCAGAAGGCTTGACCCGTTTTCGGAAAAACGAGGAGAAAGTGGAGGAGATTATGACGCTGGGAGAATATTTGAAAGAACAGAAAATGATGGCCCTGGAAGAGGGAGAGGTCAAGGGCAGAGAGGAAGGCTTGGAGGAAGCCATCACCAAGCTGATGAAAGCCCAAAATCTTACCCGTGAAGAAGCGGAGAAGATTCTTTTGTAAAGGTCAATTTGCTCTGCGGGCAAATTGGCAAAGGCGAGGCGGCTGATAATGGCTCCTACGGGATGGGAATAAAAAATCAAGATGGGGGAATCCACTTGTAGGGACGCTTATCAGCTGCCCGCTGAGAAATAAAGCCCGCCGGGTTAAAGCATGGAAACAAAAATGCACCAAGGGACCTGTCCCCTCTGGTGCATTTTTCCAATAAAAACCCCTTCCAGGGGCTTTTTTATTGTCCCTAACTATGGTAGTATGGACATACAAATCACTTCACAAGGAAATAATATGAAAATCATGGTCATTGGCGGGGGTGGCCGGGAACATGCCATCATCCGTAAACTGAAGGAAAACCCCTTGATTCAGACGATTTATGCCCTGCCGGGGAACGGCGGCATAGCCCGGGACGCGGAATGTGTGGCCATCAGCGCCACGGACATTCCTGCCCAGGTGGATTTTGCTGTGCAAAAGGGCATCGATTTTGCCGTGGTGGCGCCGGATGATCCCCTGGTGCTTGGAGCGGTGGATGCTCTGGAAGAGGCGGGGATTCCCTGCTTCGGGCCGGATAAGAAGGCTGCCATTATTGAGGGCAGCAAGGCTTTCGCCAAGGATTTGATGAAAAAATACGGTATCCCCACGGCGGCCTATGGGACTTTTACGGATTTGGCGGCGGCCTTGGCCTATGTGGAAAAGGCTCCTCTGCCCCTGGTGATAAAGGCGGACGGCCTGGCCTTGGGAAAGGGCGTGGTGATTGCCCGGACCAGGCAGGAGGCGGTAGAAGCGGTGCGGGCCGCTATGGAAGAGAAAAAATTTGGCAAAAGCGGGGAGAAACTGGTAATTGAGGAGTTTCTCACCGGGCCGGAGGTGACGGTGTTGGCTCTGACCGACGGAAAAACCATTGCGCCACTCAAGGCCTCTACGGATCATAAAACCGCCTGGGACGGGGATCAGGGCCCTAACACCGGGGGCATGGGCACCATTGCGCCTACGCCCTATTACACAAAAGAAGTGGCGGCGCGTTGCATGGAGGAGATCTTCCTGCCCACCATCCGGGCTATGGAAAAGGAAGGGAGGCCTTTTAAGGGTTGTCTGTATTTCGGGTTGATGATTACGCCGGAGGGCCCCAAGGTGATTGAATATAACTGCCGCTTTGGGGATCCGGAAACTCAGGTGGTGCTGCCTCTGTTGAAGAGCGATTTGCTTTCCTTGATGCTGGCGGTGCGGGCCGGACGATTGGAGGAGGCACTGCCTTTGGAGTTTTATGAGGGGGCGGCGGCCTGCGTGATTATGGCTTCCCATGGCTATCCCGGATCCTATGAAAAGGGATTTCCCATTACGATTCCGGCGGAATTGCGGGAGCGGGTAATCGTGGCCGGTGCCGCAGAAAAGGACGGCGGGCTGGTGACCGCCGGCGGACGGGTGCTGGGCGTTTGCGGAAGAGGAAAGGACCTGCAGGCCGCCCTGGATGAGGCCTATGCCGCCGTGGAGCAGATACATTTTGAAAAAGCGTATTACAGGAAAGATATAGGGAAGAAAGCACTGGAGGCGGCAACGTAAAAATGGTTTACCGTATTTTTGTGGAGAAAAGAAAGGGCAACGACATAGAGGCGAAGAGCCTGCTGGCGGAGGCCCGGGAGTTGCTGGGCCTGGAAAGGCTGACGGATTTGCGGCTGATAAACCGCTACGACGTGGAGGGCATCAGCCTGGCGCTGTTTGAAAAGGCGGTGACCAACGTGTTTTCCGAGCCGGCGGTGGACAGCAGCACGGAGGCGCTGGACCTGCCCGGGGCCACCCTGTTGGCGGTGGAATATCTGCCGGGACAGTTCGACCAGCGGGCGGATTCCGCGGCCCAGTGTATCCAGATCCTTTCCCAGGGGGAGAGGCCTGCGGTGGTTTCCGCCCGGGTGTATGCCCTGTATGGGGATTTAAGCGAGGCGGATCTGGCGGCCTTCAAAAAGCACGTAATCAACCCGGTGGAGGCCCGGGAGGCGTCCCTGGCACTGCCGGAAACCCTGAAAATGCAATATGAAAGCCCAGCGCAGGTGGCCATCCTGCAGGGCTTCAGGGAACTGGATAAAGAAGGCCTGACGGCCTTTATCAAATCCTACGGCCTGGCCATGGATGAAAAGGATATCGCCTTCTGCCAGAGTTATTTCAAAAAGGAACACCGGGATCCCTCCATTACGGAAATCCGCATGATCGATACCTATTGGTCGGATCATTGCCGGCATACCACCTTCCTGACGGAGCTGACGGATGTGCGCTTCGAGGATCCCCTGGTACACAAAACCTACGAGGAATATCTGGCCCTGCGGAAGGAACTCAAGGTGAAAAAGCCGGTGTGCCTCATGGATCTGGCCACCATTGCGGTGAAAGAATTAAAGCGGCAGGGCAGGATGGAAAACCTGGACGAATCCGAGGAAATCAACGCCTGCACCGTGAAAATCAAAGCGCGGGTGGACGGCCGGGAAGAGCCCTGGCTGCTGCTGTTTAAGAACGAAACCCACAACCATCCCACGGAGATCGAGCCCTTCGGCGGCGCCGCTACCTGCATCGGCGGAGCCATCCGGGATCCTTTGTCTGGCCGCTCCTATGTATACGGCGCCATGCGGGTCACCGGGGCGGCAGATCCCACGCAGCCCATCAGCGAGACTATCCCCGGCAAGCTCCCTCAGCGGAGCATCGTCACCGGGGCGGCGGCGGGTTATTCCTCCTATGGCAATCAGATCGGCCTGGCCACCGGCTTGGTGGACGAGCTGTATCACCCGGGTTATGCGGCCAAACGCATGGAAATCGGGGCGGTAATTGCGGCGGCGCCGGCGGAAAATGTGCGGCGGGAGCGGCCTGCTCCCGGGGATGTGGTGATCCTGTTAGGCGGGGCCACAGGCCGGGACGGCATAGGCGGGGCCACCGGCTCCTCCAAAGCCCACGATTCCCACTCCGTGGAGACCTGTGGGGCGGAGGTGCAAAAGGGCAATGCGCCGGAAGAACGCAAACTCCAGCGGTTGTTCCGGAATCCGGAGGCTACCCGTTTGATTAAGCGCTGCAACGATTTCGGCGCCGGCGGGGTTTCCGTGGCTATCGGCGAGCTGGCGGATGGCCTGTTCATCGATTTAGATAAAGTTCCGAAGAAATATGAAGGACTGGACGGCACAGAGCTGGCCATTTCCGAATCCCAGGAGCGGATGGCGGTGGTGGTGGCTCCGGCGGACGAGGCCCATTTCCTGGCCCTGGCGGCGGAGGAGAATCTGTCTGCCGTGCCCGTGGCCCATGTGACGGAAGAACCCCGGCTGGTGATGCACTGGAAGGGAAGCAAAATCGTGGATATCAGCCGGGAGTTTTTAGACTCCAACGGCGCACCGAAGGAAGCGGCGGCGGTGGTGACCCTGCCCAAAGCGCGTCATCCTGAGCGGTCCCTGAGCTTGTCGAAGGGCAGCGAAGGATCCCATGGTTTGCAGCCAGTCGCCCTCACCCGTCACGGCCCTTCGACAGGCTCAGGGACCGTGCCACCCTCTCCCGCTTCCGGGAGAGGGCAAGAAGGGAATTCTTCGAGCTTTGCCCTCAGAATGAAACACCTTGCCTCCTCCCTTCCCTATTGCTCCCGTCAGGGACTGTCCGAGCGTTTTGACTCCACCATCGGCGCCGGCACGGTGCTGATGCCCTTCGGCGGGAAATATCAAAAGACCCCCATCCAGGCCATGGTCCACAAGCTGCCCCTGGAAAAAGGGGAAACGGACACGGTCAGCGCCATGGCCTACGGCTTTGATCCTTATTTGTCCGAGGCGGACCCCTACAAAGGGGCTTATCTGGCGGTGGTGGAATCCGTGGCAAAATTGGTGGCGGCGGGGGCCGGCTTTGATGAAGTATATTTGAGTTTTCAGGAATATTTTGAAAGATTGGGCAAGGATCCGCAGCGCTGGGGCAAGCCTCTGGCGGCCCTGCTGGGGGCCTTTAAAGCCCAGCTGGATCTGGGCTACGGCGCCATAGGCGGCAAAGATTCTATGAGCGGATCTTTCGAGAATCTGGATGTGCCGCCCACCCTGGTTTCCTTTGCTGTGACTACGGCCCAGGCGGGGCAGATTGCTTCGCCGGAGTTTAAGGAGGCAGGGCACCGTCTGGTGATGCTGGCGCCGGATCAGGATGAGAACGGCCTGCCGGATCCCGCCAGCCTGAAGATTATTTTCGCCCAGGTCACCAAGCTGCTGCGGGAAAAGAAAGCGGTGGCGGCCTGGGCTTTGGGCAGCGGCGGTCTGGCGGATGCTTTGCTGAAAATGAGTCTGGGTAACGGAATCGGCGTGGAAATCTCGGATGAAATCACCCGGGAAGAACTATTTGCCCCCGGATGGGCCTCCTTCCTTCTGGAAATGGAAGGGAATATGCAGCTGGGCCGGGCTGTGGGGCAGACCATTGAAGATGCGGCCCTAATCCACCAGGGGGAAAGGGTTTCCTTGGCGGAGCTGACGGAGAATTACGAAGGAAAACTGGAATCGGTATATAAACTGAATGAGGTGGACCCGGCCCCTGGGGCTATGGAAACTTTAAGTGTCTTCCTGAGCGAAGCGAAGGATCCTGTGGTTTGCAGCCAGTCGCCCTCACCCGTCACGGCCCTTCGACAGGCTCAGGGTCCGTGCCACCCTCTCCCGCTTCCGGGAGAGGGCAAGCCCACCTTCCTCATCCCCGTCTTCCCGGGCACCAACTGCGAGGTGGACTCCGCCCGGGCGGTGGAACGGGCGGGGCTGAAGGCCCGGATTATGGTGATTCAAAACCGCAGCGCGGAGGATATCGCTCGCTCCGTGGAGGCCTTTGCGGCAGCCATTCAGGAATCCCAGGGCATTTTCATCCCCGGGGGCTTTTCCGGCGGAGACGAGCCGGACGGCAGCGCCAAATTTATCACCGCTTTTTTCCGCAGTGATGCGGTGCGGGCGGCGGTTTCGGAACTGATGGATCAGCGGGGCGGCCTGATGCTGGGCATCTGCAACGGCTTCCAGGCCCTGGTAAAGCTGGGAATGATCCATACCGGCGCCATTCAGGAAGCGGGGGAAGAATTCCCCACCATCACCTTCAACACCATCGGTCGCCACCAGTCCAGGCTGGTGCGCACCCGGGTGGCCTCAAACCGGTCCCCCTGGCTGAGCCAGGTGCAGGCGGGGGATATCATCACCGTCCCCATTTCCCACGGAGAAGGACGCTTTACGGCGCCGGAGGCAGTGCTGCAGCAGCTGGTGCAAAACGGCCAGATTGCCACCCAGTATGTGGACTTTGAGGGCCGGCCCAGCGGGGATATCCGCTTTAATCCCAACGGATCTTTGCTGGCGGTGGAGGGACTGACCTCCCCGGACGGCCGCATTTTAGGCAAGATGGGCCACAGCGAACGGATCGGGAAATATCTTTACAAAAATGTGCCCGGCGAGTATGACTTGCGGCTCTTCGAAGCAGCTGCGGCGTACTTTAAGGGATAGGAAAAAGTGCACCAGGGGATGAGCCTCCTGGTGCACTTTTTATAGAAGGTCCTGTTTTTCCTTCCGGCCCCATTTCCTTAGGGCGATGGCCAGGGTAATCCCCCCGGCTGCCATCAACAGGCCAATTACAATAGGAAACAGTGTCATGAGGGAAAAGACGGACCAGCCCTGATTCCTCATTTCCGAAAACGAATCGGAACCCATGGGAAAACCGACGAAGGAGCTTCCCCCGGATTGTCCGAATGCGGCTTTCCGGGCTACAAACCGTGCAAAGAGGCCGAAAAGGGCGAAGATACCGCCGCCAACGGCCATATAAACACCATAAAGCCAGCCATATTTTTTGACCATCTTTGTGATGTTACCGGGCATGTGGTCCAGCCATTCCGGGTAGGTTTTTTGATCGATGTTTATCTGCGGCACAGGCCCGAACCCGGCCTCGCCGCGTTCTTTGGCAGGCTCATCCTCCTCCGAGAGCAGCCAGTCCGTGGAAACGCCTAAGAGCCGGGCCAGTTCCGGCAATTTGCCGATTTCCGGGTTAGCCTCCCCCGTTTCCCATTTGGAAACGGATTGCCGGGACACCCCCAGCGCATCTGCCAAATCCACCTGGGAAAGTCCTGATTTCTTGCGGGCAGACAAAATCTTCTCACCTAATTTCATCCTTCGCCTCCTTCTTGTAAATCAGCGCTTCACTTGCTGTCTATTTCCCTGCTATCATAGCAGAAACCTGCAAAAAAGCAAGAAAACAGGGGTTTGAACTTTGTCAACCAGTGGTTGCTTATGAAAAAAGTGAAAATAAAACATTTCTTCCCGCTTTCGTCTTGACAGGGAAAATATCCAGGCGTATAGTCGAAGCATCTCTTTTGAAGGAGGAGTTAAACAAATGAAAAAGATTCTAAGTATTGTACTGGTTTTGGCCATGATGCTGTCTCTGGCAGCCTGCGGCGGCGGAAACACTACCACCACAGCGGCTCCTCAAACCACTACCACGGCAGCGCCGGAAACCGAAGATGTCCTGGTGGAAGCCCTGAACTTCCTGCAGGAAGGGGAAATCTATTTTGACATCCACCTGAGCGTCGATACCGTGAAGGATCTTAGCATCACTGTGGACGGCAAGGCTCTGGGCAGCGACAAGAAGCTGAACTTCAAAGAGGGCAGCAGCTACGAAGTAAAAGGCGAAGGCAAGGACGGCGTCAAGGTGATTACGGTTATTGTGTCCTCCACCAAGGACGGAAACCATTTCCGCAACACTCATGATATTTCATCCGGCAATGTCAGCGATGCCCTGGAACTGCTGGGCCGCAAGCTCGCCCGGGCCAAAGGGCAGAAGCTTTATGTATTTTTCGCCGAGAAAAAAGGCGACTGGGACCACAATCTGGGGAGCGCCTTGAACCAGTATATGGAAAAAGTGACGGTTGTGCTGCCGTAACAGAAAGAAGGCAGGAGGTAGAAGCTGATGAAACAGAAGAGTAAACGGATTATGCTTATGACCGCAGGGCTGCTGCTGATGGCCTTCCTCCTTTCTGCCTGTAATGGGGGCCTGGAGAAAACTCTGCGGGAGAAGGCGGAAAACTATTTAAGCACCCTGGCAGAAAAAAGCGGGATTGCGGATCGGTTTAACCTCAGCACCAAAGGAGTGGATCTTTCCGCAAAGGCAGACCCTATTGGCTTTTCCGTCCGTTCCGAAACCTATGGGGAGGATTTCACCGTTTTTGTTTCCCGGGACGGAAAAACAGTAACGGATACTTATTATACCCTGTCTTTAAAGGAAAAGGCCCAAAAAGAGGCGGAGCTTTTATTCCAGGCGGCCTTGGCTAAAGATGCCCCTTCTGCCAATATAGAGGGGCCGTCAGTCAGATTTAAGCCTGTTTCCGATGCCGGCCTTTCCGGACGCGGCTTTGATTCTTTGAAAGACTTTTGCGGCGCCGCCGGAAGCCTTCCGCCCCTGGTAATTCAGGTGAAGGAAAAGGAAGCCGGCAGGGATCAGCTGACAGAGAACGAGATCAATTTGGTTCTGCAGGCCATGCAAAAGCAGGGGATTCAGGGAACCTTCTATCCCTATGCCAGCAGCGCCGTGTGGTTTGAGGTGTTCCCGGACAAGGTTTGGAAAGTCGTCCAAAGCGGCGCCGACGGCGGTGCCATGATGCAGCGGGAGGAATACCTGCCCACTGCGATACCGGAGAGCATCCCGTAGGAGGAAGATTGCACCAGCAGCGTAGGGGCGGGCATGGCCCGCCCGCTGGCCTGAATCGGCCAATGACTTCACTCGCAATCTGTAACCAAACCCTTCATTTTTACTAAACCAAATTCTTTATTTTGCCAAATCAGGTCCCATTTCTGTCATTTTATTCCCCTATAAATGACCCGCCACCCACTTTTTTTGGATTTTTTCAAAAAACATTCCCTGTGAAAGCCCTTGTGCCGCAAGGGTTTTTTTGTTTCTGCAAAATTTTTTCAAAAAAACTTCGAAAAAAACTGATTTTATAACCTTTCTATAACCCTTGCTTTCGTAGAATGAGGCCACAAGAACAAAACACAGGGAAAACATCCCGAAAAAATAAGGCACCACCCGAAAGGAAAGAAAAGGAGAAAGGCCATGAAGAAGACTTTAAAGATAATGATGATCCTGGTACTGGCAGCGATGATGAGTTTCGTAGTGGC
>CADBFP010000048.1 GCA_902793995.1 uncultured Lachnospiraceae bacterium | reverse complement strand
GTAGGGGCGGCGACCAATCCACAGCATCATGCATAGCATAGCCTAACCTGTAGAAAAGGTAAAGATAAGGCTACGCACCTATAATACAAGGGGCGGCTACCAGCCGCCCGCGGATCTTGAGGCGCTGCAAAATTCGGGCGACCAATGGTCGCCCCTACATTCAACCAATGTCCGCCCCTACGCATCCAGGTTTTCCCACTGCCGGTAGAGATCATCCAGCTTGTCCCGCAGAGCGGCGGCTTCCTTGTCCAGTTCCAAAAGCCGGGGAGCGTTGGTGGCCACGGCGGGATCCGCCATTTGTGTTTCCAGCGCTTTTAAAAGCGCCTCGGTCTCTTCAATGGCCTCCTCGGTTTTCCGCAGATCGTTCTGCTTTTTCCGCCGCTGAGCCTCCGCTTCCTTCTTGCTTTTCCAATCCCGGGCGGCTTCGCTGATTCCTTCGGCAGCAGCGCCGTTTTCGGAGCTGCCGGAAGCGACAAGGGTTGCCGCTGCCTCCTGCAGTCCGGCCTTCTTTTCCCGGTAATCGTCATAATTGCCCAGATACTCTGTCAGGCCCCTCCGATCCAGCTCCAGCACCCGCCGGGCCAGCCGGTTAATGAAATAGCGGTCGTGGGAAACAAATAGCAGTGTTCCTTCGTATTGCAGCAAAGCCTCCTCCAAAACCTCCCGGGAAGTGATGTCCAGATGGTTGGTAGGCTCGTCCAGGATCAGGAAATTGCAGGGGGAGAGCATCAGCTTGGCCAGGCTTAAGCGGCCTTTTTCTCCGCCGGAAAGCACGGAAATCTGTTTGAATACATCCTCTCCGGTAAACAAAAAGGCTGCCAGGGTATTCCGGATTTCCGTGTCCGTCATCCGGGGATAGGTCTGGCGGAACTCCTCGAAAAGCGTATTGTTTTCATCAAAAAGATGCTGCTCCTGATCATAATACCCCACCCGGACCTGGGCGCCCAATTTGAAACTGCCGCTGTCCGGGGCAAGGGCGCCGGTGAGGATTTTCAGCAAACTGGTTTTGCCCGTGCCGTTGTCCCCCAGCACCGCCACCTTTTCTCCCCGGCGAAGGCCGAAGGAAAGATCCTGAAAGAGGCGGCGGTTTCCGAAGGCTTTGGAAAGCCCTTCTGCGGTGAGCACCTGCTCCCCGCTTAGAGATGAAGAGGCAAGGCTTAAATGCATGGTATCCTTCAGTTCCCGGGGCTTTTCCAGGCGCTCGATCATATCCAGCCGCTTTTCCCGGCTTTCCGCCCGTTTGATGGATTTTTCCCGGTTAAAGGATTTCAGCTTGGCGATGACTTCTTCCTCGTGTTTGATGATTTTCTGCTGATTCAGATAATGCTTCAGGGCGATTTCCCGCTCCCGGGCCTTTTTCTCTGCATATACGGAATAATTGCCGCTGTACATGGAGACGCGGCCATGCTCCACCTCTACGATTTTGGTCACCACCCGGTCCATAAAATAGCGGTCGTGGGACACAATCAGCACGGCTCCGGGATAGTCCTTCAGATACCCCTCCAGCCAGGCCACGGAACGGATGTCCAAATGGTTGGTGGGCTCGTCCAGGAGAATAAGATCTGGCTTGGAAAGCAGCAGCTTGCCCAGGGCCACCCGGGTCTTTTCACCGCCGGAAAGCACCCGGCAGGGCTTATGAAAATCATCTTCGGAAAAGCCCAGGCCTTTAATGACACCGGCAATCTCGCTGCGGAGGGCATAGCCCCCTTCTTCCTCAAAACGGTGGGAGAGGCGGCTGTAGCTATCCATTAAAGATGCCAGCTCGGCGCCTTCCCGGCTGCCCATGCTCCGCTCCAATTCCCGCAGCTGCCGCTCCATTTCAAAAAGCTCCGCCCGGGCGGAGGCCACTTCCTCATAAATGCCGGCCTCGGAATCCATATCCTGATGCTGCTTCAAATAGCCAAGCCGGGCATCCTTGCTGAGAATGACTTCTCCCCCGTCCGGGCTTATATGAGCGGTAATCAGATTCAGAAGGGTAGATTTACCGGCTCCGTTAATGCCTACCACGGCGGCTTTTTCTTTTTCTTCCAGGTGAAAATAGCCCCCCTTTAGGACGGGGACATCCAGAAAGCTTTTTTGCAGTTCACGGCAGGCCAGCAGCATGTGAGAATCTCCTTAAACAGCAGTCACGCCCCCCATCATAGCGGATTTTTCCTCCTTCGGCAAGATTCAATTTGTCTTTTTCTTGACAATCAGTAAAGATTTACCCTATAATACCGAAGTGATAACTGGAGGAAACTTATGGCTGCAGAATACATATCCCAGGCAGTTGTTCGGCGGCTGCCCCGTTATATGCGGTTTTTGTCCGAATTAAAGGAGGAGGGCGTGGAGCGCATTTCCTCCCGGGAGCTGTCGGATCTGATGAAGGTGACAGCCTCCCAGATCCGGCAGGACCTGAATCATTTCGGCGGATTCGGACAGCAGGGCTATGGCTACAATGTGTCCAAGCTCATAGAGGAAATCGGCCGGATTCTGGGGATGGACCGCCCTCACAATCTGATTGTGATCGGGGCGGGAAACCTGGGCCGGGCTCTGGCGGGCTACGGAAACTTTTCCAAACGAGGCCTGTTTATCCGGGCTCTCTTTGATGTGGCGCCGGAGAATACCGTTACTCAGGTTCGGAACCTGAATGTCTACGGTATGGAGGCCCTGCCGGCGTTTCTGGAGGAGAACGATATCGATATTGCGGTGCTGACCATCCCCAAGGACAATGTGCGGCAGGTGGCGCAGCAGCTTTACGATTTGGGAATCCGGGGCTTTTGGAACTTTGCCCATGTGGATCTGGCCCTTCCGGAGGACGCCGTGGTGGAAAACGTGCACCTTTCGGAAAGCCTGATGCAGTTGACTTATTACATGAAGAATTAGACAATATCCGGCAGAGACGGAGGATTGCCTCATAAACAAGGAGTAAACATGGAGCGGATTTTCCTTAATCTGTATCCGGATCGGATCCGTGCCAATATCCATCGCATTTCCCGGGCCCTTCCGGCGGGAACCAGGCGCTGCCTGGTGATCAAAGCGGATGCCTACGGCCTGGGAGCCCAGGTGCTGGCGCCACTGCTGAATGCGGATGTGGATTTTTTTGCCACCGCCACCGCCTTCGAAGGGATTTCCTTAAGGGGCTGCGGGGTCACCAAACCCATCCTGATCCTGGGCTTTACTGCCCGGGAAGACTGGCCTGCCTTGATGTGCCAGAAGATCCGCATCACGGTTTACCGCAAAGAGGACGCGGAGGATCTTTCAGCCATTGCCACCCGCCTGGGGGAAACGGCCCTGGTGCACTTTAAGGTGGATACGGGGATGAACCGGCTGGGCTTTGAAGCGGATGAAGAAGGCATCGCCTTAATGGCCCGCCTGGCCCGGCTGCCGGGGCTGGAACTGGAAGGGCTTTTCAGTCATTTTGCCCGGGCGGACGAAGCGGATCTGACCGCTACCCGCCGTCAGTACGCCCTGTTTCAAAGGGTGAAGGAAGGCCTGGCCCGGGAGGGGGTGAAACCGTCCATTTGCCATATTGCCAACAGTGCGGCGGCTCTGGCTTTCCCGGAAGCGGCGGAGCAGATGGTGCGGCTTGGCCTGGCGGCCTACGGCCATTATCCTTCCGAGGAGATGAGCAGACCCCTGGAGCTTTTGCCGGTTTCGGAATTAAAGAGCCATGTGGTAATGGTGAAAGACCTGTTTCCGGGCGAAGAAGTGAGCTACGGCGGCCATTTTGCGGCGAAAGAAGCCATGCGCATCGCCACGGTGCCTGTGGGATACGCGGACGGCTATACCCGCCGCTTAAGCGGCAAAGGCCGGGTGCTGATCCATGGGCAGTACGCCCCTATCATCGGCAATATCTGCATGGATCAGATGATGGTGGATGTAAGCCATATCCCCGGGGTCAGACTGGGGGATATCGTTACCCTCATCGGCCGGGACGGAGCGCAGGAGATCACCCTGGAGGAACTGGCGGAAAAGAGCGGCATCCTCCATTATGAAATCCAGTGCGGCTTATCCCGCTGGAGAAACGAAAGACATATTATACGGGAAGAAATAGAAGAGACGGAGCCTGCCTCCGCTCGAGACAAATAAAAAGGAGTTGTACCATGTCCGGACATTCGAAATTTTCAAACATTAAGCACAAAAAGGAAAAAAACGACGCCGCCAAGGGGAAGATTTTCACCCGATTCGGCCGGGAAATCGCCGTGGCGGTGAAGGAGGGGGGCCCGGATCCTGCGGGCAACAGCAAGCTGAAGGATATCATTGCCAAGGCCAAAGCCAATAATATGCCCAATGATACCATCGAGCGCAGCATTAAGAAAGCTGCCGGCGAGACCGGTGGCGCCGATTATGTGCGGGCCACTTACGAGGGCTACGGGCCGAAGGGAACGGCCATCATTGTGGAGACCTTAACGGACAATAAAAACCGCACCGCCTCCAATGTGCGCAATGCCTTCACCAAAGGGCAGGGCAGCGTGGGCGCCCAGGGCTGTGTATCCTACATGTTTGACGAGAAGGGACTCATTGTCCTGGACAAGGAAGAAATCGAAATGGATCCCGATGAACTCATGATGCTGGCGGTGGAAGCCGGTGCCGAGGAATTTGAGGAGGAGGAAGACAGTTACGAAATCATTACCTCTCCCGAGGATTTCTCCGCCGTGCTGGAAGCGGTGCAGGGAGCCGGTTTGCCTCTGGTTTCCGCGGACATCACCATGATTCCCCAGACCTGGGTGGAACTGACGGATGAACTGGATCTGAAGAACATCAACAAGATTCTGGATCTTTTGGACAATGATGACGATGTGCAGAATGTATATCATAACTGGGACGAGTAAAGAGGCGTTCTATTTTTCCGGGAAGGAGGGGGCCTGATGCTTTGTAAACATTGCGGTTGCGATAATTTGGAAGGGACCACGATTTGTGTGTTCTGTGGGGAAGCCATAGACAAATCAGACGGGGGAATCAGTCAGATTATGACGGCCTTTGCCGGAGAAGCCGTATCGGAAGCGGAAGAGATGACGGAAGAAGGCGGGGATATTCAGCTGGTTTCCGCTTTGCACCGCCTGCGGAAAACGGATGTGGGGTCTTCCGAAACCCTTTCGGAGGGAGAAAGCCGGGTGGCGCTGGATGAGGCCCGGGTTTTGATGCAGGGGGCTTCCCCTGCTTTGATGAGCGAACTGGCAGCGGAAGAAGCGGAAGCGGAACGCTTGTCGGAACAGGCTGCCCGGATTGTGGAACAGGCGGTAGCGAAGATCGTCAGCGATGAGCCGGCCGAAAATGCTTCCGAAGAGGCAGAGAAAGCTGGGGATAAGACCGCCGCTGCTGCCGTTGGCGGAGCGGCGGCTGCTTTAGCCGGGACGGCCCTTGAGGGGGCTGAGACGGCGCTTCCCGAGGCGGAAATCCCGGCGGCGGAAATCAAACCGAGGCCGCCGGTGGAAGTCCCCGCCAGCCCCCTGGACTTCACCATGGAGGAACTGCCTCCGGTGGAAGAAGCGGAAGAGCTGCCGAAGGGTTCCAGTTTTGTGAAAGATGCCCTGGATGAGTTTCCTGTCATTGCCATGACGGATACGGAGAAAATCGAGGAGGACAATGTGCCCGCCATTCCCCTGACGGATACGGAACAGGCGGAGGCTGCCGTGGCAGGCATGCATCTAACCAAAGATGATTTGACCAATGGAGTGCCCGCCATTGTTCTGGATGATCTCCCCCGCACGGAGGAGGACACCTTGCCTGCTGTTGCCGCCGGCGGCGTTGCAGCGGCCGGCCTGGGCGGTTCCGGGAGCACAGGCTCCGGCGGTCCCCCCGAGGACGATGAGGAAAAAAAGAAAAGAAAATACTGGCCCTTCCTGCTGGTTCTGCTGGCTGGCGGCGCAGTGACCGCCGGGGCTTTGCTGTTGGGCAAAGGCAATGACCCGGGGAACAGTACCACGGAAAGCCGGCCCATGGTGGTGGAAAGCACCACCGTAAAGCCCTCTGGTTCTGTAGCTCCCGATACCACGGAGGCGGGGACTACGGCGACCACCGCCACGACAGCAGCATCCACCACCACAACGGCACCCGCCACAACGAAGGCGCCTACCACAAGCGTGCCCCACACCACAACGGTGTCCGGCACTACGGAAGCTCTGACTACGACGGTGGCACCTACTACTACAGAAGCGCCTACCACAACGGTAGCGCCTACCACGACCGTGGCACCTACCACGACCGTAGCGCCCACTACGACCGTGCCGCCTACCACGGTTCCGCCTACCACGCCGGCCCCCACCACGGTGCCGCCCACGACGCCGGCTCCTACCACCGTACCGCCCACGACGCCGGCCCCCACTACGGTGCCGCCTACCACGCCGGCGCCGACGACGCAGGCCCGGGAGAAGAATCCTTTGTACTACCTGGCCCAGGCCAAGGTGGGAGATGTAATCCGTTACGGGACTTATGATCAGGACGGAAAAGCCGGAAAAGAGGCGATTGATTGGATTGTACTGGCTAAATCCGGCAATCGGATTCTGGTCATCAGCCGCTATTGCTTTATGACCAGTCAATTCAGTACGGTTTACAACCCTAATGCGCCGACGATAAACCCGACAGTTTGGAGCACCTCCCTGGCCAGAGGCTACTTAAACGGCAGTTTCTTATCCCAAGCCTTTACGGCGCAGGAACAGGCCAATATCCTTTCCACGAAAGTCAGCACACCGGGCAACCCTCAGTTTGGCACAAAAGGAGGCCCGGATACCACGGATAAAGTATTCCTGCTTTCCATCCAGGAAGTGCAGCAATATATGAGTCCGGCGCAGGTAAGGACTACGGCTACGGCCTCGGCAGCCGGCGCCTATGTGGAAAACGGCGAAGCGTTCTGGTGGCTCCGAAGCCCCGGCAACAGCGTGGCGAAAGCGGCCCATACCCGCAGCGGAGGCACCATCGACTTTGAAGGAGAATACGCTGACCAAAGAGGCGCCCTGCGTCCTGCCATGTGGATCAATGCCAACCAGGGCGAGTTCCTGCCGTAACCCTGTTATACGAAATACAAAAAGCCTCCGGTTCACAGGCCGGAGGCTTTTTCTGATTCATGAGGCGCCTTGCCCCGCATTATAGATCATACAATTTCCCGTATTCCTCTGCGGAGCGTTTCCAGGAGAAGTCTTCCCGCATGGCATTGCGCCGCAGGGCATCCCAGAGGGGACGGTCCTCAAAGAAGGTCTTCTCTGCCAGTTCAAAGGCCCAGTTCAGGCCGCCCACATCATAATCTTCAAACACGAAGCCGGTAGCCTGTTTCCCCGCCTTATCCAGCGAACGAACCGTGTCCTTAAGGCCTCCGGTGGCCCGGACAATGGGCAGGGCTCCGTAACGCAGGGCAATCAGCTGGCTTAAGCCGCAGGGTTCAAAACGGGAGGGCATCAGGAAAGCATCGCTGGCAGCGTAAATCCGGTGGGAGAGGGCTTCGTCATACAAGGTGCATACCGCCATCCGCTGGGGGCGGGAAGCCGCCATTTGTCTAAAGCCGTTTTCATAATGGGCTTCCCCAGTGCCCAGCACCACCAACTGGCAACGGCCGGAGCGGGTCAGCTTTTCCAAAAGGGGCATCACCAGATCCATCCCCTTCTGATCCGTCAGCCGGGACACAATGCCCAGCAGCATCACATCCGGATTCACATCCAGTCCCAATTCCTTCTGCAGCGCCGCCTTGGCAGCCGCTTTGCCGGCTTTTACCCGGGAGACATCATAATGCCGCTTTAAGGCGGGATCCGTGGCGGGGTTAAAGACTTCCGTATCAATCCCGTTTACAATGCCGTAAAAACGGTCCTGCTTTTGCTGCAGGACGGCGTCCAGACCTTCACCGTATTCCGGCGTGGTAATTTCCCGGGCATAGCTTTCGCTGACGGTGGTGATGAAATTCGCATATTCCAGGCCGCCCCGCATCATATTGCCGCTGGAATCGCTGCATAAAGGTCCCTGGGCAAACAGTTCCCAGGGCAGACCGCTGATATTCCGCAGGGTATCCCGGTCGCAGAGCCCCTGGAATTTCAGGTTGTGAATGGTAAACACGGTCCGCATATTAGCGAAGAAGGGGTCATAGCGGAACTGGGTGGCCAGATAAGGGGGAATCAGCCCCGTGTGCCAGTCATGGCAATGAATGAGATCCGGCTGGAAATCGATATGGGGCAGCGCCGCCAGGGCCGCAAAGGAAAAGAAGGCGAACTTCTCGATATCGTACATATAATCCGTATAAGGAGAGGGGCCGCCGAAGTATTCCTCATTGTCGATGAAGTAAAAACGCAGGCCCTTGTACAGCAATTCTTTTATACCCAGGTAGCGCTGCCGGCCGTTAAAGCCTACTTCGAAATGGGTGATGTCCCGCATGTTTTTCCGGTATTCGTCCGGAATGGCGGTATAGGCCGGCAGCATCACCCGCACATCCCGCTCCTCAGGATCGAAGGCGAAGGGGAGGGACCCCACCACATCCGCCAGACCGCCGGTCTTGATAAAAGGCACCGCCTCGGCGGCCGCAAAAAGTATTTTTTTCATATTCTTTCCTTCTTGATAATGTTTTGAGGGGGCTCAGCGGGCTTTTTCCAGCATATCCAAAAGCCGCCGGATTTCGTCTTCCCGGGTGGACCAGTCCGTGACAAAGCGGATGATATAGGCATCCTCCGGTTCCACGGACCAAAAGCCTCCCAGTCCTTCCGCTATCAGCTGATGATACAGGGCGGCGGGGATGCGGACAAAGACCTGGTTGGTGGGAGAGGCCCCCAGGGGCTCATAGCCAAGGGCCCGCAGCCCTTCCCGAAGCCGGGCAGCCTGGGCCAGTGCCTGGCGGCCGATTTCCTCGTATAAACCGTCCGTAAAGAGGGCTTTGAACTGCACGCCCAGCAGCCGGCCTTTGGCCAGCACGGCCCCGCTTTGCTTCATGAGGGAGAAAAAGTGGGGGATTTGCTCCGGCTTCGGAAATACCAGAGCTTCTCCGAAGAGAGCCCCGCACTTGGTACCGCCTATATAAAAGGCGTCGCAGAGGGCGGCCAGATCCGCCAGGCTCACATCATTTTCGGGACATCCCAGGGCATAGGCCATCCGGGCTCCGTCCACATACAGCAGCATCCCCGCTTTTCGGCAGACGGCCTGAATGGCCTTTAGCTCCGCCAGGCTGTACAGGGTGCCGGATTCCGTAGGCTGGGAGAGATACACCGCCCCGGGCATCACCACATGGTCCCGGGTCTCATCCTGTTCCCAGGCGCTCCGGCAGGCTTCTATGGCCTTTGCCGTGATCTTGCCGTCCCGGGCGGGCAGCGCCAGCACCTTATGGCCGCCCCGCTCGATGGCGCCGGCTTCGTGGCCGTTGATATGGCCCGTGTCCGCCGCCACAACCCCCTGATAAGGCGCCAGCAGCGCGGAGAGGGCCACCAGATTGGTCTGGGTTCCCCCTACCAAAAAACGGACTTCCGCCTGGGGGCAGCGGCAGGCCTGACGAATCAGGGCGGCGGCCTCCTGGCAGAAGCTGTCTGTTCCGTAACCGGGGGTGCGCAGGGCATTGGTTTCCGTGAGGGCTTCCAGCACCCGGGGGTGAGCACCTCCCATATAGTCCGAGCCGAAAGACGGGCCGGCTGTTTGTTTCATGCTTGCCGTGTCAGCTGTCATCATAAACCTCCTCAGCTGTTCTGGCTGAATTATACCCCGAAAGAATCAAAAAGGCAAACGGGAAAAACCTTGACGACGGTGTCAACTTCTTGTAGGATTTTTGGCAAGATTACCTGCTAAGTCCTTTCATAGTTTGATACAGTTGCGTGACGCATCCGTTTCTGATCACCTCAAATGTCAAGCATCTATCCGGGTCAACAGCAAACGGACTGTTCTTTCTCTTGTCATTTAATGATGCAATGGCTCTCTCTGCCGCCTGATCCAGGCAATCCGGTAGTTCTTCCTGTTTTGATTTCGGAATGATCTCATGGCTTTTTGCAACCAGGATCGGTACCAAATGCTCTAACGTCTGTACACTCCAACCC
>CADBFP010000047.1 GCA_902793995.1 uncultured Lachnospiraceae bacterium | reverse complement strand
CAATCCGGTAGTTCTTCCTGTTTTGATTTCGGAATGATCTCATGGCTTTTTGCAACCAGGATCGGTACCAAATGCTCTAACGTCTGTACACTCCAACCCATCGGCCTGCTGCTAAGTCTGCTGGATAAAACGTGGCTGACATGCGGTTCGGTGGCTCCTCCGTTTCTGGCTTCCGGATCCTGGTACCTTATAGCGATTGCATCAAGGTTATTGTACAGGTAGCTCAACCCCTCTTCAATGCGCTCCTGTCGCTCGGGATGCATTTGTATCAAACGATTTCCGGCTGCTATCAGTGCATCCGCATTTCCGTATCGAAGTGCATTGGAAACAGCATTTTTCTCCGATTTCGCTTCGCTCTTTTTGCATCCGGCAAACAACATCTTCTTCGCTTTGTTTCTATGATAGCAGTCAAGGACAAATGTGCTGTTCGGCAGATATTCCAATCCCTGCTTGATCCATGCGGCTCCATCACCGTGGAGATATATTCGGGTGCTCTTAAGATCATAGCGGGCAGTGATCTTCTCACAAACATCATCCCAGAAATCTTCTCCGGCTCTTAAAGCACTGTGGTGGAAGACATTTATGCACTTTCGGCGTGGTCGTTTTCCTTCTCCTATTTTCTCGACACCTTCATAGATGCTTACTAACGGAACTGCCATGCTCCTGCCGTTCTGCAAGCTGATGTGGTCTTCATCGGCATCAATGTGCAGTACCGGAACCTGCCGCTGCTCAATCTCTTTGTCCTCTCTGGCTCTGCAGCGCCGCAATGCATTCATAACGGTCTGCCGGGAGACATTTCCTTCTGTCACGATCCTGCTGGCCTTGGCGTAAGAACCCTCTTTTGCTTCCCCTGCCAGTCCCAATACTATTCGATCGCTCAACCGCTGATATGAATCTACCCCTAATACCTCGTCAACGGGAAAACTATATGTCCCATCCCGAAGCGCATAGTAGGTACGATCATAACTGATTTCTCCGATGTCTGTCAGAATCGATCGATTGTTTCCCAGTCGCTCAACAACCAGTCCGGCAGACCTTCGCCCCGCCTTGTCATTATGCAACACCTGATCGATTTCCTTGGCATACGCTTCTGTTAATTCAACAGCAACCTGCTTCAGTCTTGTCCAACTAAACTCCTCTACATCCTCAATATAATGCTTTTCATAGGGACACTCCTCCGGATGGTTTATTTGATACTCGCTAAAGTAATCTTACCACAAGAGGGTGTTCCCTTTTTAATTCTCCTACATTTATTTTACACTATGAACCTTGACTTTTTCTCATTTTTCAATCTATAATAAGCAAATAGAATGCAATATGTATGAGGAGCGATGCAGATATGTCACAAGTCGGTGAAAAATATTATGCGGAGTATCAGGCCCATTTGGAGGCGGGAAGGCCTCAGAATGCGGGCTTAAGTTTAATGACCGCCGCCATTAGCGGTTATGGCCCGGCCCAGGCGGAGCTGGGTTATAAATACCTGAACGGGATTCTCTTTCCCAAGGACTATCCCCAGGCTTTGCGCTGGTTGACGGAAGCTGCCGGCCAGGGAGATGCCCAGTCCATGACCAATCTGGCCACTATGTATATGTACGGCTACGGCACTCAGACCGACGGCAAAAAGGCCCTGGAGCTTTTAGAGAAAGCCTGGGGGCAGGCATATGCGCCGGCGGCCCGCTTTATCGGCCTGTGCCACGAAAAAGGCATCGGCGTGCCCAAGAAAGCGGAAGAGGCTGCTGCCTGGTACCGTCTTGGCGCGGAGGCCGGAGATGCCGGCGCTGCCATTCTTCTGGGAGATTGTTATGAACAGGGCCGGGGCGTGGCCAAGGACCTGGGGGAGGCCCGCCGCTGGTATGAACAGGCGGCATCCGGGGACGGGGAAGAGGCCCGGACCGCCCGGGAGATTTTAGAGGGGCTGAAGGAGAATTGAATTGACGGAAAAGAAAGCGGCCATATTAAGCGTTACGGTGCTGAACAGAAAACAGCTGATTGCCGGCTTTCTGTTGATTGTGGCGGGCTTTCTTATGCCCCTGGTGGTGAATCAGGAACTGATTCCCGTGATGAAGTACTTCCGGCTGGCTTTGCATGACGAGCGGCATTGGCTGATTACCTCGGCCCTGCTGCTGACCCTGATGAATATTATCCGGGCACTGCCCCATTATATAGGCGTTTTCTGGGTGGCGGATTCCCTGCGCATCGAACACCGGGGCAAACAGCTGCAGAATATGAATGCGCTGCTGATTGTGCTGCTGCTGGTGCTGACCTATTATCTGATCGATGTCATTAACGGGATTCACTATGATTTCGGCCTGCCGGCCTTTATGATGACGGCCATTTTGGTCCTGTATGACCACCTGAAATATCACTTTGTTTCCATGACGAAGCGGACCCTGCTGGTGGCGGTGTCTCTGATGTCCCTGCAGTTCCTGGACATTATGCCGGCAGCATCGGTGCTGCCCGTGGGCCGGGGGGAGATTTCCCGCTCCATCAAGATGGCGGCGGAAATCCTGGAACTGGAGCGGGAACTGAATGTGGTATCGGCCCTTTGTTTTATCGCGCTGGTGCTGATTGCGGTGATGACCTTTGTGCTGATCCGGGATGAAAACCGACTGCGGGAGGCTTCGGAACTGCGGGAAATCAATGCCCGCATGCAGATGGAGGCCTTTGAGCTGGAAGTACAGAACCGGGCTTTAAAGGAAATGCAGTATCTGGTTCACGACCTGAAATCTCCCATGTCCGTGGTGCAGACCCTGGAGGGAGTGCTCCGTTTCCAAAGCATCAACAACGGAACGGAGGATCCGGAAACCTATAACCGCATGGAAAAAGCTCTGGACCAGCTGAGCACCCGGGTGTCCCAGCTGCTGACCCTGGATCAGAAGGACAGCTTTACCGTAGAGGAACTGTTTCATGATGTAATGGCTCAGATCTCCATCGAAAGCTATGCGCCTTATGTGAATGCGGAGACGGCCATTCCCCAGGCGGTGCTTTTTGCCAATCAGGGGCTTTTGTCCCGGGCGGTGGTGAACCTGGTGAAAAATGCGGTGCAGGCGGTGCCACCGGAGCGTACCCCCCAGGTGGACCTAAGCGCCCGGCGGCAGGACCGGTTTGTGATAATACAGGTCAGCGATAACGGCAAAGGCGTCAGTCCCGAAATGCAGGAAACCATGTGGACCCACGGGGTGTCCGGAAAAGGGAGCTCCGGCCTGGGACTGGCCTTTGTAAAACGGGTAGCCGAGCGCTTCGGCGCTTATGTGAAGATAGAATCGGAACAGGGGAAAGGCAGTAAGATAGCCCTGTGGATACCGGAGGAGGAAGAAACAGATGAACGGTGAGAAGAAGGTTACGATTTTATGCATTGACGACAACGAGGATATTTGCTTTTCCCTCAAAACCCTGTTCCAGACCCAGGGGTGGAATACCGTTACGGCGCCGGGGGTTAAGGAGGGACTGGCCGCCTTTAAGGCGCACCATCCCCAGCTGGTGCTGATTGATTATCATATGCCGGGCATCAACGGCCTGGAGGGGGTGCGGATGCTCCACGCCCTGTCCAACACCCTGCCGATTTTGGTGCTCACCATTGACGAAGACCAGGCGGTGGCCAATGCCTTCCTGGAGGCCGGGGCCAGCGACTTTGCCTTAAAACCCATCAAGGCGCCGGATATCATCAGCCGCATCAAGCTGCATTTAAAGCTTTTGGAGCAGCAGCAGGCTTATATTGTGGATAAGGGCATCAACCGGGGTACCCTGGAATTGATTGTGGGCTTTATGCGCCGGGGGGAGGATGCGGTGACCTCCCGCCATATTTCCGAAGGCACGGGCCTGGCGTACCAGACTGTCAGCCGCTATCTCCAGCATATGGTGGCCCAGAATATCGTCAAAACGGAGAGCAATTACGGAAAGGTGGGACGGCCCATCCAGCTGTATCAGCTCATATCTTAATTATTGAAAGAGAAAAGAGGGAAAAACTAAAGAAATATGAGAATATAGTGGCGGCTGTTTACAGGATTTGGTAGGATAAGGGCCAGAAAGACGATTTAGGAGCCCGTATGCTGATCAAAAACGGTAAGCTGCTACTGGACAAAGAATTCGAATACCACGACCTGGTGATCCGAGAGGGCAGGATTGCGGAAATTCTCCCTTTCCGTTCCGGTTTCCAGGATGCGGAAGTATACGATGCCAGAGGCAGTATCGTGGTTCCCGGTCTCATTGACCTGGAAGTCCACGGGGCCGCCGGCTTTGATATGTCTGACGCCTGTGACGAAGCATATGAGGCTATCAGTGCCTATTTGCTCCGTCGGGGCGTCACTTCTTTTGTAGGCGCCATCGATTCCTTCGAGGAGAGTATCCTGGAGGAGGCCTATGAGGCGGCCGGGAAATGGATGAGCCAGGAGCGCTCCGGGGCCCGGATGCTGGGCCTGAATATGCGGGGGCCTTTCCTGAATCCGGACGCGGCGGGTTATCATAATCCCGCGGCGCTGCGGAAGCCGGATCTGGCCCTGTACCGTAAATGCCAGGAGCTTTCCGGCGGAAATATCCGCATAGTGAATGTGTCTCCGGAACTGGAAGGCGCCCGGGAGTTTATCCTGGCCGTGGCCAATGAAGTCATCGTGGCCCTGTCCAATTCCACTGCGGATTTTGCCACCGCCCGGGCGGCTTTTTCCTGGAAATCCCGCTGGTGCGCAGATCTCTTCTGGGACATGCAGCCCTTCACCATAGAGGATCCGGGGCTCATCGGAGCGGCTATGGATATCGCCCAGTTTGTGACCATTCGTTTTGATAACGATGCTTATATTCACCCCTCCCTGCTGCGGATGGCCTTCAACGAGTTCTGGGGCCGCCTGGCGTTGGTAAGCGGTATGACGGCCTACAGCGGCCTGCCGGCAGGGCAGTATGAAATAGAAGGCCATACGGTCAGCAAAAAGCGGGATCGGGCCTCCTTCGAAGACGGCCGGGACGCAGGCAGCGTGCTGAGCCTGGATGCCTGTATGTCCGCCGTGCTGGGCATGGGCTCCGTGCCTTCCCCCCTGGTTTTCCGGGCGGTGACGGAAATGCCGGCCCGGGCCCTGGGCATCTTCGACGAGGTGGGCAGCATTACGGTGGGAAAACGGGCGGATTTGGCCATTCTGGACCTGCATACCCAAAATGTGCAGTCCGTAATCCGGAACGGCAAGCTGGTTTTTGACGAAAGGAAGGAATACATTTGAAACTGGGAATTCCTGAAATCATAGTCATTTTAGTGGTGATCCTCTTTGTGATAGGGCCGGATAAGATTCCGGAGTTTGCCCGGAAAGTGGCCGAGGGCTTAAAGGCTTTCCGTACCGCCACCAGCGGTGTCACCAAAGAGATACGGGAGAATGTAATCGAACCTCTAAACGAGGCCCAGGCCCCCTTGCGGGAAGCCATGGAACCCATCAGCGAACTGCGTTCGGAAATCACCTCCCTTACCAGCGGTATCAAGCAGGATGCGCAGGAGATCGCGGACAGTCTGAATACCGAAATGGCGGGCATCAGCCAGGAGGTAGGCGATACCGGCAAGGCCATGAAGGATGCGGCGGAAAAGGCCATGGATGAAGCCCGGAAAGCGGCGGAATCTGAGCCGGAAGCCGCAAAAAGTGAAGTGGAGCCTGCCCCGGAGAATGCGGTGCCGGTCCAAACAGAAGCGGATGCCGCGGCGGAAGCCGCCCGCCGGGTAGCGGAGGCGGAAAAAGCATTACAGGAAGCAAGGGAGGCTCTGGCCCGGGCGGAATCGTCCGCGGAGTCTGCCAAGGAAGATATAGTGAGTGAATTGAAGGAGGAATGATTATGACGCTCTTACCACTGTTGTTCCAGAAACTCGGCTGGCCGGAAATCCTGCTGATTGCCGGCGTCATCCTGCTGATTCTGGGGCCTACCCAGATTCCGAAGCTGGTGAAGACTTTCAAGAGCACCCGCAAGGAAATCAAGGAAGCCATGAAAGAGGATGAAGAAGAGAAAAAAGCCACAGTGAAAAAGGAAGAAACCGGTGCCGCTGAAGAAGCCTAAAACTGAAAAGAAGGAAGCTAACCAGGAAGGGGTCATGACCGTTTCGGGCCATCTGAAGGAGCTGCGGAACCGCATTTTTGTGATTTTCATCGCCTTTGCCCTTGCCATGATCGGCCTGGTTATGGTGGCGCCCCATCTCATTATGTTCTTCACGGGGATGGGAACGGGCTACGGATACCAGTTTGTGGTGATTGCGCCCCAGGAAATGCTGATGCAGCAGTTCCGGCTGGCGGTGATAGGCGCCCTGGTGCTGGCTTCTCCGGTGATCTTTTATGAGATTTACGCATTTCTGCGGCCGGGGCTCAGCAAGGGGGAAAGCTCCATCCTGCGGCTGGCTCTGCTGATGGGAGTGGTGTTCTTCGCTCTGGGTGTGGTGTTTGCTTATTTTATCGCCCTGCCCTTTATGCTGAACTTCCTCATCAGCCTGAACAATGATGCCATCCTGCTTTCTTCTATCAAGGCTTCCATCAGCGTGGCCAGCTATCTGGATTTTGTCCTGCTGATGTTCATTATCTTCGGCGCCATGTTCGAATTGCCCCTGATCAGCATTGTGCTGTCCCGCTTCGGACTGCTGACCCCGAAGATGATGCAGAAATTAAGACCCTATGCCATCATCCTTATCTTTATCCTGGCTGCTTTCATTACGCCGCCGGATGTGGTTTCCCAGGTGATGGTAGCGGTCCCCATGATGCTTTTGTTTTTCCTGAGCACCTTCCTGTGCCGCGTATTCTACAAGCAGCGGAAGGAGAAACAGGAAACAGAAGAGGAAGCGGCCTAAAAGCCGCCCTCACCCGTCACGGTCTGATGACCGTGCCACCCTCTCCCGCGGCCGGGAGAGGGCAAGAAAAGGTAACCCACGTTGTTTTTAACAACGGCTCAAATTAAAACCATATATGGAGGAAAGATTATGAGCAAGAAGGAAATTTCCCGTCGTCTGTTCTTAAAGGGCACGGCTGCTGCTGGTGCATCAGTAGCTGCCGCTTCCCTGCTGGCCGGCTGCGGAACGTCCACCCCTGCTACCACGGCGGCCCCTACCACTACGGCGGCTGCCACCACTACGGCGGCTGCTACCACCACGGCGGCCCCTACCACTACGGCGGCCCCTACCACTACGGCGGCCCCTACCACTACGGCGGCTCCTACCACCACGGCTGCTCCGGAACCCGCCTTCGAGTGGGAAACCGGCGTGACCACCGGTGAAGCCGTAACCGGCGATCCCAAGCGTGAGTGGGTCCTGTGGGATGAATCCATCCTGGATCCCGCCAACCCCAACGCCGCTATGACCCGCGATGGCCGCGGCGACATCGGCGACAACGGTGCTGTGTCCAGCCCGGATGCCTGGTCTGCCTGGGCCGGCGTCCAGGTGATGCAGAACGGCGGCAACGCCGTGGATGCTGCGGCGGCTGTGGCTTTCGCCATTTCCGTCTGCGACCCTCAGCACTCCGGTATCGGCGGCGGCGGCTTTATGACGGCCCGCTTTGCCAACGGGGATGTGAAGTTCATCAACTTCCGTGAGTATGCCCCCGAACTGGCCCGTGACGGCTACTGGTGGCCCGTTTACAAGAACGAGGAAACCGGACGCTGGGCCGTAGTCGGCAACGCCAACATGACCGGCGGCCGTTCCATCGGCGTGCCCGGCACCGTGGCCGGTATGGCTTATGCCGTAGAAAAGTACGGCTCCGGCAAGATGAGCTTCGGCGATCTGATTCAGCCCGCCATCGACCTGGCCGAGAAAGGCTTCTGGATGGGCCCCACCACCAGCGGCTGCCTGGGCGACAACTACAACGCTCTGCTGAACTATCCGGAATTCGGCTCCGTATTCCTGCTGGATGACGAGACCACCGAGAAGCTGGATCGTGAACAGAACCGTTACTACATCGGCGACAAGTTCACCAACCCTCAGCATGCCAAGGCCCTGAAGATGATTCAGGAAGAAGGCCCCTCTGCTTTCTATACCGGCGCTCTGGCGGAAGCCAGCATTGCGGCGGCCAACAAGTACGGCGGCACCTTCCTGGCCACGGACTTTGCCAACTATGAAGCCAAGGAGAAGGATCCCGTGCACGGCTCCTTCATGGGCAAGGAAATCATTTCCACCCCTCTGCCTTCTTCCGGCGGCACTTCCATTTGCCAGATCCTGAACATTATGGAAGCCTACGGCACCGACAAGCTGAAAGAGTACGGTCACAACTCCGCCAAGTACATCCATGTGCTGTCTGAAGCCATGAAGATGGCTTATGCGGACCGCAGCAAGTATCTGTACGACTACGGCGAGGAAGTGGAACAGGAGCGTGCTGTGATGGATGCCCTGACCAGCAAGGAATATGCTCAGTTCCTGGCTTCCCTGATCAAGGACGACGAAGTGCTGGCTCCCGAGTCTCATGACCCCTTCGAGTATGAGCATCAGGATACCGTCAGCTACTCCGTAGCGGACAAGGAAGGCAACATCGTTACCGTCACCTTCACCGTAAACGGAATCTTCGGTTCCAAGGTGGTGCCTAATGGCTACGGCTTCATCCTGAACAACGAAATGGGCGACTTCAGCTCCGATCCTACCAGCGTGAACGCCATTGCGCCTTTCAAGTATCCGTTGAGCTCCATGAGCCCTACCATCGTGCTGAACGAGGATGGCACGCCTTTCATGACCGTAGGCAGCCCCGGCGGCGCTACCATCATTGCGGCCGTGGCCAACTGCATCCTGAATGTGGTGCTCTTCGATATGGAAGCTCAGGAAGCGGTAAATGCGCCTCGTGCCTGGGATAACGCCAACAACAAGATCAATTACGAAAACCGGATTCCGGCTGACGTAATCGATGAGCTGGTGAAGCTGGGCCACGAAGTGAACGACTCCGGCGAATGGCCTGCCGGCGCCGGTTCCAACCAGGTGATCGTTTACGGCGCGGACGGCAAGCTGCATGCGGCCGCCGACCCTCGTCGTGACTGCAAGGCTTGGGCATTCTAAGCATTCAAATTTTAAATCCAAAGGGCGGGCGGGATTTCCCGCCTGCCTGCAGGAGAGAAAAGAGGAGATAAGATGAAGAAACTGATTGTGATTGTACTGACTCTGTCCATGCTGCTTTCTCTGGCTGCCTGCGGCGGAAGCAATACGCCTTCCACCACCCCGGCTCCTGCCACCACCACGGCGGCTCCGGCTCCGGCGGACAAGACCACGGCGGCTGCGCCGGCCACTACTCAGTCCGGGGGCGATGCCACCACGGCAGCTCCGGCTCCTTCCGGCAGCGGCAGCTGGGAAACCAAGGGCCTGCCGGCCATTCCCGCCGGCTGCTTAAGCGGAGAAATCCTGATCACAAGTGTGGGACAGAGCACCGAAGCGGACAGCGTTGCCAGCCTCTTAAAGCGTGCTAAAATCGAAAACTACACCCATAATAATACCGTTTCCGCCGATGCGGTTACCAGCTCCTATAAGGTACTGATCATGGTTGTGGGCGGCTCCTCCAAGGGCTTGGGCGGCGCCGGTCTGGACCAGGCGAAGGAGACGGAGCGTGTGACGGCTGTGATCGAAAAGGCCAAGAGCCTGGGCCTGACCATTGTATGCATGCATATCGGCGGTCTGGACCGCCGGGGCACCATGTCCGATGCCTTCATCAACCTGGCTTTCCCCAGTGCGGACTATGCCATCATTCTGAAGGACGGCGACAACGATGACCTGATGAAGAACATCCTGGCCGCCAAAAACGTGCCTACGGCTTACATTACCAAGACCACGGAATCCCGCGATGTGCTGGCTTATATGCTGGGCAAATAAGAGAGGATAAAGCATTCCGGGGGGCAGGAAAGCCCCCTGGAATTTAAGGAGAAAATCTATGACACCCTATATGATAACTTTCTTTGTAATGGTCGGTGTCTTCATGATAGGCTGTTTTGCCTTGAAATGGCCTGTAGGCGTATCCATGCTGGCGGCTGCCGTCTGCGGCGCTCTGGAAGGCATGCTGGCCCACGGCGTCGGCTTCACACAGACCCTTACCGATACGGCCCGTATGATGGTGGAAGGATCCTTCGGCTATGTGGATACCATCCTGACCATTGCCTGCGCCATGATATTCATGAAGGTCATTGAGGACAGCGGTGCCCTGGATGCTTTATCCAGCCTGCTGATTGAAAAGTTCCATAAGGTTCCCGCCGTACTGCTGATCCTGATCATGTTCATCATTATGTTCCCGGGCATGATTACCGGTTCCTCCACGGCTGCCGTGCTGTCCGCCGGTTCCATTATGGCTCCCGTGCTGCTGCTGCTGGGACTGGACAATGTGACCGCCGGTTCCGTCATTGCCATGGGCGGTATCCTGGGCATGATCGCCCCGCCTGTCAATACGGCTGCACTGGTTATCTGCGCCGGCATCGACGTGCCTTATGTGGGATTCACCGGCCCCCTGCTTCTTTTAACCTTCCCCCTGGCCATCCTCTTTGTGCTGATGCTGGGGCTGCCTAAGGTAAAGAATCTGGATTATGAACAGTTAAAGCCTGCTCTGGAGAAACAGAACGCTACCCGGAAGGAATACGGATTCAAGATTTATATTCCTTTCTTTGTCCTGGTAGTCCTGATGGTATTCTTCAAAGTGGTTGCCAAAAACATCGGCGTGGAAGATGTGGGCATGCCCGTTATCTTCCTGGTGAGCGCCTGCGTAGGCCTTTTCACCGGCCGGAAGATCAATCCCTTAAAGGCCATTCCGGAAGCCGTGCGGACCGCCACCCCCGTAATGGCCATCCTGATGGGCGTGGGTATGTTCATTGAAATCATGACCGCCACCGGCGTGCGGGGCTTCATCGTGATGACCTGCCTGCAGATTCCGGAAGCTCTGTGGATTGTGGCCTGCTGCATCAGCATTCCCCTCTTTGGCGCAGTGTCCTCCTTCGGCGCCTGCTCCGTGCTGGGGGTGCCCTTTGCTTACATTTACGGCACCTACCTGGGAGGCAATGTAGTGGTATGCCTGGCTGCTATCTCCCTGATTGCCGCAGTGGGCGATATGATGCCGCCTACGGCTCTGGCCGGCCTTTTCGCCGCCCAGGTCACCGGGGTCAAGCAATATACCAAGATTCTGAAGAAGTGTATCATTCCCATACTCATCTTGCTGGTATGGGCTGGCGTAGTTCTGGTATTCTCCAAGAACTTTGCCTGGTCTGTGTTCGGTTAAGGAAAGGAGGAAAAAAAGATGTCATTGATTACCATTGTTTATCTGGCTATCGCTGCCATTGTCTTCCTCAGCGTTCTGTATAACCTGGTTATGAAGGAAGAGCGGGTGGTGGATAAAATTGCCTGCGCCATGATCCTTGTTCCTCTGGCTTTGCGCCTGCTGATGATTAAATAGGAGGCGTACGATGAAGAAAAAAGGATTAGTCAGCACCTGTATCATTCTGGCCGTAGCCATTTTTATGGCCGTGTTTACAGGCATCAGCTTTAGTAAAAAGCGTAATTTTGTGGAGGATGTGGTGACCGCCGGATCTGCCGTGACGAAAACCGTGAAACTCTCCACCTACAATCCCAATCTGGCGGGTTCTTTCGGGGATGTGGATATTTATGTGCTGGAAGGCGCCGAACCCGGCGGCCAGGTGCTGATCTTAGGCGGCACCCATGCCAATGAGCCGGCCGGCCATATGGCGGCCATTGTGATGCTGGAGCAGTTTGTTCCCACCAAGGGCACGGTGTATGTGATTCCGGATATCTGCAAATCCGGCCTGTCTCACAACGACCCCCTGGAAGGCACGCCCCAGTATCTGCACTTTACCACCGCCGGCGGGGAAACCCGGACTTTCCATTTCGGCTCCCGGGCCTCCAATCCCATTGACCAGTGGCCGGATCCGGATACCTATCTCCATACCTCCGGCGAGTGGCAGCCTTTGAATCTGCCGGCCAATGCCAAGACCACCCAGACGCTGTCCGGCTCTGAAGTGCGGAACCAGAACCGCTGCTATCCCGGCATTGCCAACGGCACTTTGACCGAGAAGGTTTCCTATGCCGTCACCAACATGATCAACACCCTGAAGATTGACATGGTGATCGACCTGCATGAATCCAGCCCGGAATACGCCGTAAACAACGCCATTGTGGCTCACGAAAATGCCAAGGAAATTGCCAGCATGGCCTACTCCCTGAATCTGGAAGAGCAGGGGATGAAGTTCAAGATCGAGCCCTCCCCCATTTCCCTCCGTGGCCTGACCCACCGGGAATTAGGCGACTACACCGATGCTTTCGCCCTGCTTTGCGAAGTGGGTAACCCTTCCCAGGGGCGTTTCAGAGGCTTTACGGACGAGACCCTGGCCATTACCGGCAAGGATCCCTGCTATAAAGTAGCCAGCGAAATCCATGACGGCAAACTGCTGTATGTGGACTACAGTTCCGGGGACTTCCCCATTTCCCTTCGGGTAGCCCGCCATGTGGCGGCGGTGGCTGCTCTGGTGGAAGAGATGGGCTTTGAATATCCGGAAAAGGAAATCCTCATCGATAACATCCCGGATGTAGAGGAAATGATCGAGACGGATGACCTGGGGTTGTGGCTGCGTTAAGCCTTTCGATTCCAAAAGAAGAGTGGCAGTTTAGCTGTCACTCTTTTTTTCATCCTGTATAAAGCCGCTTTGGTAGCGCAGCAGTTCCAGGACAGCCTGCCGGCCCCGGCCGTCCGCTGCCAGAAAATAGCGGTAAAGGGATTCCGGGGTAACGGGGGGATACTTTAATTCCATATTCCTCCAGCCAAGACGGATGGAACGGCGGGTTAGATAATCATAGTGCTGTTTCAGATAAGGGAAATAAAAACGCAGCAAGTCGGCGCTGACGGATTCGGGGATTTTTCGAATCAGGCCCTCTTCGTAACGATACAGGGTAGAGGGAGTCACAGACAAATAAGCGGCAGCTTCCCGCAGGCTTAAGCCGCTTTCCAGCCTGCCGGCTTTCAGGAAATAATGAAGGGACATAGAAACTCCGTTCCGGGGGGGAACCGGCTTTATCATATAGTATGATACCGGACAAATCAAGTCCTTTATTGAAAAAGCTCCCTGTTGCCTACTGCCTGCTCCCTATGGCCTAATCCC
>CADBFP010000046.1 GCA_902793995.1 uncultured Lachnospiraceae bacterium | reverse complement strand
TTACAAAATATGACAATAATTTTTTACGATTATCCCGTCGGTTCTCCGATTGGACAATAAGGCATCAGCGGAAAAACCTTAACTTAATGACATTGGGACCGTCCCCTGCATGATTTTTACGGTGCCTGTTCTCCTTCCTCTTCGTTATGGTCCTTCACTTCATTGTAGAAGTTCACGATGATGGAGGTAATGAGGGCCACCACGATGATGCCGTAAATCCCTAAAATCACGGAAAGAATACGGGTGAGGGGTATGATGGCGGAAAAGTCTCCGAAGCCGATGGTGGTCACCACGGCAAAGCAGTACCAGAGGGCATCCCCGTAGGTCGCCATGCCGGGCTCCACAACGTAGAAAATATAGGAAAAGGTCACGATCAGCAGCAGGAGGCCGGCCAGGATTTCCGCGGCAAAGGTCTTGCGGATGATCTTCAGCAGCACCCCCATCTGGATCTCGGAAAAGGACATAATCAGGATGGCCCCGAAGGCCTTGAAAATAATCAGAATCAGCAGAAAAACCTGGGCGAACAATTCCAGCCCGGGTTCCGTGCCCCCCAGGAAAAGCAGGAAGAAACACAGAATCAGCAGGCAGTAAAGCAGGGTAATAACAATATCCCGCTTCCGCCGTTTTTCAAAAGTATAGAGAATGCGGCTGCCCATCAGATACAGGCAGAACCCCATGCCGGCCAGCTGCAGGGCAGTCAGGGAATAGCGGCTCAAAAAGATAAAAACCGCCAGCCCGAAAAAGACAAGAGCGAAGAGCAGGTGAAAAAGCAGCCACTTTCGCTTTTTGGCCGAGTGGAGGGGAATCTTAATGAGCTGGGTGATTCCCAAAAGCAGAAAAACCAGGGCCACCGAGGGATAAGGATTGCCTGTCTCCAAAGCGCCATCCACCATGAAGTAAGATATCATCAGGCTGTGAATAGCCAGGATCAGAATACCGGCGGCCAGGATGCCGTCGGCGCTCTTAATAATCCGCCGTCTTGTCAGCGGGCTGAGACGCCTTTCTTCCCGGCTCTTGCCTGTTTGCTCCGTGTTAGCTTGTTTTGTTTTTTTCATGGCTTCGTTTCCTTAAGGATTCAGCCTGGCCAGCAGATGCGGTACCAGCTGCTCCAAAAGCTGATATCCCCCTTCCAGATAAATCAGGATAATCAGCACAATCCCTGCCAGGGGAATCAGGGCGTCAATCTGATTGTTCTTATGCTTGCGGGTATAGGAGAAGAGCAGCAGGAAGGGAATAAGTGCCACCAGGCCCACGGATTCTCCTATGCCCAGATGTGTCACCAGATTGGCGGTTTTATTCAAGGCAACCTCCACCTCTGCCTCCGTGACGGTATTGATATCCACCACATTGATGGAGAGAAATACGGTCATAATGATAAAAGCGATCACATCCAACAGGGCGGTGACAAAGACCACAATGGAGGTGAATACGGAGAAATGCCAGGAATTGGTATTTGTTTCCCAGAAAGCCTGGTATTCTTCCTCGGTGCCCCCCTTGCGGAAATAGCGCCGCTCCCGTTTTTTCAGAATCAGGCCCACAATGGTGAACATGATGAAAGCCAGAGGCGGCTTGGTGGTGAGCAAAGGATACATCCACACGGGCATGGTAAAGAAGCCCTGGCCTGCCCGGATCTTCAGCACGATGGAAAGAATTTCATAGGCCAGAGGCAGTAAAGCCAGCAGACGGAAAAGGATGATGGATTTCCCCTTCAGGAACTTGGGCTTGTAATTCAGGAAGAACATGAAGAGGGTGCAGAGGAACAAATCCACAAAAATGTTGAAGGCGAAGAAGCCGCTGAAAGGCCCTCCCTCAAAGAGCTCCAACACCCGCTCGGGGGTGAGTTCCTCATCCAGCAGGGCCAGGGTGCCCTTTAAGTAGCGCAGGTAGAAAAGCAAAAAGATGGCCGTGATCCCGGCGATGAGAGCCGCATACTTGATCAGCAGTTTTTTGTAGCCTTCTCGGGCATTCAGGATGATGGCAAAGTTGGAAAAGAGCAGGAAGGGCAGGGCCAGGCCGCCGATGACCTCAATAGCCTTCAGGGGGTTGGCAAAGCGCGCTGCCATGCCGGCATCCATCCGGGAACCCATGGTCATCAGGACGCCCACCTGGCTTATCACGATGCAGAGCCAGCCGATGATCTTAAAGTGCCGGTAGGAGAGGGGCCCCCGGAATTTTATGTCGTTGTCCGGGGTGATTTCATGAATCTTCCGGCGTTTTTTCTTTTTTTTGGCAGGCTCTGCGGGCGCTTCCGCGGGGGGCTCTGCCATGGATTCCGCAGCAGGCTCCGCGGCGGCATCTGCGGGAGCTTCCGCAGGAAGAGCCTCCTCCGCTTTTAATTCATTCTCCGGAGCGATGGCGGCAGATTCTTTTACGCTGTCTTCGTTATTACGCATAGCTTTCTCCTGGGGGCTGCGGCCCCGATGATATGTCATTCCTTCATTACGACATTGGTATAGGCGTAGGGGATCTCCAGGCCGTGGGCATCCAGGGCATTCTTCACCCGGGTATTGATATCGTCCTTAAATACCTCCGTGGGGGTGCCGGGCTCGTAATAGGCAGTGGTGGCAAATTGCAGGGCGCTGTCCAGAAAGGCCATAAAATACACTTTGGCGTAGATCATTTCGCCGTCCTTTCCCTTCTTGCCGGGCACGGAATAAGGGCTTTCCTGAATGGCCTCCCCGATCACCCGGGCGGCTTCCTCCGGATCCGTATTAAATGAAACGGTGAAGCGGAAATCCACGGAGCGGATATCGGATTGATAACTCATGTTCTGGATCACATAGCCGTTCATTTTGCTGTTGGGGATCACATAAACCTGGGTGTCAATGCCCTTCAGCACCACATGCCGCAGGGTGATATCCTGGACAATGCCGGACAGGCCGCTGTCCAGGGTAATGCGGTTGCCGATCTCAAAGGGCCGGGTGGAGCCGATGATAAAGCCGCAGATCAGGTCCGATAAAACGGGCTGGGCGGCGAAACCGGCGATGGCGGCCAGAACGGCGGTTCCGGTAAAGAGGGTCTGGCCGAAGGAGCGGGTCAGTTCCGAGCTCATGACCACCCAGAGCACCGCCACGAAAACAATCAGAAAGCGGAGGATGTTCTCGAAAACCCGCAGATTGATATTGTTGTTTTTGGCATTGGCCGCCCGGATGCGGCGAAAGAGCTTCCGGGAAAGCTTGAGCAAAATCAAAGCCGCAATTAAAGCGATGATTATGGTTAATACCAAGCTGAGCACCTGGCTCAGCACCGGATGATGATTCAGAAATTCCGTTATTTTTTCCATAAAAAACCTTGCCTGTCACAGGATATCTTTATTATAGTGCATCTCCCTGGGAAAGAAAAGCCCCGCCTGTTTAAAAAATCGTAAAAGGCGCTTGACAGGGTGGGTCTATTCATGATAGACTGGCCATAACTTAAGTCGATTGACAATAGACCTATGAAGGGAGGACCTTATGACGGACTACAAACTGGGCGTAGTGGAAACCCATTTTGCGGAATTGGTCTGGCAGCACGAACCCTTAAGCTCCGGGGAACTGGTGAAGCTGTGCGGGGAGGAATTGGGCTGGAAAAAGTCCACCACCTATACGGTGCTGAAGAAGCTGTGCGAAAAAGGAATATTTCAAAACGAAAACAGCCTGGTGACTTCTCTGATCAGCCGGGAGGATTATATGAGCGGCCAAAGCCGGCAGTTTGTGGAGGAAAGCTTTGAGGGCTCCCTGCCTGCCTTCCTTTCCGCCTTTTCCGCCGGGGGGAAGCTGAGCCGGGAGGAGGCGGAGGAAATCCGGGCTCTGATTGATGCCTGGGCGGCGGAAGATCCGTAGGGGCGGCTACCAGCCGCCTTGGACCTGGGCGGGTGGTAATCCATGGGCGATTGATAATCGCCCCTACGAGGCGGGAGCACCGGAAGTTTACAGCCACCCGGGCATAGCCCGCCCGCCTGTCAGCAGTACGATAAAACCAAGGAGTCGTGAATACCATGAAAACAGTTTTTACGCAAATTATCAGTTTAAGCATATCGGCGTCTCTTATCGCCTGCCTGGTCATGCTCCTTCGACTGGTTTTAAAAAAGAGTCCCCGTTTTATTGTTTGCGCCCTTTGGGCCCTGGTGGCGGTGCGGCTTCTTGTTCCGGCCCTGCCGGAAAGCAAAGTGTCTTTGATGCCCCGCCAGGTCAGCAGCGGATCTTTAGTGGAGGAGATCGCCGCCCAGCCGGTGGAATCCACGCTGCGGGTGAAAAAAAGCGAGCCCCGCTATGTAAAAATCATTGAGAAGAATCCGCAGATTCCCGTGCGTTATCAAGGGGACGAAGCCTATGTGGAAGTGTCCGAAAAGACGCTGGAAGCCCCCAAAACCGTGAGTAGCGATATCATGCCTTTTCTGGCCTGGATCTGGCTGGGGGGTGCGGCCCTGATGCTGGCTTATATGGGCTTTAGTTATTTCCGCATTTGGCGGAAGGTGGGGGCCTGCCTCAAACGGGGAGAGGGAATATATATTTGTGACAACATTTCTTCCCCTTTTATTCTGGGGATCATCCGTCCGAAAATCTACCTGCCCTCCTCCCTGAAGGAGGAAAACAAAGCCTATGTGATAGCCCACGAGGAAGCCCACTTAAAGCGGCTGGATCATCTCTGGAAGCCCCTGGGCTACTTCCTCTTATCCCTCCACTGGTTTAATCCCCTGCTGTGGGCGGCTTATATCCTGCTGTGCCGGGATATTGAAATGGCCTGTGATGAGAAGGTCACCGGCCGGGAAGGCAGGGAGTACCGGCAGGCTTATTCCGAGGCCCTTTTGGCCTGCAGTATGCCCGCCCGCCTGGTCACCGCCTGCCCCCTGGCCTTCGGAGAGGTGGGGGTGAAGACCCGGATCAAGTCTGTGCTGCATTACAAAAAACCGGCTTTTTGGCTATTGACGGTCACCCTTTTGGCCTGTGCCGTGGCAGCGGGCTGCGCCTTGACCAATAGGGAGAGCAGCGATGCTCCCGCCGGCACGGATGTCCCCGGCACTGAGATGCCCGCCACGACCCCCGCCCAGGAGGAAAGCACGGCGCCGTCCCCTTCGGAGACCCATCCGGGGGAAGATCCCCTGTCCCGGGTGCAGCCTGCCTGGCTAAAGCTCTTGGATCAGGCGCTAACCCCGGAGCAGGAAGGGGTATTGCAGGCTAAACAGGTGGCTTTCTGGCCTGCGGTTTTTCAGGGAAAAGCCTTGTATGGGGAAGGTCCCCGGGGCAGCAGGCAAATGGGGCCGGAAAGCTTCGTGTTCCAGGAGCAGTACCGCAATACCTGTCTTCTGGACCGGGTAAACAAACGGCTTTTGACTGCTCAGCAGGAAAGCCCTGTGGGGGCCTACTCCCTGGATCAGTGCCGGGACCCCCGGCTGCTGGCTGTGATCAGTCATAGGGAAGGGGAAATGGACAGCAGCATCTACTGTGTGCTGGACACGGAATCGGTGTTTTTCTTCCGGATCGAATTCCTGCAGGGACTTCAGCAGATGGATGTTTTGAAGCTGCCGGAGGGACTGACGGGGACGGATGTATCCTATATGGAAAGCTATGCCACCGCCGCTTCGGATGGGCTGCTATTGTATACCAACCGGGGCTGCTATCTCAACCGGGAGGGGTCTTCGGAATGGGAGCTTTTGGAAGGCGGCAGCGGGATGCCCTCCTATGAATCGGAACAGCATTTTTCCTGCTGGGCGGATGCCGAAAAGGCCCGGATCATCCTGTACAATACCCGCGGGGGACATCTGTATGCCAGCGCCATGGAAAGCGGGGACTGGCTCTATGTGCCGGAAAATTATCTCTTCCGGAATGAGCAGGGCCTTTATGTGATGGCGCCCCGGGCAGATGGCATCTGCGTTTACGAAGTGGAAGTGGGGGTGAATCGAATCGGCCTGACGGTTCAGGCGGAAGATCGGAACCTGCGTCTGGGCGAGATCCAGACGGGCGCCGTGGTGGCTCTGAACGGGGGGGATCCCGTAACGGAGGATTATCCGGGCTTTAGGATTGATTTAGACGGGGACGGGAAAACCGATACGGTGACCCTGGAAAAGGGGGTGGGAAACCACGATACCCTGGCCTTTGAACTGTATGTAAACGGCCTGCCCGCCGGCACCAGCCATTTGCGTTATCATTGGAGTGAACTGGGCCTGGATAAGGCGGATCTTATTTTCCCGGAGGAGGCCACCTTCAGCCGGGAAGCGGGCTACCGGATGTATCTGGCTTCTTTGGACGGCGAAACCGTGACCCTCTTTCTGGAAAGTGAGGAGGAAACCTACGGCCTGGATCTGCGGGAAGTCTTTACAGAGGAAGAGGGATACAGCATCGTCCTGAGCACCCGCCTCCGGGGGCCCGGCAAGCAGATGAAGGATTTTGTCCCCTGTCAGCCCCTGGAAAAATACATAGAAGCGGGCTGGCTGCTGCGGCCCTTTGACGGGGATGAACTGGATCTCAACGGGGACGGCAGCCGGAACCGGGTGGAATTGATGTACGGCAGGACAGCGGAGGGGAAGTGTTATCCTTATGCGGAGATCATGCATTTTGATGATCAGCCTGTTTCCACTCCCCTTTACTACGAAGGCTATGAGAATATTTTCGGGGATGAAAGGGGCTTGTATTTCCGCTATGGGGACCTGTGCTATGTTCCCAATGATCTGGGCGGCTATGATATCATGGGCGAACTTCCTTTGAACGGCCGCACGATTGTCCAGCGCTACCAGTTGACGGATGAAAATCATATGCCTCTGCAACAAGGCGATGATTTCACCCATGCCGCCTACCGGAGCGTGGGAGGCTATTCCCGTCCCCTGCCCGGCTGGGAAGGGGTGGATGACGCCATTGAGGCCTATTTTGCCAAATCCGCCCGGGACCGGGCCAGGCTGGGGGCCGGGGAACTGGCAAAGCTGCGGCAGTTCTTCGAAGATTTGTTTGTGGGACATTTCCTGCTGGAGGAATATCAGACGGTGACGGAGATAGACCCGGCCATTCTCTTCTATGACGGAATTCCAGAGGACCCCTGGACCGGCAGTGGCGGAGCGTTTTCGGAGGAGGAAAAAAAGCTTGTCCTGTCTGTGCTGCCGGATGGATTTACCACCAGACTGTACCGGGCGGAGGCCCAGATGGTTTTTGACCGCTATACCGATTATGAACTGAATGATGTACAGCAGGAAATCCGTTTCACTTATGTGGAGCAGCTGGATGCCTGGTATTGGTTCAAGGGAGATACGGAAAATCGGTATTACAGCATTATAGATGCCTATGTGAACCAGGACGGCACGGTAACGGCCCTGTGGCGGAGTTTGTGGACGAAGCCCGGTCAGGACGATAAATACGGTCTGGTGACGCTGAGGAAGAGCGAAGAGGGCTGGAAGATTCTGTCCAATCGCTTCCTGAAGGAAGAGGATCTGGCAGATCTGGTGGATAGGGGCATTCTCCGGGCCTGGGGTGAAAAGGTGCTGAATTATGACCAGGAAGGAAGCGGCTGGGGCAAGACAGAAATCAACTGGTACGGCAAGCCCATCCGGCCGGTGGATTATGATTACCAGGTGGAGAGCGGCTATAAGATCCTGGATCAGGCGGGAAAGAGACTGATCGTGGTAAACAGCCAGGGCAGCGTCACCACGCTTCCCCTGGATTTCTGCAGCCATCCGGTGCAGATGGCCCAGGTTTACGGAAGCAGCGAACGGGATACCAGGCTGTTCATTCTGGACGGCAGGGAAGTGCTGAGCATCCGCCTGAAACGCAGCGGGGCTTATGAACTTACAGGGGTGGAACTGGATAGACGGATCCCCCTGCCGGAGGGCCTTCATGCCTCGGATGTATGGGAGATCCGCAGCTGGAACATGCCCGGCAGCATCGGTGCCCAGGTGCTTTTGCTGATCACCAAGGAAAAGGGGAATTATACCCTGGGGCTGGGCTCTACCGCCTTCAGCGCCACGGAGGAAGGCTGGCGGCTGGAGCGCTCGGGTGACCGGGCGGATATCTCTCTGGGAGACAGAAGCTGGACGATAGAAGATTTGCAGGACAAGGAACTGCGGGTGCTGGATATCGATACCTATTATGCCACGGCAGATCAGTATACCCTGACCGTCTTTGTGCGGGGGCAGGATGCCACGGAAGCAGAGATCCGGCAATACCGGGAAGGCGGGATGGCGGTCAGCAGCGTGGATCTGTCGGATTGGGTCAATACGGACTGCCGGATCCAGGGCAGCGGAGAAAAGAATTATGTGATGGCACCCAAAAAGACGGGATTGTATATGTATTATGTCAAACCAGGCCTTCACAATCTGCAGCTGGTGCCGGATGGCTTGGATTACAGCTTCCAGCAGACGGAAATGCTTGTGCTTGCCGGAGATGTGGTTGCCGTGCCGGAACTTTCGGCTTCTGTGACGGACCCGAACCGGGGCCTTTTCCTGGACTTTGACCAGGACGGAACGCAGGATGCTCTGTCCATAGAGCGAAGCCTGGATCCGGAGGGCCGGCTGGGGATTGAGTTTTATTACAAGGGCAGGTCCGCCGGAGCCAGCCGGACCCTTGGGGCGGCAGGGATGCTGAGAGAGACGGAAGAGCCTTGCTTCTTTACCCCGGAGGAGGAGTATCGGTTTTACCTGGCCAGCCTGGACGGCAGAAGAATTTCCCTGATAATGAGCAATGAGGCCCGTACCCTGGCGGTGGAATTTGTGAAGCTGGAGAGCAATTACGGCGGCGTGAAGGGGGGCTATATGGCCCGGGTCCGCATGCGGGGCGAAGGGAAGACCATGGAGGATTTTAAGCCCTGCCAGGGGATTCATCAGTATCTGGAGGAGGGCTGGGAAGTGCGGCCTTCCGAGGGGGATAAGATTCTTATGGCGCCCGGCGGGGAGGAGATGACGATTCATATGCAATACATGATTCACGCCCATCACAGTGAAGGCAGTTATTATACCGAGGCCATCCGGGTGGAGGATCATCCCTACACCCTGCTGGGGATCAGCGAAGGGGAGTACGATATGATCTATCACCGCTTCGACCGCTTAAGCTATGTGATCAATGACCTGGGGAACCTGACCATCCTGCAGGGCTGGATGGAGGACGGCAGCGGGGAAACCATTTACCGCATAGACAAGGTAAATGATGAGATCATATTCAGGTGATGGCAGGAGCAAAAAGGAGGTTCGGGATGCATAAAAAGATATGGGTAGTTTTGCTCATGGCGGTGTTGCTTCTTTCTGCCTGCCAAGGAGAGGGAACAGCCGGCCCTCTCCCCACGGCGCCGGTGGCCACAACAGCCGGCTTTACGGAAGCATCCGAAGCGCCTTCCGGCACCCAGCCTGAGGCGACGCCGGCTACCCAGGCATCTCACTCCCCAGCCACGGAGGCTCCCACTGCCCCCGCCACGGAAGCGCCCACAGACCCACCCACTGCCCCTGTCACGGAGGCCCCTACCGAAGCCTCTTTTCCGGAAAGCAGTGATCCGAACTGTCTCCACGCGGTGGATTTTGAGATCCATATTGATGAGAGCAGGGGGGAGGTTGACAGCCGCCTGCTGCTGCAAAACACAGGGGAGGCAGCTTTCCGGGGCAGTCTGTCCCTGCCGCTTTTCTCCGGCGGGATGAAGGACGGCAGTCTGCAACTGGAAATAAAGGGGCAGGGAGAGGCAGGCCTACAATCCGGGGAAAAGGCCCTTCTCTATCTGCCCCCGGGGGAGAGCCTGCTTTTGACCTATTCCTATGAAAGCGGCCGGGATCTGGCCCAGGCCTCTTTGATCGGCTTTGATTTAAGATCCCTTTGCTTCCGGGATGGCGCCGGGATCGGCCGGGTGTCTTTTTCGATCCTGATGGCAGAGGAGGATCTTCCTCTGGTCAAGGATATCCGCCCCATCAACTGGACCCTGGATAAGCAGACCCTGTCCCTGGAGCTTTATGATGTGGCCCCTTCCCCGCTGCTGGACAGGATCTATGTGGAAAAAGAAACCTACCGCAATCTGAAAAGCCAGACCTTTATGAAATATGAGTATGAGCAGGAAACGGGCTCGGTCCTGGTGGAGGAGGAGACCCCTGAACTGGTAAAGACCATTTTATCCTCTTACCGGAGATGGTTTCAGGAGGGGATCGGAGATGAGAGCTTTCCCAGGGATGTGGAGCTGTTGTTTGCCAAAATGTGCGGATATGACATCAGCAAAACCCAGGACATGTTCCCTCCCTGGTACGGGGACTACCAAAGCCTTTCCTATTACGAGAACCAGGGCTATAAGAATCTGGTGGTATATCTGATCCTGCGGGAAATGGGAAAGCAAAGCCTGGATCAGAAGAGCGCATTTTCCATGTGCGCCGGCCTGCTGCAGGGCAGCAATCACCGTAAAAACGCCGCTATCTGGCCTGTGAATCGGGAACTGATGCGGCAGATGCTCTTTCCGGAGGAGCTGCAGCTGATTTGCGTCTGTACAGCCAGGGAGCCGTCCCTGGCCGGCGTCGATCTGTATGAAGCCAAGGATCCCGAGTTTGGGGGAGGAGAATTGCGCCCGGTGAAGGAGGAGGATCTGCTCCTGATGGTCCCGGGCTTGTACAGCCTTGCCTGCTGCGAGCCTTCCTTTACCGCCTGGCGGGCGGATGTGATGGGGGAGATCACGGGTACGGATCCGGAAGTCTTCCGGACCTATTTACGCGGCAGCGAAATACAGCTGCTGGTGCAGATGCGGGTCCTGAACAGTCTGGAAAGCGATGAAGAGTGGGAATGGAAATACCAGACCCTTGCCTTTTTGGAGGAAGGCAACCTGGGCCGGGAAGATCTTGAACATGAATACGTGACGATCATGCCCGCCGTTCGGGACGATTTTCTGGCGCAGATGGACGTGCCCCTGCTGATCCACTATTCGGCGGAGGTGATAAAAGGCAAGGACGGGCATGCCATCGTACAAGCCAATGACGACAATTATCTGTCTTCTCAGGGCCTGACCCTGTACAGCTGTCTTTTGGCCAGCGAAAAAGCCGAAGAGATGGGGCAGCGCAGCCGGGAAGAAAACCTGGACCGGCGCCGGGAAATCGATGAATACATCCGGCAGCTGATAAACCCGTAAGGGGCAGCTGTAAGGTGGATTGCCCCTAAGGCTTCATGCGTTTTCCACCCCCAGAGCTTCCCGGATGAAGGCGGCGGCTTTTTGCACATCCCCCCGCAGCGTCCCTTGGACAAAGTGGGGCTTGCCGCCTCCCCGGCCGGAGAAAGCTTCATTCAGGGCTTTGACCAGTTCCCTAAGGTCGCCGCCTTCCTGGCCCATGGCATAGCGGATGCCATCCTCTCCGCAGTCGGAGAGCACGGCGCAAAAGCCGCCGCAGGACTGCATCACCGCATCCGCCAGGCGGCGGACAGAGTCCACAGACATATTTTCTTCCAGCAGCAGCGCAGGGCCTTTTCCGGCCAGGGCCGCTGCTTTTTCTTCTATGGCCCGGGTTTCCAATACCGCCAGCCTTTCTTTTAAGGACAGGGCTTCCTTTTTCAGCCGTTCTACTGCAGCTGCGGTTTCCGTTTCCTTGGCGGATAAGGCTACGGAGATTTGATGATTCTGGCTCTGCACTGCGTCCACATAGCGGAGGGCCCGCCCTCCGGAGAGCATTTCGATCCGCACGCCCCCCCGGTGGGGAACGCAGCTGATGAACTTGATGAGTCCCACTTCGCCGCTGAATTTTACATGGGTGCCGCAGCAGGCGCAGATATCCGCCCCGGGGAACTCCACAATCCGGATATCGCCGGACAAATCCTTCAGTTCCTTTTTGCTGCGGAATTCCATTTGATGCAGGGCTTCTTTCGAAGGATAATGCACCGCCATAGGCCGGTTTTCCCAAATGTAGCGGTTGGCGGCCAGCTCGATTTCCTTCAGCTCTTCCCAGCTGATGGAAGCATTATAGTCAATAATCACAAAAGGATCGGAGATGTGGAAGCCCACATTGTCGCAGTGGAAGGCGGCGCAGATGAGGCCGCTGGCGATATGCTCTCCGGAGTGCTGCTGCATCAGATCGAAACGGCGGGGGGCGTCCACCCGGCCGTGAACTTGGGTACCCGCCTCCAGGGGGGCAGGACAGAAGTGATAGATTTCCTCCCCGATTTCCTTTACAAAGGTCACGGGGATATCATTTAAAAAGCCCAGGTCCGTCAGCTGCCCGCCCCCTTCCGGGTAGAAGGCAGTCCGGTCCAGGGTAATGGCATAGCCTTCCTTCTCCGGCCGGCAGGCCAGCACGGCGGCATCAAATTCAAACAAATAAGGATCCTGATAAAAAAGCTTTTCCGTCATAAGAACCTCCGGTTGGACAGCAGTACAGTCCATTGCATTGTACTGTACCGGAGGAGGAAAGTAAAGGGGACCCAGGAGACTCGGCGGGGAAATGCGTAGGGGCGGGCATGGCCCGCCCGCAGACCCTGACGGGCTGCAGTCCCTCGGCGGGGAAATGCGTAGGGGCGGCTACCATGTCAAGTAGCACATGGTTTACAAGTTGTTCGAGGACATGGTTTACAACTTTTTGTCCTCCCCGGATGGTTCAAAGCGAGGGTCTCCTTCAGCGAGA
>CADBFP010000045.1 GCA_902793995.1 uncultured Lachnospiraceae bacterium | reverse complement strand
GCTACTACGCGGCTGCATAAGAATACCGCCAGCCGATTGCTCGACTGGCGGCACGAAACTTTTTAATTATTCACTGTCCTCTTGACGGGTAGCACACCATCTTGCGACAGTCCCCTTTTTTACACTTCGATTTTAATCTTCTCTCTTCTTACCTTTCGCTATCAGCAATCCGCTTCCCGCTGCAGCCAGGCACATCAGCCCGAAGTACAGCAGCACATTGCTGTGATCACCGCTATCCGGATACTTCAATTGATGATGCATCTGCGGTACTTCTCCATCAATTAAACGCCTTCTTATAACTACTTGGCGCTCATAGTACCACATCTATAATAAAATGCAAAGACACAATTCGCACATATTTGAAAATGTTATAGACAAATGTTATGAACCGCCCGAGGGATTACCACAGGCCTGGGTCTCCGGGCGGCTGGTAGCCGCCCCTACGAGGGCTCTCCCTCCCGCTCACAGAACTTCTTAATGGCCTGGAAGGTTTCGTCGCTGATATAGTGCTCTACCCGGCAGGCGTCCTGAAGCGCAACCTCCTCCGAGACGCCGATTTTCATCAGCAGGGAGGACAAAATGGTGTGACGCTCGTATATATTCCTGGCAATCAATAAGCCGGCGGGCGTCAGGCGGATGCCCCCCTTCTCGTCCACTTCTATATAACCATCCCCTTTCAGCAGGCCCACCGCCCGGCTGACAGAGGGCTTGGAAAAGCCCATTTCCTCGCTGATATCAATGGAACGGACCATCTGCTGTTTCTGGGACAGGACATAAATGGTTTCCAAATACATTTCACCGGATTCGTGCATGGGGCACCTCCTATCTGTGTGTTGTATCCAAGTTTTGTATATCATATCAGTTATAAGACAAAATTTCAAATAAAAAACTCCTATTAAAAAAGCGGAAAAGCTTTTGATAATTAATTGACAATCCTCCCCAAGTACGCTATGATACCAACAAGAACGTTGGTTAATTTTTTAACAATTTTCCAGGAGGTCGTTATGGATTTTGCACTCAGTCAGGAACATCTGATGGCCCGGGATCTTTTCAAGAGCTTCGCAGAAAACGAAGTGAAGCCCCTGGCCCAGGAAGTGGATGAGGAAGAACGCTTCCCGCTGGAGACCGTCGAAAAGATGGGCAAGCTGGGATTTTTAGGCATTCCGATTCCCAAAGAATACGGCGGCCAGGGCTGCGACTATCTTACCTACGCCATGTGCGTGGAAGAGTTGGCCAAGGTCTGCGGCACCACGGCGGTTATCGTTTCCGCCCACACCTCTCTTTGCGAGATGCCCATCCTGCATTTCGGCAATGAGGAACAGAAGAAAAAATATCTGCCCCCTCTGGCGAAGGGTGAAAAGATCGGCGCCTTCGGTCTGACCGAGCCCGGTGCCGGCACCGACGCCTCCGGGCAGCACACCAAGGCCGTAAAAGATGGGGACGAATACATCCTGAACGGTTCCAAGGTGTTCATCACCAATGGTTATTACGCCGACACCTATGTGGTATTTGCCATGACCAACAAGGAGCTGGGCAATAAGGGCATCTCCGCTTTCATTGTGGAAAAGGGAACCCCCGGCTTCACCTTCGGCACCAAGGAAAAGAAAATGGGTATCCGGGGCAGCGCCACTTATGAGCTGGTATTCACGGATTGCCGCGTTCCGGCGGAAAACCTGCTGGGCAAGGAAGGCCAGGGCTATGCCATAGCGCTTAATACCTTAAACGGCGGCCGTATCGGCATTGCCGCCCAGGCTCTGGGGCTGGCAGCCGGTGCTCTGGATGTGTCCGTGGCTTATGTGAAGACCCGCAAGCAGTTCGGCAAGACCCTGGATCGTTTCCAGAACACCCAGTTCACCCTGGCGGAAATGGCTGTCCGCACGGAAGCCGCCCGTCTGTTGGTGTACAAGAGCGCCTGGGAGCATGATGCAGATCCTAAGAACGACGGCACCTGCTCTTCCATGGCCAAGCTGTATGCGGCGGAAACCGCTTCTTTCGTAACCAACCGGGCAGTGCAGCTCCACGGCGGCTACGGCTATATCCGGGAGTACGATGTGGAACGCATGATGCGGGATGCCAAGATTACCGAGATTTACGAGGGTACCTCCGAAGTGCAGCGGATGGTTATTTCTCATAACTTACTGAAATGACACAAAGTGTCATCCTGAGGCCTTCAGGCCGAAGGATCCTGTACGAGGCATAGGATTCTTCGCTTCGCTCAGAATGACACTGCATAATTAAGGAGACATCATAATGAAAATCATTGTATGTATTAAACAGGTACCCGATACCGCCGGGGGCGTGAAGTTTAATGCGGACGGAACCCTGGACCGCAGCGCCATGCTGGCGATTATGAACCCGGATGACAAGGCCGGCCTGGAAGCCGCCCTGCGTTTGAAGGATCAATACGGTGCGGAAGTCACCGTTATCACCATGGGCCTGCCCAAGGCGGATGTGATGCTGCGGGAAGCCATGGCCATGGGGGCTGACAAAGCCGTGCTGGTGACGGACCGCGTGCTGGGCGGCGCCGACACCTGGGCCACCTCCCAGACCCTGGCCGGGGCTATTCGGAATCTGGAGTATGATCTGATCATCACCGGCCGCCAGGCCATTGACGGAGACACGGCCCAGGTAGGCCCTCAGCTCTCTGTGCATCTGGGGCTGCCTCTGGTGAGCTACACCCAGAATCTGAAGATTGAAGACGGCCATGTGATTGCGGAGCGTCTCTTCGACGATAGGCATCATGTGCTGAAGGTGAAAATGCCTTGCCTGCTGACGGCTCTTTCCGAATTGAACGAGCCCCGCTATATGACACCCGGCGGCATTTTCGATGCTTTCAAGGAAGAAGTCACCGTATGGGGCCGGGCGGACTTAAAGGACACCCTGGACTCCGATTTAGGCAAGGTAGGCTCTCCTACCCAGATTGCCAAGGCTTCGGACAAGGTCCGTAAAGGAGCCGGCACCCAGCATGTGGCGGAAGACGGCCGGGACGGCGCCGAGTACATCCTGGGCAAATTAAAAGAGAAGTTCATCATTTAAGGGGGAATATAGATATGGCTTTATCCGATTACAAGGGCGTATATGTATTTGCCCAGACGACTGATAACAAAGTAGACGGCATTGCCCTGGAGCTTTTAGGCAAGGGCAAGGCTCTGGCAGCGGACCTGAACACGGAAGTGGTGGCCATGCTGCTGGGCCACGAGATTGCGGACCAGGCGGATGTGCTGGCAGAGTACGGCGCAGACAAAGTGGTGCTGGTGGATCATCCGGATCTGAAGGAATATATGACCGAGCCTTACACCCAGGCCATTTCCGCCATTATCAACGAGTGCAAGCCGGATATCGTGCTCTTCGGCGCTACGGCCATCGGCCGTGACCTGGCCCCCTGCGTGGCGGCCACGGTTCACACCGGTTTGACGGCAGACTGCACCAAGCTGGATATCGGGGACTTCCCGATGACTCCCATCCCGGGCAAGGAAACCCTGCACAATCAGCTGCTGATGACCCGTCCTGCTTTCGGCGGCAACACCATTGCTACCATCGCTATTCCGGACTTCCGTCCCCAGATGGCCACGGTGCGCCCCGGCGTGATGCAGAAAATCGCGCCCATCCCCAATGCGAAGGCCAATGTGGTGAACTTCGATGCCCACCTGACCAAGAACGACCGCTATGTGGAGATTCTGGAAGTGGTGAAGAAGGTCAGCGATTATGTGGATATCCAGGACGCCAAGATCCTGATCTCCGGCGGCCGCGGCATGCAGAACAAGGAAAACTACGAGAAGTATCTGCGGCCGCTGGCCAATCTGCTGGGGGGCCAGGTTTCCTCTTCCCGCGCCGGCGTGGACGGCTTCGGCATTCCCAAGGAGCTGCAGGTAGGCCAGACCGGCAAGACCGTGCGGCCTAAGCTGTACATGGCCTGCGGCATTTCCGGCGCCATCCAGCACCTGGCGGGCATGGAGGAATCGGATCTGATTATCGCCATCAACAAGGACGAGACCGCTCCCATCTTCGATGTGGCGGACTACGGTATCGTAGGAGATCTGTTCCAGATCGTGCCGGCCCTGACCCAGATGGTGGAGCAGGAATTAAAGAAGAAACAGGAAGTGTAAAACGGACTTGCGGTCCCTGAGCGGTCCCTGAGCGGTCCCTGAGCGGTCCCTGAGCTTGTCGAAGGGCTTGTCGAAGGGCTTGTCGAAGGGCTTGTCGAAGGGCCTGTCGAAGGGCCGCAACAGGTAAGAGCATCTCACCGCAAACATTTTCGCCGGGGAAGGCTTGCAACTTCCCCGGCTTTTTGCTACTATTCCCTTGATCGACATGCCGCAGAACCTAAGCCCGGACTGCGGGTGTTTGCTTGCGTTGTAAACCGGCCTCTTCCGAGGCCGTGGGAATATCAACAAAGGAGTCGAAAATGAACGGTTTTTTTGTACGCATGATGGCCCGCTTCCGTCAGTTTATGCAAGGCCGCTACGGCGTTGACAACCTGTCCCGCTTTATGATGGGCCTGGGCCTGGTTTTATGGATCATCAATACCTTTTTAGGCTATAAAATATGGCCCCTGTCCCTTTTGGTAGCCGTGCTGCTGATGCTGGTTTACTGGCGGATGCTCTCCAAAAATATCCAGGCGCGCTACCATGAAAACACCCGTTATCTGATGCTGAAAAGCAAGTTTCTGGGGCTTTTCGGCCGAAAAGAAGGGAATGCAGGGGCCCGTTGGAACCCCTCCAAAGGGGCCAATACGGATGCAGGGCACAAGCTCTTTGTCTGTCCGGCCTGCCGGCAGCGGGTACGGGTTCCCTCCGGCAAAGGAAAAATCGAAATCACCTGTCCCAAGTGCAATAATCATTTCAAGCGGCGGACCTAAGGAGCGAGTATGTTTGGCTATGTGACCGTTGCCAGGCCGGAACTGAAGATTAAAGACGAAGAGACCTACCGGGCCTTCTATTGCGGTCTGTGCCGGGCGCTGAAAAAGCGCCACGGCCTGGCGGGGCAAAGCACCTTGTCCTATGATATGACTTTTGTGGTTCTTCTTCTCTCCGCCCTGTACGAGCCCCCTACGGAAACGGGCTCCACCTGGTGCGTCATTCATCCCAAGGGCCGGCGGCCCATCGTAAAAAACCAAATTCTGGACTACGGAGCGGATATGAATCTGCTCCTGGCTTATTATAATCTGCTGGACGACTGGCTGGATGAAAAGCGGGTCAGCGCCAATCTGGGTTCCGAGCTGATGAAAAAGCATGTGGAAAGGGTGGAGGAGCAATATCCCCGGCAGGCCCAAGCGGTGCGGGAATATCTAAAGGAAATCGCGGAAACCGAGAAAAAGGGGCCGGGGGATCCGGACGGCCCGGCAGGAGCCACCGGGGTGATGCTGGGGGAAATCCTGGCCCTTAAGGCGGAGGACCCCTGGTCTCCCACCCTGCGCAAGATAGGCTTTTACCTGGGCAAATTCATCTATTTGATGGATGCTTATGAAGATTTGGAGAAGGACCTGGAGAAGGGAAATTTTAATCCGCTGATCCCCTGGGGGCAGACCCGCCTACAGGTGGCGGACCGGGTGCAGGAAGCTCTGACCCAGGTGATGAGCGAGGCCACCCTGGCTTTTGAGCGGCTGCCCATTGTGGAGGGAGAAGATTTGCTTCGGAATATTCTCTACGCTGGAGTCTGGGTCCGCTTCGATGAGATTTCCCGGAAGGATAAAGAGGCTATGGAGAAAGGAGGCAGCGGCCATGGTGTTTGATCCCTATGCCGTGCTGGGTCTGAAGTACGACGCCAGCGACGATGAAATTAAAAAGGCATACCGGAACTTGAGCCGCCGCTATCATCCGGATGCCAATGTGAATAATCCCAATGCCGCCCAGGCGGAGGAGAAGTTCAAGCAGGTTCAGCAGGCCTATGAGCAGATTATGAAGGACCGGGAGCAGGGCCGGCGGGGCTATTCCTCCTACGGGCCGGGCAGCTCTTACGGCAGCTCTGGCTATGGTTCTGCATCCGGCTCCTCTTACGGCAATGCCTACCGGGAGCCCCAGGGGGGCTATGGCTACGGCCCCTTCGGCTTCGGCTTCGGGCCCTTCGGCTTCGGCAGCAGTGCCTGGGGCAGCGCTTATCAGCAACAGCAGCGGGACAGAGCCTACGATGGTTATTCTCCGACCGAAGCAGAACATCTGCAGGCGGCAGTCAATTATATCAATGCGGGGCATTTCCGGGAGGCCTGGAATCTGCTGCAAAGCTTCGAAAACCACGGAGCCTATTGGTATTATCTGGCGGCAGCCGCCAACAGCGGCCTGGGCAACAATATCAAGGCCACGGAATATGCCCGCACGGCGGTACAGATGGATCCTTCCAATCTGGAATACAATTCCCTGCTGCAGCAGCTGCAGAGCGGGGGACGCTGGTACGAAAACCAAAGCTCCGGCTACGGCCGCAGCGGCCTGGGCAGCTCCATCTGCCGGGGCATAGGAACTTATTTGATTTGCACCACCTGCTGCTGCGGCGGCGGAGGGGCCAATACCTGCGGCCGGATTTTCTGCTGTTAGTTATTATTTTGCGGGCGGGGCCAGGCGCCCCTGCGCCAATGAAACAAAGATATCCACGGCGGATTCTAAAATCCTGTCGTCAAAATCATAATAGGCGGTATGCAAAGCCGGGGCATCCTCTCCCGCTCCCAGGTAAAAAATGGCTCCGGGACATATTTTCAGATAATGCCCGAAATCTTCCGATGCCCGCCACAATTCCTTCATCTCTATCAGGGGCAGCCCCAGGCCTGCCGCTGCTTCCCTTACCTTTGCCAGGGCCTGAGGATGGTTTCTGGTTTCCGGAAAGCGATCCCATATTTCAGACCGCAGCTTAAGCCCTGTCTGCTTGGCCAAATCCTCCGCAGCCGCCAGCAGCTTGCTGCACATCCTATCCATTTCCTCTTCTCTTTCGGCTCTTAAGGTCAGATCGATTCTGCCGCTTCCGGGAGAAATCCCGAAATCTCCGTCTCCCAGTTTCAGACCTGTCACGGTACATAGCTGCATTTCCCCGCCTGGCACGCCTCCCAGGCTCCCCGCCAGCAGCACCAGCTTTGCCAGGGCCTCTGCCGGGTTAATTCCCTTTTCCGGCGCGCTGGCATGGGAGTATTTTCCCTCCAGTTCCAGACGAAGCCCCTGGGATGCAGGCTGGGTCAGCCCCTCCCGGTAAACCAGGCTCCCCAGCGGATAACCGGGCAGGTTGTGAAACGCATAAATCTCTTCTATCTGCTCCTGAGCCAATACCTCCCGGCAAAGCGCAGCGCCCCGGCCGGTTTCCTCCCCGGGCTGAAAAACCAAACAGACGCTATTCTCCGTTTCCCGGCCGCTTAACTCCGCTGCCAGGCCGCAAAGAGCCGCGCTGTGGCCGTCGTGCCCGCATTTATGGGAAACACCGGGCCGGCAGGAGCAGTAAGGCAGGGCATCATTTTCCTGTATGGGCAGGGCATCCATGTCCGCCCGGAAAGCAATCCGCCGGCCTTCCGCTTTTCCTTCCTTGATGGCATAAAACCAGCCAGCCCTTTGACATATCCTAAAATCCGGATACGCCTTCAGAAACTCCGTGAGCATCTGAATGGTTCCCTCTTCTTCCATAGACAGTTCCGGATATTGATGAAGCCGGTGCCGCAGCGCAATGATTGTATCAAGATTGGATGAATGCATAGTTTTCCCCCTGTTATCTATATTCTATCCCATTCAACACCCTTAGTCAAACCGGGTAAAATTATTATAAAATTATAACTGTTATAATAAAAAATATATAAACACTTGACAATAGGGTTTTTTCTCATTATTATTTGCTGTAAATAGATACTTCGTGATTCGTTGATAGTTCTGTGCCTGATCCTTCCCGGAGAGGAAGGGTTAATAGGTGGTTTTCGGCCACCTGCCATATATTTGCATATAATGCAAAAGAAGGAGGATTTAAAATGCGTAAAGCCGGAAAGAAACTATTGGCTGTAGTCCTGAGCCTGATTATGGTTATCGGACTGCTCAGCGCCTGCGGCGGCAACAGCGGCGGCAACAGCGGCGGCAACAGCGGCGGCGAAAAGATCAAGCTGGGCTGGATGGGCTCCCTCACCGGAGAACAGGCGGCCTACGGTATTTGCGAAAGCCAGACTTTAAAGATGCTGGTGGAAGAAATGAATGCTGCGGGCGGCATTCTGGGCAAGCAGATCGAGCTGATCCCCTACGATACCAAGGGCGATGCTCAGGAAGCCATCAATGTGGCCAAGCGTCTCTGCGCCCAGGATAAAGTCTGCGCCATCATCGGTCCCAATGCCTCCGGCCAGTGTATTGCTATCCAGTCCGTACTGGATGAGTACAAGGTTCCGGATCTGTCCACCGTGGCTACCAACGAAAAGGTGACGGTGCAGGATGGCAAGCTAAAGGAATACAACTTCCGTATCTGCTTCCTGGATCCCCAGCAGGGCAAGATTGCCGGTTCCTTCGTGAAGGATGAACTCAAGTTTGACAAAGCTGCTATCCTCTACGATGTGAACGATGACTATGCCAAGGGTCTGAAGGATAACTTCATTAAGGTCTTCACCGATAAGGGCGGCACGATTGTGTCTGAGCAGGCCTACAACGGCGGCGACACGGATTTCACTGCCCAGCTGACCAAGATTAAAGAAGCGAATCCGCAGATTATCTTCACCCCTATCTTCTACCAGGATTTCATTAACATTCACAAGCAGGCCCGTACCCTGGGCATCACCCTGCCCATGCTGGGCGGCGACGGCTGCGCCTCTCAGGTGCTCTTTGATGCTGCCGATGCCGTGGACGGCTCCTATGTGATTAACCATGTATCCCTGGTGGATCCTGCCGGTGATTCCTTCCGTCAGAGATATGCTGAAAAGTACAACGGCGCCAAGATGGAGCTGAACGGCTACATGGCTCATGACGCCTTCCAGCTGTGGGTCGCTGCCGTGAACAAGGCCGGCAAGGCAGAGCCGGACGCCATTGCCAAAGCTTACTGTGAAGTGGAAGTAACCGGTATGGCCGGCAGGATCAAGATCTCTCCCGAAGACCACAACCCTGTTGGCAAGAGCGGCTGCGTAGAGCAGATTGACGGCAAGAACAAAACCTATAAGTTCATCACCTACATTGCCGCAGACTAATCACACACAGCACTCATTTTGAAACCCGGGCGCTCCTTCGGGGGCGCCCGCACTCAAAGGAAATGAAGGAGGTTGTTTATGGATTACTATCTCCAACAGCTGGTCAACGGCATTTGTCTGGGCGGTATGTACGCTCTGATGTCCGTGGGTTACTCGTTGGTTTACAGTATTATGAACTTTTCCAACTTTGCTCACGGCGGCGTTATTATGGTTGGCGCTTACGTGGGTTTTTTTGCATTGACGGCCCTGAAAGTCCCCTTCTGGATTGCATTTCTCCTTTGCGGCCTGGGAAGCGGGCTTTTAGCCATCATCATTGAGCGGCTGGTGTACTCTCCTCTTCGGAAGCGCCACGCGCCCTCTCTGTATTTCATCATTTCTGCCATGGGGGCTTCCATTTTCCTGGAAAACTTTGTGATTGCCACCATTGACGGCACTCCCCGGAACTATCCTACCTTGTTTTCCAACAACATTACCATTGGTTCCGTGTCTCTGGGGCTGGACAGCCTTTTGATGATTATCGTTTCCGCTGTATCCCTGCTGGTTCTGATTTTTATCATTCAGAAAACCAAAATCGGCCTGGCTATCCGGGCCTGCTCCTACAATGAAAAGGCCGGCACCCTGATGGGTATCAACGCCAGCATGGTTATTTTCACCGTATTCCTGATGGGTGGCGTGCTGGCCGGTTTTGCGGGCATGCTTTACGGCATGCGCTTCATCGTGAAGCCCACCATCGGCCAGGTGACCAATAAATCCTTCGTGGCGGCGGTGTTCGGCGGTTTAGGATCCCTGCCGGGGGCCATTTTAGGTTCTTTGCTGCTGGGGATTATGGAAATATTTGTAGCGTCTATTAACTCCAACCTGCGCGATTTATTCGTGTATGCCCTGCTGATTCTTGTCCTGATTTTCAAGCCTTCCGGTTTGATGGGCAAGGTGGTGGAAGATAAAGCGTAAGGAGGACTGCATATATGAGCTGGTATTATATCGAAGGTATTTTGATCCAATCCTGCTATACCCTGCTGATTGTGCTGGGGCTGTCCATTCTAACGGGCTACACCGGTATGTTCTCCTTCGGCCATGCAGGTTTCGTCTGTATAGGCGCTTATGTGTCCGTTATCTGTACCATGGCCCTGGGCCTTCCTTTCTGGCTGGCGCTGCTGATTGCCGGACTTACATCCATGGCACTGGGGACCGCCTTAGGCAAGATCACTCTGGGCTTAAAAGGAGACTATTTCTGTATTGCCACCCTGGGGGTGGGGGAAGCCATACGGCTGATTTTCAACAATCTGAATATCAGCATTAATGTGGGCGGTACGCCCTTCGTGCTGGATGGCGCCAAGGGCATTGCCAGTATTCCGCTGAAAACCACCTTCCCGGTGGCGCTGGTAATTGTGGTAGTATTTTTGACTGCCACGGCGCTGCTGATGAACTCCAAACACGGCCGCAATATGCTGGCGGTCCGGGAGGACGAGCTGGCGGCTCAGATGAGCGGCATCAACACCTTCCGCTCCAAGATGCTGGCCATGAGCATGTCCTGTCTTTTCGCCGGCATTGCCGGGGGGATGATGGCCCACTATTTCGGCTATCTACAGCCCAAGATGTTCCTTATGACCAAGTCCACGGAATATACCATTATGGTTATTTTCGGCGGCATGGGATCCATCACCGGATCTGTGCTGGGGACGGTGCTCCTCTGCGCTCTGCCTGAGCTGCTCAGGGCTGTGGGTGACTGGCGGTTGGTGTTCTACGGCCTGGCGGTTATTATCATTATGATCGTGCGGCCCAAGGGCCTTATGGGCGGCAAGGAGCTACGTCTGGGTGTGCTTTTCCGGAAGATTGCGGGCCTGTTTTCGGGTAAAAACAATCCGCCGCCGGATCAGAAACCCCCTGCCCCGGAGGAGGTGTCAGCATGAGTAAAGATATCATTATCAAGCATCATGATCCCGATGTGATGCTTTCTCTCTGGCATGTGACCAAGCGCTTCGGCGGTCTGACGGCTGTGGGGGATGTGTCCTTCCGCATCAAAAAGGGAGAAATTTATGCCCTCATCGGGCCGAACGGCGCCGGCAAAACCACCATTTTCAATTTGATTACCGGGGTATATGCCTTATCGGAAGGCCGTATCATTTTTAACGACGGCGTGGTGCTGGGCCAGGGCGAACATATCATCAAGGACGATGTGCGGGAAACGGAAGTCAGGCCGGAGCACAAAAAGCCCTATGACATCATGTCCCGGGGCATTGCCCGGACTTTCCAGAACATCCGGCTTTTCAAGAGCGAAACCGTGTTCAACAATGTGCTGACTGCCTGTCATTCCGGCGCAGATTACAACATCTTCCAGACCCTCTGGCGCTTTAAGGCAGGGCCCAAATGGCTCAGCAAATATGCGCATCAGGAGGAGGCCCTGCGGCAGAAAACCGAGGAGCTGCTGAAGATTATGGGCATCTGGGAATACCGGGATATGATTGCGGTGAACCTGCCCTACGGCCAGCAGCGGAAGCTGGAGATTGCCCGGGCCCTGGCCACGGATCCCAAGCTGCTGCTTTTGGACGAGCCGGCGGCGGGCATGAACCCGGAAGAAACTATGGCCCTTATGAGCCTGATCCGGGAGATCCGGGACCGCTTTGATTTGACGGTGCTGATTATTGAGCACCATATGGATCTGGTGATGAATGTGTCCGACCGGATCTTCGTGCTGAACTTCGGCAAACCGCTGGCAGAAGGCACACCGGAGGAGATTCAGAAGAATCCGGAAGTGATTGAAGCTTATTTAGGGAAGGAGGAAGACGCCGATGGCCATGCTTGAAATTCGTGATTTGAATGTCTATTACGGCGGCATCCATGCCTTGAAGGGCATCTCTCTGGAGGTGGAGCAGGGCCAGATTGTTTCCATGATCGGTTCCAACGGCGCCGGCAAATCTTCCATGATGAATGCCATCTCCGGCATTGTGAAATACCAGTCCGGCGAAATTCTTTTCAAGGGAGAAAAGCTTCCTGCCCAGGCCAACAAGATTGTGAAGCAAGGGATTTGCCAGGTGCCGGAGGGACGGCTGATTTTCGCCAACCTGACCACCTATGAGAATTTGGTGCTGGGGGCTTACCTGCGGACGGATAAGGATGGAATCGAAAAGGATCTGAAACGGGTCTACGAGATTTTCCCCCGTCTGGAGGAAAGAAAGAGCCAGATAGCCGGGACCTTATCCGGCGGCGAGCAGCAGATGCTGGCTATGGGCCGGGGCATTATGTCCGCGCCGGAGCTGATTATGCTGGATGAGCCTTCTTTGGGACTGGCGCCTTTGCTGGTGAATACCATCTTTGATACCATTAAGGAAATCAAAGCCATGGGCAAAACCATCCTGCTGGTGGAACAGAACGCCTTGAAAGCCCTTTCCGTGGCGGACAATGCCTATGTGCTGGAGCAGGGACGCATCACCATGAGCGGCCCTGGCCAGGAGCTTCTGAAGGATCCTTCCATTGCAGAAGCCTATCTGGGCAAAACAAAATAACTGGTACGGGCCCCGGAAACGGGGCCTACTTTTTAATCACCTTTTTTGCTTGCTCTATTGGCAAAAACGAACATTTGTTCTATAATGGATTTGTCCTGGCAACAGGGCGGGCCTGACCCAGGCAAAGCGGTTGCTCCTCGGGCTAGCGGGGGAGTTAAACCCTGTTTGGCTGCCTCCGCAGAAAGGAGGTGGTGCCAATGTATGTTTCATGGGAACAGCTGATTCAGCTGGGCATCCTCATCGTCACAATCATTGCTTTGTGTCTTACGCAAAAAGACAGGTAACCGCTCCACCTCCAAAGTGACGGTTACCTGTTAACCAAAACCGAGGAGCTGACCACCTGGGTCAGGCTCGCCCTGTGTCTACAGTATAACGCAGCAGGGTGTATCCGTCAATCAGTTTCAAAAATGTCCTATAAATCCAAGCATCCAACCCGTAGGGACGGCTACCAGCCCCGTGGCATCGTAACTATCGGGGTCCCTACGGCTTTTCAGTATTCGTTTCTATCGGACAGGCGCCGCCCCTTGTATTATAGGTGCGTAGCCTTATCTTTACCTTTTCTACAGGTTAGGCTATGCTATGCATGATGCTGTGGATTGGTCGCCGCCCCTACCG
>CADBFP010000044.1 GCA_902793995.1 uncultured Lachnospiraceae bacterium | reverse complement strand
GGGAATTATGCCCTCTTTTCAGTTAAAACCGTTTAATGTAAAAAAGAGAGCAAAGAAAAAGGGAGTGTGAAACTCACAATAGCGTTTTTTCACACTCCCCCTCAAAAAACCTTGCATAGTCGTTTTTATCGTGATATTATAAGAAAAAATACACAAAAGGAGCGTAACCTTATGGGTAAATTTGTGATGGGACCGACCAAGAACGGCGGTTTTCGCTTCAATTTAAAGGCCGGCAACGGTGAAGTTATTGCCACCAGTGAAACCTATAGCACGGATTCCGCCTGCAAGGCCGGGATCGAGAGCGTTCGGAAGAATGCCGTAGAGGCCAAACTGGAAGACCAGACCGTGGAAAACTTTGAGAAGGTAACCAACCCTAAGTTTGAAGTGTACCAGGACAAGGCCGGAGAATTCCGCTTCCGTCTGAAGGCCGGCAACGGCGAAATCATTGCCGTAGGCGAAGGCTACAAGGCCAAAGCCAGCTGCCTGAACGGCATCGAGTCCATTCGCAAGAATGCCCCCGAAGCCGAAGTGGTAGTGGAGGAATAAGGAAGCGGAAGGCTATCTGTAACCCTATCAGGGCGGGCGCTGCCCGCCCTTTCTCTTGGAGGATCTCATGGAAGAGCTCATTTATCAGGAAAGCTACACCCTTCAGACCACAGACCTGAATATGCATAAAAAACTCCGTCCCACCCGGCTCCTGGAGCTGGTGCAGCTGGTTTCCGGCCATCATGCGGAGGCCTTGGGCTGGGGGGATGCCCTGCTGGTGCCCCGGCACCTGGCCTGGGTAGTGGTGCGGCAGAAAATAGAAATCAGCCGCATGCCCGGACAGGGAGAAAGCCTCGCCCTTACCACCTGGCCCGGCCGGGAAATGCACGGACTCTGCCCCCGCTATATGGAAATCTGCACCGCCGATGGAGAAAGCCTGATCCGGCTATGCTTCCTTTGGGTAATCATGGATCTGGAAAAACGCTTGATGATCCAGCCCTCCTCCATCGGCCTTAAGATGCCCGCTGCAGATAGGGATCCTCTGCTGCCCCTGCCCCGGCTGCCCAGGCAGCTTTTAGAGCCCCTGCGCCGGGAAGTATTTACCGTCCCCTACGGCTTTGTGGATATTCTGGGTCATATGAATAACACCCGCTATCTGGAAATGGCGGAGAATATGATAGAAGCCCCCTGCCAGGGCAAGGAGCTTCGGGAAGTATTAATCGAGTTTACCCATGAAATCCGCTTAGGGGAAAGCATGATAGTTTCCATCGGCCGGGAAGGGGATTTATATCATATTAAGGGCAAAAAGGGCGAGCAGGACATCATCACCTTGTGTTTGCGGTATGTGTAAGGGCGGGAGCGTCGGCAGATTGCCCCCCCGGGGAGGAAGACCCGTAGGGGCGGCTACCAGCCGCCCTACATCCGCCACAGGCGGATTCAAAATCCGTTAATTTGCGAGCCAGTGAGTAAATTTTCCACATAAATATAGGGGCGCCGCAGCGCCAGCCCCTACGAGAACAAAACGCCTCTTAAACACATCATGGGTTCGTTTTTATCAAAATCCCAGCTGTGGAAGGAATCTCCGGCGCAGAAACGGTAGTGCTTGCAGTCGGCGCATTTTCCCTGCTTGCGGAAATCCGTGCGGAAGATCTGATACTTTTTCTCCCACACATCCTTAAATCGATCTCTCCGCACATTGCCCTCTACCAGCTCCGGCCGGCGGGGCAGATCCAGACAGCTGACGAAATCGCCGCCGGCGGTCATGCTGGCGGTGTAAACTCCCGCATTGCAAATAAAATACCAGTTTCTGATCTCCCGCTCATAATCGATCCCTAAATAATGGCTGCAGCCGTAGATGACTTCCATAGGACCGGCAAAGCGCTTCTCCCGGATAAAATCCAGAACCTGCAGCATCTGTGCCTGGCTTAGCAGCAGATCCGGTTGTTCCTTGGCCCGGCCCATTGGTTCGATGTTCACCAGCCGCCAGGATCTGACACCCAGATCCGTAAACACCCGGTACATCTCTTCCATCTCATCTATGTTTCGGCCGTGGATCACCGTGGTAATCTGCACATGCTGGAAGGGCTGGGCCAGGAGGTTCTTTACCCCCTGAATGGTTTCGGCATAGCGGGGGGCCTGGCGGAACCACTCATGGCTCTCCTTTAAGCCGTCCACACTGATGGAAACGGTTTTCATGCCGGTCTCATACAGGCGCGCCGCCACCTCCTCCGTAATCAAAGTGCCGTTGCTGGTCAGGCCCCATTGAAAACCCAGCTCCCTGGCATAGGCCATGATTTCAAAGAAATCCGGTCGCAGCAGGGGCTCGCCGCCAGTAATGCAAAGCTGAATTTTGGAAATATCGAAGTCCGCTTTTACCTGCCTTAAAAAGGCCTTGATTTCCTCGCCGCTTAATCGCTCTTCTTCCACATAATCCCCGCATTGGGAACCGCAATGCCGGCAATGCTCATTGCATAGTTCCGTCATCTCAATAAAGAGGAGCCGCAGCTGGGGATTTTTCCGCAGCTGATGATCCCGGTAGGCGGCCAGCTGGTTTAAATGGGCCTTTTTGATGCGGGGACTAAGGCCGGAATGATTTGGTTTTTCAGCATGTTTTTTCCACATTTTTTATTTTCCCTGAGAGGGCGGCGGGCCGTAAAGAGGCGCCGCCGTATTATTGGAAGGATCAAAGGCGGTTTTGGTTTCGGCCTCGGTTTCTGCTTCCGTTTCTTTCTCTTTTGTCTGCGGCTGGGTGGCCGGCGGGCCGTAGAGGGTAGGGGTCATATTGTCGGAAGGCTTAAAGGAACTCTCTTCTATAGGCGGCGGACCGTAGAGGGCTGGCACCGTGTTGTTGCGGGGATCAAAACTGCTCTCTTCTATGGGGGGAGGGCCATACAGGGCTACGGAGGGCTGAATAGGGGAGGGCGCACCATGGCCGGCGGCGCAAAGCGCCAGTACCACAAAAGTGCCAGCCCCCACAAATAACAGCAGCAAGGCCCAAAGGCCGGAAAGGCCCGTATCCCGGATCCGCCGCAGCGTAAGGGCCACCCAGGGAACCAATCCAATCAGCAAATACACGAGAATCAAGTAAAAAACAAGGGCAGAAAGGCCCCATCCCTCTGGTTTAAAAACCAGATAAAAAACCACTGCCAAGGCCAGAATTCCCAAGTGCAGCGCCGTAGGCAGCCAGTATTCCCTCAGGGTTGCGGTTCCTTGAAAGTCAAAACTCTTTTTCCAGAAGTCTTTATATACGCTCCAAAAATCTACTTTCCTGTCCATGACGGCTCCTTTCGGGGTATTGGCACGATTCTTCTCTGCCGCTTCATTGTAGCAACTTCCCTAAGGAGCGTCAAGAAGCGGTCTTACCCATAATACAAAAAGGGCAGCCGCTTTGTTGCAGCCGCCCCCAAAAAAGTCATAAAAAATTTATTCTGCGGCAAACTCCGTCACCGTGCCAATAAACAAAGGCAGCTGACTTTGGCTGTCTATGATCATATATACAAAGGGCCGGTCCAGGTTTACCTCTTTCCACTCTGTGATTATGGCGCCATAGCCCATCACCACGCCTGTGGCAGCCGCCGCCCGGGTTCCTTCGCTGTCCACATTGATATGCGTTTTATGGATTACATCACTGATAAACAGCGGGGTTTGGCTGATGCCGGAGAAATCCGCCTTCCTTTCTCCTTTTTCCAAAGCGTCCCGGATGCCCAGCTGTTCCAGGGCGTTTATCAGGCTGACGCTGTAATCATTGCTGAACTTAGGCAATTTGATATTAGTTGAATACCGGTCTGTAGCCGAAGAAAGCAGTTTGGATAATGTTTCTCCATTTAAGGAGGCCGCAAAAGAATTAAAATCCGTGCCCTCCTCCGGCAAAAAGGCGGCAAACTGATAGGAACCGCCTTCATAAGATTTCAGCATACCTATGATTCCGTCGCTCTCCAGGTAAGTGTCGGCAGAACCGAACATATAAAGCGCCTCATCCTCTTCTCCCCGCAAATTGGTAAAAACATCCTTCCGGCAATTTGTTTCATCAAAAGGATTGGCCCATTTGGCTTCGAAGCAAAGCGCATTCACCAGCACCATCAAATCCTCCTCATTCAGCTGGTTTAATAGCTGAGGAATCATATTGTCCGTGTGCTGGGCAGTCCACTGATTGATTTCCTGCAGGGTGCTCTCATCAAAGGGGGCCTTGCGGATGGCTGCCTCATAATAATTTACATTGCGTTGCAGGAAGTTCTCTTCCACCTGAAAATCCGCCTGGTCCTTAAACCAGATGCCGTTGGCAAAATGGAAGCGGGCCTTTTCCAAAGAAGGCAGGTTCTTCAAATAGGTATGCAGGTAGGCATTCAGATCCGCCAGCTTAATCTCCCCGCCCAGGGCCTTTTCCAGCTGGGCCAGGGTATCGCCCCCCGCGCCGTTGGAAGTCATGGCCAGGGCCGTCATCACGGATAAAGGGGACAGCAGCAGATTCTTATTCTCCTTTTCCAGCTTATAGGACTGGGTAAAGAGCCGGGCCGCCCAGTCAAGTCCGGCCTGCCTGAAGACGGCATCAGCCTTCTTCTCTGCCACGGGCTGGGCCTTATAGGGCTCCAGCAGGTCTGCCGCCTGAGCCGTTTTCGTTCCTCCCCGGCCGCCTTTCATCCCCGGCAGCAACAGGATGCCTGCCAGGGCCACCAGGGCCAGGACGGCGGCAGCGGCCCCGTATTTCAGCCAAAGGGGTCGTTGTTTTGTCGGCTTCCCGTAGCTTTCCGGCAGCACCTCTTCAATCAGGTCGTCCGCCGTGTGTTCCAATGCTTTTTTCAAATCTTCCGTCTTCATAATCCGATCTCCTCGCGTTTTAAACAGGCTCTCAGCGCTTCCCGGCTTCGCATCAGGGAGCTTTTGATGCCGCTGGCTCCCATCCCGAAAGCTTGCTGGCACTCCTTCACGCTCATGCCGTACCAATAGCGGCACAGAAATATCTGACGCTGCTTTAAGGGCAGGCTGCGCAAAAAGCTATCCAGAGCATTTTGCAGTGCCAGGGCATCGGCGGGATCCGATGCACCAGGGTCCGGCAGCACCTCTGCCAATTCCTCCAGCGCCTCTCCGTAGCCGGACTGACTGCGTTTTTGGGCCGCATTGGCCCGGAGCCTGTCGATAGCCAGCCGGCGGGATAATGTGCTTACAAAGGCCTTCAGATCCGTCACTTCTTCCGATTCCGTTTGCTTCCACAGCTTCAGATAGACATCATTTTCCACCTCCCGGGCATCCTCTTCATGGCGCAGGATGCCGAAGGCGATCTGGCGGATCAGCCCCCCGTAGCTGGCTGTCGCCCATTCTATCCCTTCCTCTTTTCTGGCTGCTAAAGCTTCAATAATGGCGGAATCCGAATGCATTTTGTTCATCATGCCTCCCTGCAGGTTCTTTACACATATAGACGAAAGAAGGGGGCAAAAGGTCGCAGCCCTGCCCCGAATAATTTTATAATTTTCCGATAAATTGGCCGACTTCATCCAAATCCCGGCAGATCCGCTCCGCCAGGGCTGCCATTTCCTCTGTGGGGGGCTTGATATCCGGCACCATGACGGCCCGCATGCCCGCGGCGTGAGCCGATCGGATGCCGTTGTAGGAATCCTCCACCACCAGGCAGGCAGCGGGGTCGGTTTCCAGCTCTGCGGCCGCCTTCAGGAATATATCCGGTGCCGGCTTGCCCCGGCTTACTGCGTCCCCGGTGATGATCACATCGAAATATTCCAACAGTCCGGCGGCCTCCATTTCCGGAATTACCATTTCCCGGATGGTGGAAGTGGCCAGCCCCAGCTTAAAACCCTGCCGCCAAAGGCTTTCCAGGATCCTGCCTGCGCCGGTTTTAAGAGGCAGGGCGCCCGCCTCCCGGGCCTTACGGAAAGCCTCATCCACATAAACGCGGCGCTCCTCATAGGGATAATCCGCTCCCAATGTTTGATAAATGATGGCCTCTGCCTGCTCCCGGGTGACGCCGATGATGGCATACAATGCTTCCATCAGCGCCGGCGTTTCTTTTCCCTCCGCCTTTACCCATTCGTCAATAAACAGCCGCTCCGTATCCAAAATCGTTCCGTCCATATCAAAGATCACGGCTTTAACGGGTGAGGGCGACTCTTTGCCCTCTCCCGGGAGAGGGTGGCACGGTCCCTGAGCTTGTCGAAGGGCCGTGACGGATGAGGGCGACTTACCGCACCCTAAATACATCCCCTGCCTCTTTACATACGCCTCCGTCACTTCCGGCAGCATCCCCTCTATGGGCAGCCCTGCCGCCACCCGCTCACGAACCTGAGTAGAGGAAAGATCCAGCACGGAAACGGCCCCGGCGGGACGGGTCTCCTGATGCATTTTCAGGATGCGGATCCGGCCGCCGAGGCGCTGCATCAGAGCGGCAGCCTTCTCTTCCACGGCGGCATAGTCCGCCCCTCGGCCCCGGCCGGCGGCGATGATTTCCGCTCCTGCCAGAATCCGCCTGGGCTCCTTCCAGTTTTCCAGCTGGTCAAGGCAGTCCGCCCCGAAGATAAAACTGAACTCATGGGCGGGATATGCGGCCTTTAGTTCCTCCACCGTTTCGAAGGTGTAGGTCCGGCCCTCCCGCTTTAACTCCATATCGCAAACCCGGGCCCAGGGCAGAGGCGCCACGGCCCGTCTGGTCATGGCCAGCCGGGCCAGCCGGGAGCTGATATTTTTCCCTTCTTTAAAATAGGGCTGGCCCGCCGGCAGAAACCAGATTTCATCCAATGCAAATTGCTCCCGGGCCGTCTGACCCAGGAGCACATGTCCCTTGTGGATGGGGTCGAAGGTACCCCCTACCAGGCCGATTTTCATACGATCTCTCCTTGGAAGGGATCCAGAATGGGAGGCAGGCGGCGCTTGTGGGCGCTGGTCTCCCACTTTAACTCTATCGCCGCATCCGCATCCTTATCCCCGCTGCTGCCCCGGCGGATCCAGTCATGAATCTGCTGATAAGATACCCCCAGCCGCTCCTCGTCGGTTTTGCCGGAGAGCCCGTCGCTGGGCGCTTTTTCCACCAAATGCCGAGGCAGTTCTTCCATGGTGAGCCCCATAGCCACCACTTCCTTGCTGGTCAGCGCCCCCAGAGGGTTAAAATCGCAGCTGGTGTCCCCGTCCTTGGTGCAATATCCCACCGTGCGCTCCGATAAATTGCCGGTGCCGCACAAAAAGGCTCCCAGAGCCTGGGCAATATAGCGCAGGCAGGTCATCCGCAGGCGTGGGCCCACATTAATATCGCTTTCCCGCTCTGTGGGGATGGGCTCTCCGCCGGGGAAGATTTCCTCCGGCAGGCTTTGCTGCATGGCGGTTCTCAAAGCCCGGTGCATGGGGCCGATATTCACGGTGCGGGCCTGAATCCCCAGCGCCCGGCAAACCTCCCAGGAATCATTGATATCCCGCTGGATTCCGTCCGGCAGCAGAATGCCGTACACATTTTCCGCCCCTAAAGCCCGGGCGCACAAAGCCGCCGCCACGGTGGAGTCCTTGCCGCCGGATATGCCCAGCACCACCCGGGATATGCCGCAGGAAGCGGTAAACTCCCGGATCATTTCCACCAGTTTATCACGGGTTTGTTCGGGACAAAATTCAGTATTGTTATTGTTATTCATACATCCCTTCCTTCATTGGGCGATTGATAATCGCCCCTACGGCTGCAAACTTTACTCGTCCTCCGCTTCGTAGGGGCGGCTATTAGCCGCCTATAATCCCTTACTTGTTATACATCCTGGGCGATTGATAATCGCCCCTACGGCTGCAAACTTCACTCGTCCTCCGCCCCGTAGGGGCGGCTATCAGCCGCCTTATAACTCCGGCTTGCCGGATTCCCTCGTCCCTTTAGGACATCTCCTCCTGCAGCAGCCGCATCTTCTCCTCATAATAGGCCGGGGTCATGTCCAGGTAATGCTTATGAGGGTTCTGGAAACGCTGCTCCTCTTCCCAGACTTCCTTCTCCAGCTGATCCCTCAGGCGCTGGCGGATCACTTGAATATCCTCCACGGGCTGCAGCCGCATGCCCCCCTGCATCACTGGGATTTGCAATTCCTTAAAGACCATCCCCTCCGTAGGATAATGCTTCCAGGGTTTTTCCGGATCCAGCATGGCCGTGATGCTCTCCGGCGTCTCATCCTGCAGCGCTATTAAATCCGCAATGCTATGGCCCTTTTGGTCATATAAACGGTAAATCCGCTTCAGGCCGGGATTCGTCACCTTTTCAATGTTTTCGGAGATCTTGATCCGGGGTTTCATCACCCCCTCTTCCTCCACGGCGCAAAGTTTGTACACCGCCCCGAAGACCGGTTCCGAACGGGCGGTGATCATCCGCTCGCCCACACCGAAGGCATCGATTTGCCCCCCCTGCTGCAAAATGGAGAAAATGGTATGTTCATCCAGGGAATTGCTTACCACAATCTTCGCTTCCGGGAAACCGGCTTCGTCCAGCATGGCCCGGGCCCGGCGGGATAAATAAGCCAGATCCCCGGAATCCAGACGGATGCCGAAGTAGCGGGACAGAATTCCCTCATCCCGCATTTCCCGAAACACCTGAATGGCATGGGGCACCCCGGTTTTCAGCACATCATAAGTGTCCACCAGCAAAATGCAGTTGTGGGGATAGCGGGCGGCAAAACGGCGGAAGGCCGTCAGCTCGTCCTTGTAAAACATGACCCAGCTGTGAGCCATGGTGCCTCCCACGGGGATTTGAAAATCCTGACCGGCGGACACGGTGGCGGTGCCGTTGACCCCGCCTATATAGCAGGCCCTGGCGCCGAAAATGGCGGCATCGTTATTATGGGCCCGGCGGGCGCCGAAATCCGATACGCTGCGGCCCTGAGCGGAGCGGACGATCCGGTTGGCCTTGGTGGCAATCAGGCTTTGATGATTCACCTGGGCCAGAATCTCCGTCTCAATCAGCTGGGCCTCCACCAGATCCGCCACCACCGTAATGATGGGCTCCCCGGGGTACATCACCGTGCCTTCCGGGAAGGCATATACATCCCCGTGGAAACGGAAGGTTTTCAGATATTTCAAAAACTCCTCATCGAAATGCCCCAGGGAACGCAGATACTGAATATCTTCGTCCTCAAAACGCATGCCGGAGAGATATTCCAGGATTTGCTCCAGACCCGCAAATACGGCAAAGCCGCCCTCGTCCGGGTTTTTCCGGTAAAACACATCAAAGGCCACTTTTCTTTTCTCGTGCTCCTCTAAAAAATAGCCGTTGGCCATGGTCAGCTCATACAGATCCATCATCATGGAAATGTTCCGGGCATCATATACGCTTTTCATGTTCTTGTCTCCTGAGTTTAAATAATGGTTTGAGGCAAGGCGCCTCCCCCCTTACAAATAGACGATGGTATCCGCTGCCGGCTTCCGGTCATCATGGAGCCGGGAAGGCTTGGCCTCTTCCGCGGGCCAGCCCAGAGGCAGGAGGGCAATCATATTGTAAGGGATCATGTCCGGAATGGCGGCTTTCAGCTTGTCCGCTTCGAAATGTCCTACCCAGGTGGTGGCCAGGCCCAGATCCTGGATGGCCAGCATCATTTGCGTGGTGACAATGGAGCCGTCCACATCTGCAAAATTCTTCCCATCAAAGGGCCGCACCCAGCCTAAAACGGGCAAAGTCCCCACCGCCAGCACGCAGTCCACCGCCTCCACAAAGGGGAAGGGCGCACTGGCCTTCACCGCCGCCAGAGCCTCCTGCCCTCTAATCACCCAGATCTTAAAGGGCTGGTTATTGTGGGCCGTGGGGGCGCAGCGCCCCGCCTCCAGGATTTTTTCTAACACATCCTCCGGAATAGTCCCGCCCTTTAATCTGCGGCAGGAATAGCGTTCCTTGGCTAATGTTAAAAAGTCTTGCATAAATACCTCCCTTTTAATCTAAATCTTCCCTCTTTTTATCCCGCTCCATTAAAGCTTTCACCGCTTCCCCCGGGGAAATGCCCTGCTGTACGATAGCCCCCAGGCTGCGGGTGATGGGCATATCTACCCGGTACTTGTCTGCCAGCTTCAAAGCAGCGGGCAGGGCATTTAAGCCTTCCACCACCTGGCCTACCTGCTTGACCGCCTCTTCCACGGAGAGGCCTTCCCCTATCATATGGCCGCAGCGGTTGTTGCGGCTGTGGCGGCTGGTGGCGGTCACGATCAGATCCCCCACCCCTGCCAGCCCCCAGAAGGTTTCCGCCTGGGCGCCCATGGCTTCTCCCAGGCGGCGCATTTCCGTAAGGCCCCGGGTAATGATCCCGGCTTTTGCATTATCACCGTAACCCAGGCCGTCGGAAATTCCCGCCGCCAGAGCAATCACATTTTTCAGGGCGCCGCAAAGCTCGGTGCCCAGGATATCATCATTGGTATAGACCCGCATCACCGGATTGGAAAAGACCTGCTGCACAAACTCCGCCGCTCCCGGCGCCTGGCTGGTGGCCACTATGGTGGTCGGCAGGTCCCGGGCCACTTCCTCCGCATGGGTAGGGCCCGCCAGGGCTGCCAGTTTCACCGGCTTACCCACTGCCTCGCCGATCACTTCCGTCAAGGTCAGGAGGCTGTCCGGCTCAATCCCTTTGGAGGCGTTGACGATCAGCTGATTCTTCCGGATATAGGGCGCGGCCTTTTCAAAGGTGGAACGCACATAGGGGGAGGATACCACATTTAACAGGATGTCCTTCCCCTGGCAGATGGTTTCCAAATCCTCTGTGTAACTTATGTTTTCCGGAATGTCCACCCCTGGGAGGTTGGGCTGCTCGCCTTTATCCCGCAGGGCGTCCAATTCACTTTTGATGGCAGACCAAAGCTGCACTTCATGGCCGGATTTGGCCAGCATGCGGGTCAGGGCCACGCCCCAGGTTCCCGCCCCAAATACACCGATTTTTGCCATAATTATTCTCCTGTTCCCGATGCTCCCGCCCCTACGGGTCTTCCTCGCCTCGGTTCTACATCCTCTCCGGGATATCAAACCCCAACAAATCACAAAAAACTACCAGCGCCTTTTCTGTTAATTCCAAAAGCCCGATCCATCCGCTCCGGCGGGCCACATCCTCTTCTTTCAGGATATGGTTATCCCGGTAAAAACCGCTAAACAGATTGGACAAATCATAAATGTACTGGCATAATTTGTGGGGCGCCTTTTCCCGGAAGGCCTCTTCTATGGCCTGGCTCGCCCGGGTCAGCTGCAATTGCAAATCCTTTTCTCCTGCATTGGCCGCCGGCTGAAGGGGCCCCGCCGTCATACCGCTCTCCCGGCATTTCCGCAAAATGGAACGGATCCGCACGGCGGTATATAAAATATAGGGTCCCGTGTTCCCTTCGAAGGAAGAAAAGCGTTCCAGATCGAAAATGTAATCCTTTACCGCCTGATTGGACAAATCCCCGTATTTTAAAGCGGCCAGGCCGATGAGTTCCGCCGTCCGCTGTTTTTCATCCTCCGGCAGATCCGTCTCCGCCATCCGTTCGTACACTGCGTCCCGCACCTCCTTCAGGAGATACTCCAGCCGCAGCACGCCCCCGTCCCGGGTCTTAAAGGGCTTTCCGTCCTTGCCGTTCATGGTGCCGTAGCCCAGGTGGCTGAGGACCGTCTCCTCCGGAACAATTCCGGCTATCCGCGCCGCCCGGAAAACCTGCTCAAAATGCATGCTCTGGCGCTTATCGGTGATATAGAAAATCTCTGAAGGGTGATACATCGCCTCCCGCTCCACAATGGTGGCCAAATCCGTGGTGGCATAGAGATAAGCGCCGTCGGATTTCTGCACCAGACAAGGCGGAACCTCCTTGGTATCCTCCGGCCGGGCCACCTGAATCACCCGGGCCCCTTCGCTTTCCTCCAGAATCCCCTGGGCCTCAAAGTCCTTCAGCATATCCGCAATCAGGGGCTGCACATCGCTTTCCCCTTTCCAGAGTTCAAAATGCACCTGCAGGGCATCATAATTCTTTTTCAGGTCTGCCTTGGAAACATTCAATACATGGCGGAACAGAGCCCCATAGCCCGGGTCCCCCTGTTGCAGCTTCAGAGTCGCCTGATGCGCCCGCTCCGAGAAGGCTTCGTCCGTCTTGGCCCGGGCACTGGCGGCAGGGTAAATCTCCTCCAGATCCCCGATGGTAAAGGGGGCCTCTGCGGGATACTCCCCTTGAAATTGCGGATCAAAATAAGGCAGCTCCGGCTGGGCGTCCTTCACCGCTTCAATCACCAGCCCCATCTGCAGCCCCCAATCTCCCAGGTGCACATCCCCGATGGCTTCATAGCCCATGAAGGCATACAGGCGCTTAATAGATTCGCCGATAATAGCGCTGCGCAAATGTCCCACGTGCAGGGGTTTGGCCACATTGGCGCCGCCGTAGTCCACCACCACGGTTTTCCCCTCGCCGCTTTTTTCAACACCCAGATCTTCTGCGGCAGCCAGCCGGTTCAAATGGTCCGCTGCTGCAAGGGGAGAAACATTCAAATTGATAAAGCCGGGCCGCACCGCTTCCGCCTTGTCAAACAGCGGGTTCGCCTGAAGTTTTTCCGCCACCGCCTCGGCTATCTCCAGCGGGTTTTTATGCGCCGCTTTCGCTGCCGCCATGGCCCCGTTGCATTGGTATTCGCACAGGTCCGGGCGGTTGGAAGGATTCACTTTTCCGTAGGCAGCATCAAAGCCCAAAGCGCCGAAAGCCTCGGCGCAGGCATCGCTCATCAGTGTTTGCAGAGAAGTCATAAATCACCTCAAAAAGTGCTTGCATTTTATTTTGCTTGTGTTATAATACCCTTTGCGCAAGGAAGTGTAGCTCAGCTGGGATGAGCGTTCGCCTCACACGCGAGAGGTCATGGGTTCGAGCCCCATCACTTCCAGAAAGGGACCGGAAGGTCCTTTTTTTCTTGCCCCGTCCCGGATGCGGCCCTTCGACAAGCCCTTCGACAAGCTCAGGGACCGCTCAGGGAACCGTACCATCCCATCCTCGCCTCACACCGCTTCCATGCGGGTGAGTTTCGCCGCCTGGTCCGCCGCAATCAGGCTGTCCAACACCTCGTCCAGTTCTCCGTTTATAATAGCATCAATCTTGTACAGGGTCAAATGGATCCGGTGATCCGTCACCCGGCTTTGGGGGAAATTATAGGTCCGGATCTTCTCCGAACGGTCCCCTGTGCCGATCTGGCTGCGGCGCTCCGCCGCTTCGGCGCTCTGCTGCTTTTCCATTTCCAGTTCGTACAGCTTGGACCGCAGCAGGCGGAAGGCTTTTTCCTTATTCTGCAGCTGGGATTTTTCCGTCTGAGAATAAATCACGATTCCTGTAGGATAATGGGTCAGCCGCACCGCGGAGTCCGTGGTATTGACGCACTGCCCCCCATTACCCGATGCCCGCATCACATCAATGCGGATATCGTTCATATCGATGACCACATCCACCTCTTCCGCCTCCGGCATCACTGCCACGGTAGCGGTGGAGGTGTGGATGCGGCCCCCGGACTCCGTTTCCGGCACCCGCTGGACCCGGTGGACGCCGCTTTCATATTTCATCCGGGAATAGGCCCCCTTGCCGCTGATTAAGGCCACCACTTCCTTAAAGCCTCCCAGGCCGGCTTCGCTTAAGGAAATCATTTCCACCTTCCAGCGGCGGCTTTCCGCATAATGCACATACATGCGGTAGAGCTCCGCGGCAAAGAGGGCCGCTTCTTCGCCCCCGGCCCCCGCCCGGATTTCCAGCATCACATTGCGGTCGTCATTGGGATCCTTAGGCAGCAGGAGGATTTTCAGTTCCTGCTCCAGATGGCCGGTTTTTTTATCCGCTTCCGCCATCTCTTCTTTGAGGAGGGCACGCATCTCTTCGTCCTTCTCCTCCTCCAGCATGGCCAGCGCCTCCGCTTTGTCCTGCACGGCCCGGACATAAGCCCTATAGGCCTCCACCAGGGGGGCCAGGTCGCTTTGCTCCTTCATCAATTTACGGAAACGGTTCTGGTCCATGGCCGCTTCCGGGCTGGAAAGCTCCGCTTGTATTTCTTCAAAATGTTTGCATACATCTGCGCATTGTTCGAACATGATTTAACTCCTGTATTATTGCGGGTCGATGAGGGCATCGACCCCTACAATGATATCTCCACCACTCTGTCCAAGCCGGCCAGGTCCTGATAAACAAGAATATTCCGATACCCCGCGGCCCTAAATATCTCTGTCACCTCCGCCCCTTGCTCGCAGCCGATTTCCAGAAGCATCGTAGGGGCGGCCATCGGCCGCCCGCCGCCTAAGTCTGCGGCCAATATCCGGTAAAAATCCAATCCATCCTTTCCTCCGTCCAGGGCGATTCGGGGCTCATGATCCCGCACCTCCGGCATCAAAGCATCTATTTCTCGTGCAGGAATATAAGGGGGATTGCAGCAGATCAGGTCAAAGTCCAATTCCCTCAGGGCTTTGTCCCTTTTCTCCAGCCGGGCCTCCAACATATCGCCCCGGGCAAAGGATACCTGTCCCAGGACTTTGTTTAAGGCCGCATTGTTCCCGGCCAGTTCCAGGGCCTCCGGGGATATATCGCTCAGCACCAGCCGGGCCTTTGGCAAATAGTGTGCCAGAGAGATTCCGATGCAGCCGCTGCCGCAGCAAAGGTCCAGAATCAGGGGCTGGGGCTTATCTTTCATCAAAGCTATGCCCCGCTCCACCAGGATTTCCGTATCCGGCCGGGGGCAAAGAACCTGATCCGTCACCTGAAAAGGCAATCCCATAAACCAGGTCCGGCCGGTAATTTGCTGCAGAGGGATGCGTTGTTCTCGCTGGCTGAGTCCTTCTTCAAACCGTTGTAAAATGTCCTCGCTTAAAGATCCATCCCACAGGGGCAAATGGCTCCGGTCCGGGCCGCCGGCCCACTCCAGCAATTCCCAGGCATCCCATGCAGGGTCCGGGACGCCGGCGGCGGCCAGGCGGCGGATGGCGGAAGAAAGCATCTTATTCAAAGTTCTCCTCCTGCCAGGTCTTCCAGTCAAATACCGCTTCTGTGGAGGCGATGGCTACTTCCAGCATATCCGCTTCCGGTTCCCGGGTGGTAAGGCGCTGCAGCCAGAGTCCCGGCTTGCTGAGGGCGCAGACCAGGCCGTTATCCGTGCTCCCTGCCAGGCGGATAAACTCATAGGAAAGGCTCATCACCAGGGGCAGCAGCAAAAGTTTTAAGCCGATGCGTAAAAGCAGGGGATCCCGGGGCACAAAGGCCCCCACCAGAATGCTTACCAGCAGGGTAAACAAAATGAAACTGGTGCCGCAGCGCTTGTGGAAGCGGCTGCTTTTCATAGCATTTTCCACCGTCAGGGGAAGGCCCTGCTCAATGCAATTGATGCTTTTATGTTCCGCCCCGTGATACATAAAGACCCGCTTGATTTCCTTCATTTGGGAAATCAGGATCAAATAGAGTACAAAAATCACCATACGGATGAGGCCTTCCAGCAATGAAATCAATACTGTGGAGGAGATGACTCCCCGCATCAGCTTCACCAGCACCGTAGGCAGCACAATAAATAATCCGATGCCCAGCACCAGGGCAAAAAGGATGGAAGCTCCCATGATGAGGGGTTGCGGCGAGTCGCCCCCGCCCACCACCGCCTTCGGCGGCGGTCCCCCCTCCCCCGCGTCCGGGGGAGGGCAAGCTGCGCAGGGGCGGGCATCGCCCGTGGTGTCTTCTTCTGCGTAGGGGCGGACATTGCCCGCCCGAATTTGCTTGGAAGTGGAACCGGCGGCGTCTTCCTCGTCAAAAAAAGATGCGGACCAGCTTAAAGTGCTCATCCCCAGCTTCATGGAATCCAGGAAAATAACCGGCCCTCTCACAAAAGGAATCTGCCGCAGTTTGTCGCTGCCGCCGATGGTTTTATAATCCTCTGTTTTCTGTTCCAGACGGCCGTCGGCTGTGCGGATGGTGCAGGCGTAACGGGCTCCGTTCCGCATCATCACCCCTTCCATTAAGGCCTGGCCGCCGATTTGTGAATTTTTCATTTTATACCTCAATTCTGACAAGTGAGCGTTTCGGGCGGCTGATAGCCGCCCCTTGTATTATAGGTGCGTAGCCTTATCTTTACCTTTTCTACAGGTTAGGCTATGCTATGCATGATGCTGTGGATTGGTCGC
>CADBFP010000043.1 GCA_902793995.1 uncultured Lachnospiraceae bacterium | reverse complement strand
ATACCCCGGATGAGGGCTGCAACCTCCCTCGTAGGGGTCGATGCCCTCATCGACCCGCATATCCCGGTCAGCGGAAAATTGCGGGCTCATCTGGGGATGCGCCCCTACGGTTTGGCTTGCATTGTCCTTATTTGCCGGCTATTGATAATCCTTTCACCAGCACGGAAGGAGAACCGAAGGAGGTGCTGCCGAAGCTGTCCATCCGGAAGTTGCTTCCCACGGCTTCGATCTGCTTTAACATCTCGTAGAAGTTCCCGGCCACGGTAAAGGCCTTCACGGCGTAAGTCTTCTTCCCGCCCTCGATCATAAATCCCTCGCTCTGCAGAGAAAAATCTCCGGAAATAGGACTGGCGCCGGCATGGGTGCCCATCACATCATTGATATACACGCCGTCCCCTGCTTTTGCCAGCAATTCCTCTTCCGACAAATCCCCGGGAGCCAGCACAAAACTGAAGGGACTTACATTGACGGCCCCCTGATACCCTCGCTTGGAGGCGTTGCCGGTGGTGCTTACCCCTGCCACCTTAGCGGTTTTCAGGTTATGCAGCAGGGTGGTGAACACCCCTTTTTCTATCACATTTTTCTTCCGGGTGGGCATGCCTTCCGCATCGAAGGAAGTAGGCATTAAGGCATCCGGATGGAAGGGATCGTCCACTAAAGTCACGCAATCCGCTGCGATCTTCTCTCCTTCTTTGCCGGCCAAAGGGGACAGCCCCTTCTGTGCCGCCTCAGCGGAAAAGGCGGAGCTGAAAGTTCCCAGGAAGGAAGCCATGGCATCCGGGGAGAAAATCACCGGCACATTCCCCGTGGGCGCCACCTGGGCTCCCAGTTTGGCCAGAGCTTTTTCTACCGCCCCTTTTACCAAGTTTTCCTGATTCCAGGTCTCAATGGGGCCTGCTTTGATTTCGAAGCTGTTATTCATCTCTTCCCCGTCCTTCACCACGGCCCGGAGATAGGTAAGAGAGGCACTGTTTTCCCGGAAAAGATCCAGCCCCCGGGAATTGTAAATCGCCACGGAATCCTTTATATTCATGACCATGGTAGAAGTTCCGTCCGTCACCCGGGGATCGGCCCCGTAAGCCAGTTCCTGCCCCTTTAAGGCAGCCTGAATCAGGGCAGACGTTTCCGGCAAGGGATACTCCTTTTTCTCAAAGCTTTGATACGCTCCGCCGGCTTCTCCTAAAAACTGCTCCTCGGCGCTTTCCAGCACGGCGCAGCTTTCCTTAGCCCGCCGGACAATGGCCTTCGCTTCCTCTTCGGAAAGATCCTCTGTCGAGGCATACCCCATTTGACCATTCAGCAGGACGCGGAAGCAGACGCCCCCCTCCTTGCTGGAAGAAAACTCATTGATTTCTTTCCGGAAAGTTGAAATATTGGTGCTTTCGGAAGCATTGTAATACAATTCATAATCCGTCAGCCCCTCAGCCTGGGCGGCGGAAATCACCAACTGTTTAAAATCTTCGTAATGCATACGCTCCTCCTTATCTGCCGCCTACGGTAATGGAACTGACCCGAATCATGGGCTGGCCCACATCCGTGGGAATGGAACCGGATCTGGAGCCGCACATGCCCTGAGCCCGGCGCAGATTCTGCCCCACCATATCGATTTTCATAAGGATTTCCGACCCGGTGCCCACCAGGGATGCCCCCCGGACCGGCTCGGCAACCTGCCCGTTCCGAATCATATACCCCTCTTTTACGGCGAAATTGAAACCGCCGGTGGCAGGATTCACGGAGCCGCCCCCCATGTCCTTGGCATAGAGGCCGTATTCCACGGAGGCGATGATATCCTCGTTCTTATCCTCTCCGTCCAGGAGGAAGGTATTGGTCATCCGGGAAGTGGTGACATAGGCATAGCTTTCCCGGCGGGCATTGCCGGTGGGCTCCATACCCATGCGGCGGCCGCCGAATTTATCAATCATATAACCCTTTAAGATGCCCTTCTCGATGAGCACGTTCCGGCGGGAAGGGGTGCCTTCATCATCAAAATCGATGGATCCCCATGCGTTCGGAATGGTGCCGTCATCTACCGCAGTCACCTTCTCATTGGCCACCTGCTGTCCCAATTTTCCAGCCATCTGGCTGGTGCCGTAGGCTACGGATGTAGCCTCCAGGGAATGGCCGCAGGCCTCATGGAAAATCACGCCGCCAAAGGCATTGTCAATTACCACGGGCATCACTCCGGCGGGGCAATAACCGGCCCCGGCCATCACCAAAGCCTGGCGGGCGGCTTCTTTCCCCACATCCGCCGGGTTAATGTCTTCTTCGTAAAATTCCAGACCCTTCCGGGCACCGGGGCTGGCGGTTCCCGTCTGGGTCCCCTGACCTTTATCGGCCACGGCGGTGATAGACAAACGGGTGCGAATCTGACGGTCTTCCGCATAAATACCCTCGGAATTGGCCACCAGGATATTGTGATCCACATCAATCAGATTGCCGTTTACCTGCACGATGGCCTCGTCCGCCTGACGGGCGGCAAAATAGCCTTCCTTCAAAATGGCAGTCTTCCGGGCCAGGCTTTCGCTGCCGGGCACCAGCTTCACGGGATGGATGTTTCCGAAGCGGCGCTCCTTCAGCACGATGGAGATTTCCGCCTTGCCTTCTCCCAGGGCGTCCGCCGCCTGTTTGGCGCAGCGGATAAGCCCCTCCTCGGAGGTATCCACGGTGGAAGCGGCAACGCTTCTCAGGCCCTTGAAAACCCGGATGCCCACCCCGGCCACTACATTGTCTCCCACATTCTGCACCTTGTCGTCCAGCATATTGATGGAGCGGTTAAAGGTTTTTTCCGCGAAGAGTTCCGCATAGTCCGCCCCGGTGGAGGCGGCCACAGCCAGAACCCGTTCGCACACGTCTCTTGCGATCATGTATGTCTCCTTTCCAAAAAATACATGCTTTTGCTGACTCATCTGGGGATGAGCACCTACGATTCATCTTGCAAGGTTCAACTTATATCGTATGTCGAATCGAATCAGTGACCTCTGGTGAAAGCTGCAACCTTCCCCGTAGGGGTCGATGCCCTCATCGACCCGCCAATCCCTGGCGAGTCGAGGCCCACGGGCGCATGAGGGCATGCGCCCCTACGGAGGGATTTGCACTGCCTTACTTTATCTCCTGGGCCTTCTCCAGGGCGGCATAGGCGCCGCCTTTGGCCAGCAGTTCCTCCCGGCTGCCCTCTTCCACGATCCGGTGCCCATCCACCACCGCAATCCGGTTGGCCCGGCGCACGGTGGAAAGCCTGTGGGCAATCACCAGACAGGTCTTCCCTTCGCTTAAACGGTCCAGACTTTCCTGAATCATCACCTCCGTGACGCTGTCCAGAGCAGAGGTGGCCTCATCCAAAATCAATATGGGCGGGTTCTTCAAAATCACCCGGGCAATGGAAAGCCGCTGCTTCTGGCCCCCGGAAAGCTGCACGCCCCGTTCTCCCACAAAGGTACCGTAGCCCTCCGGCATCTGCATGATATCTTCGTGGATCCGGGCCTGCACTGCCGCCGCATACACCTCCTTATCCGTGGCCTCCGGCCGGCCGTAGCGGATATTATCCATGACGGTTCCCGCGAAGATAAACACATCCTGCTGAATGATGCCTATATTCTTCCGAAGGGAAGCCTGGGTGAGGCGCCGCACATCCTGTCCGTCCACCAGCACCCGGCCGGCATGGACATCATAAAAGCGGGGAATCAGGTGGCAGAGAGTAGTCTTCCCGCCCCCGGAGGAGCCCACCAGGGCATAGGTTTCCCCGGGGGCGATATGGAGGGATACATCCTCCAGCACCGGCTTGCCCACACTGTACTGGAAGGACACATGCTCCAGGGCGATTTCGCCTTTTACATCCTTCAGCTCCACCGCATCCGGGGCATCCTCGATATCCGGGCGGGTCCGCATAATCTCCAGTAAACGGTCGTACCCCGCCATGCCCGTGGTGTAAATCTCCATGAACTGGGCCAGCTTCCGCACCGGGGAGGTGAAAGTGGAAATATACAAGGTAAAGGTGATGAGATCGATATAATTCATCTGACCCCGCATAATCAAAAGGCCTCCCACGGTAATCACCGCAACCTGCATAATGCCGATGGTGGCTTCGATGCCGCCGTTGAAGAGGCCCATAGCCTTATAATACTTGTCCCGGCTGTGACGGTAGGCTTCGTTGGCCTTGTCGAACTTGGCATCCTCTTCCGCCTCGTTGGCAAAAGCCTTGGAGGTACGGATGCCGGAAATGCCGCTTTCAATGGCGGCGTTGATTTCCCCCACCTTCACTTTCACTTCCCGGTTGGCGGCCTGCATGCGCCGGCGCTGCCGGAGGGTAAAACCGATCAGCAGCGGCATCAGGATCAAAAGCACCAGGGCCAGGCGCCAGTTGATAAGAAAGAGGACGATCATAGCACCCAGGATAGTGAGAGTGCAGATAAGGATGTTTTCCGGGCCGTGATGGGCCAGTTCCACCACCTCGAAGAGGTCGTTGGTGACCCGTGCCAGCAGCACGCCGGTGCGGTGCTTATCGAAAAAGCTGTAGGACAGTTCCTGCATATGATTGAATACATCCCGGCGCATATCCGATTCCACCTTCATCCCCATGCCGTGGCCGATGACGATAATCAGGTAATTAAAGACGGAGCGCAGCAAATAGGCCGCCAGCATGCAGCCCATCACCGTGAAAAAGGCGGCGAAGGCCCGGCTGGGCAGCAGGCTGTTCATGGTCCAGCGGGACACATAGGGGAATATCAGATCCACCACTGCAATGAGGGCGGAAAACAGCATGTCCAGCGCAAATTCCCGGCGGTGGGGCCGGATGTAAGAAGCGAAAATGCTGAGTTTGTTTTTTGAAAAGTCACGGATCATAATTTATGTTTGCTGCCGTAGGGGCGGCTCCGGTCCCTGAGCGGTCCCTGAGCCTGTCGAAGGGTGTCGAAGGGCAGCCGCCTAAGGCCTTTAGGCGATTAATAATCGCCCCTACGATAGATTTCGGTTCATCTCTCTGTCAATACCTGATACATCTCCATAAGCCTGGCTACGCATTCAGGTTCCGATATGGTGAGGGGAAAGCCGTAGGCTTTCAGCACGGCGGCGTCGTTTTTCCGATGGGCCGTGCGGAGCTCGGGAGGCATGGTGAGTTCGTCATAAAGATCTGCCAGGGATGCCTCCGGGTACAGGGCCCGGGCGTCCAAAATGCCCTGGGCAGTGGCTTCAATTTCCTCCTGCTGGGCTTGGGTAGGCGAGGGCCAGGGGAAGTTGTTGTAAACGATATCTTTGGAGTAACGATAATCGCTCTTTATTCTGCCACATACAGCACGAACCCAGGCCATATGGACATTAGACACCATAATTCCAAAATGATAAATACTCGCACCTGGAATAATTTGTACAGCGTCATTGACTATAATATCCGGCGACACAAAACCAAATGGGATATATCTTCTTGTTTCTGATGAATGTCTTGGAACAATAATGTATTCCTTGTCCGGCTGACGAACCTCCTGAAATAAATACGGGAAAGAAGCACTTTTCATCGTCGCTTCTTTAGGACTGGACGCTCGAAAAGCACGCACTTTCTCCACCCTGTCTCGGATAAATGCAGAATCACGAATATCTTTCGGAGAAGCATTGACTAACCACAGACAATATCTTTTCTTATTATTGATATATTCTGTTGCTCCTAAAATCTGCCGAGCATACTTTTGAGACAGAAACGGTTCCTTTTTAACAAAGTCGTCATGTTCTTCCGGTGTCAAAAACAAAAAACCGCCATCTGTTGGTTTGTTCCCATAAACCATAGAAGGTACATCGCAAATGGGATTTACCTTGCTTTCAATAAAGACATCTGGTGCATCTATCAAATAAGCGTTGATTTTGGAAACAATTGTTTTCCGGTCGCCACCATATAATGCCTTTTCTTTTCCTAAAACTGAAACACTAAACCCCACTATTACACAATGCACATGAGCCTTATCATTAGATTCGCTGTTCCAGATAAAGCTTCTATGGGCAAAATCAATGTGGATACCAAAACGCTCATAAAGCGGTTTCCACACTGCCGCCACCTGTTCCCCTTGGGTGATGGAGTTGGTAGCAACCAAGGCCGTGCGGATATGCGTGCCATGCATAAGCTGAGAGGCTTTAAAAAACCAACCTGCTACATAATCAATCTTTCCGGCGGTTTTGTAAGGCTTGCCTTTTTCGTCTACATAAATGGAAAGAATATCCTCCTTCTGATCCCGACTTTGCAAGGAATATCCCACAAACGGCGGATTCCCCATAATATAGTTCAGCTTTTCCTTAGACACCACCGTTTCCCAGTCCATCCGCAGGGCATTGCCCTCTGCGATGCCGGCGTAAGATTTCAGAGGAAGGAAATCGATCTTCTGGTGCAGGATGGCTTCCGTCTCCCGAAGCATTTGATGCTCGGCAATCCAGAGTGCGGTGCGGGCCACGGACACGGCGAAATCGTTGATCTCAATCCCGTAAAACTGGGAAATAGAGACCTTAACAGGGTTTGACTCTTCAAAACCCAAAAGCATCTGCCCATCCGTCAGATTGGTTAAGGCTTCATTCTCCAGCCGACGCAAGGAAAGAAAAGATTCCGTAAGAAAATTGCCGCTGCCGGCGGCGGGATCCAAAAAGGACAAAGAGGCCAGTTTGTCCTGGTATTGCCGCAGCTTTTCCCGACGGGTCTTTACCACAGAAATGGCCTTTATCTCTTCCAGCTCGGCCTTCAGATCTTCTAAAAACAGGGGATCAATGACCTTATGGATATTCTCTAAGGAAGTATAGTGCATGCCCCCGGCCCGGCGGGTCTCCGGGTTCAGGGTGCTCTCAAAGACCGCCCCAAAGATGGTGGGGCTGATTTCGGACCAGTCGAAGTCGGCACTGGCTTTGTTTAATATGAGAGCCGTGATTTCCGGTGTAAAACGGGGAATCTCTATATCCTCTTCGGAAAATAAGCCGCCGTTTACATAGGGAAAACGGTTCAGCTCCTCTTCATAAGGGTCTCGCCCCTCTTCCGGGGTGTCCAGCACCCGGAACAAATCCATAATGGCCCGGCGTACATCCCCCTCTTTATCCGCCACGGTCTTGATATAATCATGGAATAATAAGCGTTTGCCGAAGATGCCTGCATCCTCCGCATATAAACAAAAAACCAACCGCACGCAGAGGATGTTTAAGGACCGCTGGGCCCTGGGAGACGCGGGATCCCGGTACTGGGCCGAAAGTGCGTCGTATAACAAGCCGACAATTTCTCCGGCCTTTAAGGAAAGCTCCATCTCCCGTTTAATGGTCTCGGATCCGGTGTCGATCAGAAAGCTTAAGCGGTGTATCTCCCGATCCAATTCGGAGAGCAGTATTCGCTCCGGCGGATCGTTGGGGCGGTTCATGTCGTGGATCTCAAATTCCCGGAAATTGCAGACCACGATCCAACGGGGATTCTGGTTATGGGGCAGGCTTCCTGCATAGCGCCTGGCCTGCATAAAGGGCGTTAAGATTTGCCCGTCAGACTGTTTGTAGCCCTTGGTCAAATCAATCTCTCTTCCCTTTTGCTCAATCAAAACCTTTGTGGATTCGATATAGGCATCGATGAAGGAGGTATGGGAGAGCTTGACAGGCAGTTCAAATTGAACAAGCTTTTCCGGCTCCGGCACAGCAAATAGCTGAGAGAGGAGGGATAGCCAAAAGGCCTGAGTTTCCTGCTTCTCATCTCCCTTGTCTTTCCAGTATTCAGCAAATTGCTTAGCGGCCAGACGCTGTTCGTTTTGTGTCATAGTTGCAGTCTCCTGGAGGTTTGCATTCCGGCTGTCGGGGCCGGGCTATGCGACGGTGCTCTGCGCCTAGTCCTTTAGGGCCCGGCCCTCTAAATCCGCTAATTCGACGCCATCGGCGGCGAATTGTCCTTTTCGGGCGATTGATAATCGCCCCTACGAGGAGGCGTCCCGCTCGAAGGGCATGCTCATGCAGCGGGGGCCGCCCCGGCCCCGGGAAAGCTCCGAGCCGTTAAAGGACAGCACCGTAATGCCGGCGTCCTCCAATAATTGATTGGTCACATAATTCCGGTCGTACACCAGCACCTTGCCGGGGGCGATGCAAAGGGTATTGGAGCCGTCGTTCCACTGCTCCCGTTCGGCGGCAATGCGGTCATCCCCGCCGCAGTGGATCATCTGCACCTTTTCCACCCCCAGATAGCGGGCCAGGGCCTGCTCCGGAGTCTCCTCCAGCTCCCGGATTTTCAAACTCTTCTCCCCCCGTCCCGTGATTTCAAAGATCCGCAGAGAAGGCAAAATCCCGGGATGCACCGTAAACTTGTCCACATCAATCTGGGTAAAGACCGTATCCAAATGCATAAAGGCCCGGGTGTGGGGAATAAAGAAAGCCAGCACCGTATCGATGGACGCCTCCTCATCCGCAAAAATGTTCCGGGCCAGGGTTTCCACCGCTTCCGCCTGGGTCCGCTCGGAAATCCCCACCGCCAGCACTTTTTCGCTCAGGTTCAGGATGTCCCCGCCCTCGATGCTGAAGAAGGCGTCCCGGCTGTAATACTGTTTTACACTATCCCGATGATTGGGGTGATAATTGAAAATATATTGACCGAAGAGCACTTCCCGGTTCCGGGTCTCCGTGTGCATACGGTGAAGGCTCACCCCCCGGCCGATAATGGCAAAAGGATCCCGGGTGAAATACAGATTAGGCATAGGCGGAATCACAAAATCCGCCTTGTCGCCTAAAATATCCGCCAGGGAGCCGGTATGATCCGAGAAAATCTCATAACGGGTCACCCCCGCCATCACCTTGTGGATCAGCTCCTTGGCCGAAGGAAGCTCGGACAGGTAGCGGATTACCTCCTCCCGGTAGCCCCTGGCCGTGGGACCGGCCTGATCCACCGCATCCAGGATAAACTGCTCCGAAAGTCCCGGGTTGGCATGGAGGGTCTCCTCCATCAGTTCATCCAGGTAGAGCACCTCCACCCGCTGGCTCCGAAGCAGGGCGGCAAATTGGTCGTGCTCCTGCTGGGCCCGGTAGAGGTAGGGGATGTCGTCGAAGAGCAGGCTGCTCATGGTTTCCGGCACCAGATGCTCCAGCTCCCGGCCGGGACGCTGGAGAAGAATCTTTTTCAGGGGGCCGATTTCACTGCGTACACATACGGACATGATGGGTCTCCTTGTATAGTTATTGTTTTTTATGATTCGTTCTTTTGTAAGGGCGACTACCAGTCGCCCGAGGGATTGCATGCCGCCAGGGTCTGCGGGCGGCTAATAGCCGCCCCTACGGCTGCATGCTTCACGCGTCCTCCCTAGGGGCGATTATGAATCGCCCAAGGCATAAGACCGTTTTCAAGCGTAGTTCCTCTGCCGGACCACCTCGTACATCAAGATTCCCGCTGCTACAGAGGCATTTAAGGAATCGATCTGGCCGGCCATGGGAATGGAAACCACGAAGTCGCAATGCTTCTTTACATTTTGGGAAACCCCGCTGCCCTCGCTGCCGATGACCAGTCCCAAAGGCCCCTTTAAGTCCTGCCGGTACAGCACTTCCCCGTCCATATCCGCGCAGGCAAACCAAAGGCCCTCTTTCTTCAGCTCCTCCATAGTCCGAGCGAGATTGGTCACCTGGGCCACCGGCAGATAAGCCAAAGCACCGGCAGATACCCGGGCTACGGTGGCCGTTAAGCCCGCCGCCCGGTTCTTGGGAATAATCACCCCGTGGGCTCCCGCCTGGTGAGCGGTGCGGATAATGGCCCCTAAATTGTGGGGATCTTCTATCCCGTCCAGCAAAAGCAGGAACGGGGCCTCCCCCTTTTCCCGGGCCGCCGCCAGCATCTCCTCCACCGAGGCGTAGGGAATGGCTTTCATTTCCGCCAGGATTCCCTGATGCCGCCCGCTCCGGGACAGGCCCTCCAGTTTTTCCTTATCCAAAAACTGCACAGGAATACCGGCCGCTTTTGCGGCCTCTTTTACTTCCTGCCCCAGGCTCTCTTTCAGATCCTTTTGCACAAGGACCTTTTCCAGCTTAAGCCCCGCCTTCAGCGCCTCCAGCACTGCATGACGGCCTTCCAGTCGTTCAAGTTCCTGCATAAGCCATTCCTGTTTTTATCAAATTGATGAGCCGATCCTCCCGGCCCGTAATATACAAATATCCCACCAGGGCTTCCAACCCTGTGGCCAGATGATACTCCCGGCTGCTGGCATTTTTGGCCCCGTGCTCCGGCTTGGCATTTTTGCCCCGGCGGAAAGCGGCCGCTTCTTCCTCATCCAAAAGAGGCAGAATGGCTTCTGTCATCTTTGCCTGGCCAACCGCGGAAACATAAGGCAGAGAGCGGGCAAACAAGGCCCCGTTGGAGCCGCTTTTTTCCTCTAGCAGCACCGTCCGCACCACCACTTCAAACACCGCGTCCCCCAGATAAGCCAGGGACAGGGTGGGGATCCGGGCGGGATTCGCCGCCTTTAATCCAAATGCCTCTCTTATGCCTTTTTCCATTTGACACCGTCTTTGGTATCTTCCAGCAGGATGCCCTGCTCCGCCAGTTCCTTCCGGATCTCATCCGCCCGGGCGTAGTTTTTGGCCTTCCGGGCCTCCTGCCGCTCCGTAATCAAAGCTTCGATGGCGCTGTCCAGCAGCTCCGCCTTCGGCTCGCCGATGCCTAAAATATCGCCCAATTCCAGGGCCGTCTGTCTGAGGATGTCCCAGTCCTCCCGGACCGTTTCCTCCGGTTTTAAGGTATTGGCATATTTGATCAATTCAAACAATACGGAGATCGCATCTGCCGTATTAAAATCGTCCTCCATGGCCACTTCAAAGCGGCGCCGGAAGCCCTGCAAAGCCTCCTGCCCCTGCTCCGTGGCCTTCCCCGCCGGGCACTTTCCTGCCTCATCCCGCAGACGCACCAGGCCGTTCTCAATCCGCTCCAGGCCGTTTTTGGCCGCCTCCATCAGCTCTCCGCTGTAATTTAGGGGACTACGGTAATGGGCGCTGAGCATAAAGAAACGCAGCACCTTCAAATCATAATTGTTGGCAATATCCCGCACCTTCAGGGAATTTCCCAGAGACTTGGACATTTTTTTATTGTCGATATTCAGGAAAGCGTTGTGCATCCAGTAGCGGGCAAAGGGCTTTTCGCTCACCGCCTCGCTCTGGGCAATCTCGTTTTCATGATGGGGGAAGATCAGATCCTCCCCGCCGCCGTGGATATCGATCTGCTCTCCCAAATACTTCTTGGACATAACAGAGCATTCGATATGCCAGCCCGGCCGGCCCTGGCCCCAGGGAGACTCCCAATAAGGCTCTCCTTCCTTTTTAGGCTTCCAGAGCACGAAATCCCCGGGGTTTTCCTTCTCATCCTCTCCCGTTACCAAAAGGGTCCGGTTGCCGCTGATGAGGTCATCCAGATTCTTCCCGGAAAGCTCTCCGTAGCGCTTAAAACGCTTCACCCGGTAATACACCGTGCCGTTTACCTCATAGGCAAAGCCCTTGTCTATCAGAACCTGAATCATCTCCAGCATGCCGTCAATTTCTTCCGTGGCTTTGGGATGAGTGGTGGCGGGCCTGACCCGCATCCCCTCCATATCCTTTTTGCATTCCTCCGTAAAGCGCTCGGAGATCACGGAAGCTTCCACCCCATCCGCCAGGGCCCTTTTGATGATCTTATCGTCCACATCCGTGAAATTGGATACATAATTCACTTCATAACCCTTATATTCCAGGAAGCGGCGCACGGAGTCGAAGAAAATCATGGGTCTCGTATTGCCGATATGAATGAAATCATAGACCGTGGGGCCGCAAACATACATCCGTACTTTGCCGGCCTCCAGGGGAATAAACTCTTCTTTTCTTCTGCTTAAGGTATTAAAAATCTTCATATCAGACCTCAGGGATAATAATAAAATACATGGCCGTCTATCCGTATGGGATTCGGACAGGCTATCTGCAGGGCAGGCCAGTAAGCCACGCCGCTGAAATACAGATATTGGGAAGGAATGGTGCGGACACCGTTGAAACAGGCCATGGCCGCATCATAACTGCTTTGTCTTGGCCCCATGGCCAAAATCACCTCCAGCAAACCCGTATAAGCCGGGGTGAACTGGTTCGGAGCATAAATCACATCATATAAATTGGTTTGGAAATGGGCTGAGGCAATCCGGTAAAAAATCACATTGCCCACCGCCACCCGGCCTTCATAAGGCTGGCCGCCGGCCTCGCAGTCGATAATGGCCGCCAGGAGCCGGAGATTGCTGTAACCGGAAGGATTGATGGCATAAGGGTCGATATCCAAAGTCCCCACTCCCCGGGCATTGCTGGCCCGAGCCATAGCCACCGCCGCCTGAGCGGCAATTTCGTTGGAGCGACGCAAAGCATCCTGAATGGCAAAGGCGATGGAAAGGCTGTCTGAAACCTGCAGCGTATCCCGGATTTCTTCTTCCTTTTGTTCCACGCTGGCCTGAGCCTGGGAGGCTTCTTCCTGAGCCTGGGAGGCTTCCTCCGCCGCCCGGCTGGCCGCTTCCCGGGCCGCCTGGGCTTCCGCTTCAGCCTGAGCCGCCGCCGCTTCCCGGCTGGCCTGCTCTGCGGCCTCCCGGCTTGCCTGTTCCGCCGCTTCCCGGCTGGATTGTTCCGCCGCTTCCCGGCTTGCCTGTTGGGCCGCCTCGGCTTCCGCCTGAGCCCGGGAGGCTTCCGCCGCTGCCGCTTCCCGGCTGGCCTGCTCTGCTGCCGCCTGGGCCTGGCTGGCTGCTGCCTGAGCCGCCGCCTGAGCCTCGGCCGCTTCCCGGGCCTTTTGCTCCGCTTCCTGGGCCGCCGCCTGGGCTGCCTGCCATTCCGATTCCAGCCGCGCGGCTTCCTCGGCCTCCTGACTGGCTTTTTCCGCCTCCGCTGCCAGGCGGCGGGCCTCTTCCTCCCGCTCCGCCTGAATCCGGGCTTCTTCCGCCGCTAAGCGGTCTGCCTCTTCCTTGGCCCGGCGGGCAGCTTCCTCCGCGGCCGCGTTGGCTTCGGCCAATCGCCTGGCCTCTTCCTCCTCCGCCTTTCGCCTGGCTGCCTCCTGGGCCGCTTTTTCCGCCGCCGCCCGGGCCGCCTCCAGGCGGGCTTTCGTGGCATTGATTTCTTCCTGGTATTCGGCGGCTTCCGTTTCATAATCCGCCATCTGGGTCTGGTAGGCCTCTATCTTGTCCAGCATAGAGGAAACGGTATCCTGATAGGCCGTCTGCTTTTCCTCTATCTCGCCCAGGAGCGAAATCAGCTCGCTTTCTTTATCCAGAAAAGCCTGATGGCTCCGCTTGGCTTCCTCCACGGACAGGGCGTACCAATCCAAAAGCTGGCGGTCGTATTCCGCCAGAGATCGGATATATTCCGCATTGTTCAGGATTTCACTTAAAGAACGGGCCCCCGTCAGAATATCCAGGAAAGAACTCTGTTCCTGTTCATAATGAAACTGGATGCGCAGGGCCATGCTTTCCCGCTGTTTTTCCAGCTCCGCTTCCGCCGCCTGGAATTCCTGCAGGGAAAACTGAATCATGGATTTGTTTTCCGCAATTTGCGCCGTCAGAGTGCGGTTCTCCTCCAGCAGGGCATCCGCCTGTACCTGAATGGCCTCCAGGTCCCGCCGCAGGGTTTCCGCCTGTTCCCGGGCATAGGCCGCCCGTTCCAGGGCCTCCTGCTGCTTTTGCTCCTCCTGGCTCAAAGTGGTCTCCCGCTCATCCGCATAAGAGGCCATGCGGAAAGCGCCGGCCCCTATGAGAACACAAAGCAGAAGGCATAGGAGGATTCGTTTCATATTATCTCGTTAAAAGGTGAATTTATCCCGGAACCACTCTTTCAGCTCCGAAATGGGAACCCGGACCTGATCCATGGAATCCCGCTCCCGGATGGTGACGGCGCCGTCTGTTTCCGAGTCAAAGTCATAGGTAATGCAGTAGGGCGTCCCCACCTCATCCTGGCGGCGGTAGCGCTTGCCGATATTGCCTCTGTCATCATAATCGCAGGCGTACTCTTTGCTAAGCTGAGCATAGATTTCCTCTGCCTTTTCCCCCAGCTTCTTGGAGAGAGGCAGCACCGCAATCTTAATGGGAGCCAGGGCCGGATGGAAATGCATCACGGTGCGCACATCCCCGCCCTCCAATTCTTCTTCGTCATAGGCGGCGCAGAGGAAGGCCAGGGTCACCCGGTCCGCCCCCAAAGCAGGCTCCACCACATAGGGCAGATAGCGCTCGTTTGTTTCATCGTCGAAATAAGTCAGATCCTGGCCGGAAACTTCCTGATGCCGGCCCAGGTCATAATCCGTCCGGGAGGCAATGCCCCAAAGCTCTCCCCGGCCGAAGGGAAATTCGTATTCCAGATCCGTGGTGGCATCGCTGTAAAAGCTCAGTTCCGCCTCTTCATGGTCCCGGGCGGAAAGGTCTTCCTCCTTTAAGCCCAGGGTAAGCAGCCAGTTCCTGCAATAATCCAGCCAATAGGTAAACCACTCCTTCTGGGTGCCGGGCTTGCAGAAGAACTCCATCTCCATCTGCTCAAACTCCCGGGTCCGGAAGGTGAAGTTGCCGGGGGTGATTTCATTGCGGAAGGACTTGCCTATCTGGCAAATCCCGAAGGGCACTTTTTTTCGGGATGTCCGCTGGACATTTTTGAAATTCACAAACATGCCCTGGGCCGTTTCCGGCCGCAGATAAACGGTATTTTTCGCATCTTCCGTGACCCCCTGGAAGGTCTTGAACATCAAGTTGAAATAACGGATATCCGTGAAATCGTGCTTGCCGCAGCTGGGGCAGGGAAGGGCGTGCTCCCGCACAAAGGCTTCCATTTCTTCTGTGCTCCAGCCGTCCACGGAGCTTTCCAAAACAATGCCCTTTTCCTGGCAGAAATTCTCAATCAGCTGATCCGCCCTAAAGCGCTCATGGCAGGCCCGGCAATCCATCAAGGGGTCGGTAAAATTGCCCAGATGGCCGGAGGCCACCCAGGTCTGGGGATTCATCAGAATGGCGCAGTCCACCCCCACATTGGTGGGACTCTCCTGAACAAACTTCTGCCACCAGGCTTTTTTTACATTGTTTTTCAGCTCTACGCCCAGGGGGCCGTAGTCCCAGGTGTTGGCCAGGCCGCCGTATATCTCGGAACCGGGGAAAATAAAGCCCCGGGACTTGCATAAAGCCACGATTTTATCCATCGTCTTTTCCATCAGTCAGACCTCTCTTTCCGGGCAATTCCTGCTATGATCAGCGGAATACCACAAAGGAATAATTGATATCATCATCACAGCGGACAGAGTTCTTTCCGGTCATCATCATGCCGGAGGAGAAGAACAAAATGTCCCCGTTAACCGTAATCAGGCTGCGGCCTGTCACCACCAGCACCTTCACCTTGGCATTGGACAAGGCGGTGGTCAGTTCTACCGGCTCCCCCGCCGGATCCACCAGGTTTACGATGTTGTAATTCTTCACCGCATTTTCCCGGGACATAATGGCCAGGTGCTTGATATTGAAATCCGCTCCCTGGAATTCCAGGAAGTAGTTCAGGCTGGCGTATGACATAAGCAATTTGGCTTCCCCGTTTTTAACGCTCAGCTCTTCCAGCGTCACCGCCTCGGATTTTTTTTCTTCGTTAAACTCCCGGATAGACTGTTCGATAAAATCCTGAAGTTCTTTTTCATCGTAACGCTTCTCGGAGAAAGCCTTGTTGCTGAAAGGCGTGATTTCTGCGCTGGTAATAGCCCCGTCCCGGGTCAGGTAAATGCCCGTAGCGGTGGGTTCAAAGGAATAATCATTTAGAGGGGCCTCTGTGGTAGGCTCCGCCGTAGTGGTGGCCTTGGTGCGGTCCGTGCTGCGGGTGGTGGGCATGGTATGACCGGCAGAATCCGTTTCCGGAGCCCCCTGGGTCGTGGTGGTTTCCGCCGGGTTGGGCAAGGTTCCCGGCTCCTCCGGTTTGCCGCAGGATGCCAGCAGCAGAAGCATGGTCAAAACCGCCAAAACAGTTACGATTCTATTTTTGAACATAATAAGCCTCCTATAAGCCATAGGCACGCTCCATAATACCGCAAGCGGCTGAAAAAAGCAAGTAAAAAAGGGGCTGTGAAAAAACTCCCTCAACCAAAAAAGGTCATCTGGGATACCCAGGTGGCCTTTTTTGTGTTAAAATAGTTTTGATGAAAAATCTTAACGG
>CADBFP010000042.1 GCA_902793995.1 uncultured Lachnospiraceae bacterium | reverse complement strand
AACGCACCTCTATCTACGTTATTATGTCTTCATTATAACATTTGAGTTGTAAACCATGTGTTCGTACAATCTGTAAACTATGTTACTACACTAAACATATCAGTCGCCCGAGGGCCTTGACTTGCTGCCATCCCCGGGCGGGCGATTCCCGCCCCCGCGCTGAGGATACGTGCTCCGGGCGGCAATTCCATGGCTCATTGTTTCATTGCATCCAGCAACCGACATCTTCCCCAATCTCTCCACCCTACATAATCTATGCCGTTCACGTTCATGCTTAGATCGCCAAGGTAAAAAACGGCACCTTTCGTATCGTTATCATTTTTAAGTTCCAGGTAACGCCGAAGATTTCTCGACGCCTTTGCCTCACTTTCCGAGGTGCTTTTGATCTCAATGGCAAAGGGATGCTTCCAATCAGCGATGGTATCTACCTCAAACCCTGTCCTGTCTCTGAAAAATGTGAGGTTCCCTTTTCTCCCCGCATTCGTTCTTTGCTTTAGCAGTTCCGATACTGCGAAAGTTTCTACAACTGCGCCCTTCTTCTCACTTAAGAGCAATTCTTCCTTGCTTTCAATCCTTAGCAGGTGACATAAAAGACCTGTATCCACGAAGTATAACTTCGGCGACTTAACAAGGGCTCTGCCCAGATTATTGCTATCCGGTTCAAGAAAATGAATGATATATGATCTCGCCAAAATGGAAAGCCAGCTTTTTATTGTGGGAGCACTTATTCCGACGTCCCTGGCAATGCTGTCCATGGAAAGCATCTGACCGCTGTGCAGTGCGCATATCTGAATAAACTTTTTAAAGACTTGCGCATTCGATGGATTGATCAGTTCTTCTACATCTCTGGAAATATAGGTGTCGATATCCTTCAAACCAGTCTTCCGGAATAAAATGTTTTTCCGGATCATGAAGAGGCGGATAGGTCCCCTTAAATATTATGTCGTAAGGATTATTTGGCAAGACGTTCCCGTTCTTTAATTCATCAATGGAAAACGGAAGCAACTCCAAAAAAAACGCTCTCCCCGCAAGACTGTCTGTCATAGTCTTTTAAAGTTTAAACTGGCTCGATCCCGTAAGAATATATTTTCCGGCTTCACTTTTTCCAAATCCACTTTCAGTTTGAGTGCACACCCTGCATTTTCTAAAGTATATATTTTGTATTTTCTAAAGTCAACTTTCATAAAAATATAAAGTCTCTATATCTGTTTTTCTAAAGTGTGATAAAAAAGGCCGCCTCTGCGACCTCTTTAGAATAATCAATTATAGATTGAAACAGACTGGCACCCACTGGGGCGGCTATCAGCCATCCAGGGGATTTTGATGATTTGTGACAGATTCAGCGGATGTCTTTCCGCCCGTACTGCCAGTAGGCGGCGGCCAGGCAGAGAAAACTGATAAGCAGCCCTATTCCCATGCGGCCCGGGAAAAGCCGGCCCTGGCTCACAATTTCCGCTCCGTCGCAATACCCGAAAGGCGTTAGATTCTTCAAAAACTCCACGGACTTAGTCAGATTGGCAATGATATTCAGCATATATGCCAGCACCGCCACCCCCAGTCCGGCACCTATGGCCCCTTTCCGCAGAAAGGCGGAGAGGCCAAAACAAATGGCGCCGATTTCCAGCTGCATGATGAAATAGGCCAGGTGCAGCATATTGATTTCCTTCCAGGGAATCGTTTCTTTGATCAGCAGGGCGGAAATCAGCACCAGCGCATAGCAAATCAGATTCAGCGCCGTGATTCTCAGCAAAACGGAAAGCAGCTTCTCCCGCACCACCTGCCGGCGGCTGACGGGATGGGTCAGCAGAAACTCCGCCGTTCCCATCCGTTCCTCCTTGCTGAGGCTTTCCACGGCGCAGAGGGCGGCGAAAAAGGCCCCGCCCAGTCCCAGCACATTGCCGCATTCAATGGCATAATAACCTATAAACGTCCCGAAATTCAGCCGGTCCATCCCGAAGGCGGCGGAAAAGGCCCCCATATTGGAAAACATCTGGCCGATCTCTCCCATCTCCTCCTTCATTTCCGGAAAAAGAAAAATACAAAGCACCAGCAGGAGGGCGATGGCCCCGGTCCAGATGAGAAAGGCGGTCCGGCCCTGTCTTAATTCATGTTTCAGCAAGCTCATGCCTCTTCCTCCTTCCGGTAATAATGCAGGAAGATTTCCTCCAGATCCGGCTCGGAAATGCTCACATCCTGTATCTGCCCCCGGGCCAGCCGGTCCAGCAGCCGACCGATTTCCCCATTGAAAAGAAAACTGACGGAGCGGTCCATGGTTCTTAAATCCCGGATTCCCTCCAGCCCTTCCAGGTCCACATCGCCCTGAATCACCACCCGTTTGGCACTGGTTTTGGCCAGCTCTTCCACACTGCCCTGGGCAATCAATTCCCCCTCCCGGATCACCGCCGCCCGGCGGCAATGCCGCTCAATTTCAGAAAGGATATGGCTGGACATAAAGATGGTGGTCCCCTCTTCGTTCCGTTCCTTTAGGATTTCGAAAAAGGCATGCTGCATCAAAGGATCCAGGCCCCCGGTGGGCTCATCCAGAATCAGCAGCTCTGGTTTGCTCTGCAGGGCGCAGATAATGGCCAGTTTTTTGCGGTTGCCGAAGGAAAGCTCTTCCGCTTTCCGGGATGGATCCAGCTCCAGGCGTTCACACAAAAGCGCTGCCTCCCGGCTGCAATCCATTTTCCGCAAATCGGCGGAAAGCTTCAGCACCTCTTTCACCCGCATGCCGGGGTAAAACAGGGCCTCCGAAGGCAAATAGCCTGTATTTTGCAGGATTTCCTCCCTGTTCCGGGCCACATCCTTCCCCAGCAGCATAGCCTTCCCGGAGCTGGGGGTGATGAGTCCCAGCAGACTGCGGATGGTGGTGGATTTCCCGGCGCCGTTGGGACCGATAAAGCCGAAAAAATCTCCGGCTTCCACCGCCAGGGACAGGTTCAAAATCCCCCGGGTTTTGCTGTAGTATTTGGTCAGATTCTCTGTTTGTATGGCGTACATAAAGCCGGCCTTTCTTTAGCTCGTTTGCCTCACATTTTACAGGGAAAAAGATGAGATTGCAAACAAAAAATACACCAGGGGACCTGTCCCTCTGGTGCATTTTTCAACCTGGCCGTCTGCTTATTTGCCGGACAGGAACTTGTAGGTATAGGCTGCCAGGCCGGCGCCGATGAAGGGCCCCGCAATAAAGACCCACAGGCTGCCCAAAGGCGCGGCATTGCCGCTGATGGCCGCTACGATGGCGGGGCCAAAGCTGCGGGCGGGATTCACGGAGGTGCCGGTAAGACCGATGCCTAAAATGTGAACCACCACCAGAGTCAGGCCAATCACCAGACCGGCGAAGGAACCGTGGCCCCCCTCTTTGCTGGTGACGCCCAGGATGGCGATCACAAAGATGAAGGTCAATACGATTTCCACCAACAGGCCGGCTATGGCGCTGCCGTTCACCCCGGACAGGCCGTTGGATCCAAAGCCGCCGGTGGCGTCCGTCACCTTGCCCAGACCAAAAATGGCGGCCAGGATGCCGGCGCCCGCCAGAGCGCCCACGCACTGGGCAGCCAGATAGCGGACAAACTCCGCCGCCTTCATGCCGCCGCTTAAAAAGACGCCCAGGGAAACCGCCGGGTTAATGTGGCAGCCGGAAATGTTTCCGATGGAGTAGGCCATGGCCACGATGGTCAGACCAAAGGCCAGGGCGGTCAGCAGATATCCGCTGCCGGAGGCGGCATCGCAGCCCACCAGCATGGCGGTGCCGCAGCCTAAAAACACAAGTGTTGCTGTGCCGATTGCTTCGGCAATCAATTTTTTCATAGGAACTAGTCCTCCCTTCCGGGAGATATTATACTCTTTTAGTCAAGAATTGCAAGCAAAATGTGAACAAATTATGTTAAGCATGCCCCCTCCTCTTTTGCGGTGCGGTGGGGGTGGATTCCTGCTATATCTGGCGGGCCCGGGAAGTGTTCGAAAGCGAGGAGGGCAAGGCCCTGAAAGCTGCCTGGGGCATTCCGGAGGAATACATCGGCGCCGGCAATGTGATTCTGGGCTACGGCGCGCCGGAGGGCAAGCGGGAAGCAGTCCCCCGGAAGGAAGATTATGTACGCCGTGTATAAAAGGGGCCTTACATTATTATCGTTTTTGCGGCCTTGACGCAAAGGGGGGGACGGAAAGAACCGTCCCCCTGTCCCATTTAGCAGTACCGGTCGAACCAGGCCGTCATTTCCTTCAGGCGGCGCAGGCGGTGCTTGGGTTTGCCGCTGCGGGAGAGCTCGTGGTTCTCCCCGTGGAAGAGGCACATCCGGGCGGGCACGCCGTGGAGCAGCAGGGCCTGCAGCATCTGCACCGCGTCCCCCATCCAGCAGCGGTAGTCCTCATCCGACTGGATAAAGAGGGTGGGAGTTTTGACCTTGTCCGCATAGGCCAAAGGAGAATGGGCCCAGAGCATGGGCTCGTTTTCCCAGGGATCCGTTCCCATTTGGGACAGATTGTGGTAATAGCCGATATCCGTGGTGAGGCATTTACTCACATAATTGCTGATGCTGCGGCAGCTGACCACTGCTTTAAAACGGTCCGTATGGCCGATGATCCAGTTGGCCATAAAGCCCCCGTAGCTGCCGCCGGTCATGGCCAGCCGGGCCGGATCAATCTGGGGCACTTTCTTTAACACTTTATCCGTAAAGTCCATCAGGGCGTTGTAGTCCCGCACCCCGAATTTCTCTCCCAGAATGTCCGCAAAACCGTCTCCCTTGCCGCTGGATCCGGGAGGATTGCAGAAAAAGACAATATAGCCGCAGGCCGCCCAGTATTGGAACTCCTGGAAAAAGCCCTGGCCGTAGGCCGAGCGGGGGCCGCCGTGGACCGTCAGAATAGCCGGATATTTCTCCTTCGGATCAAAATCCGGGGGATATAAAACGAAACCGTCTATCGGGGTGCCTTCCCGGTCCCGGCAGGCCATGTATTTCGTCTTGCCGATGGCATGCTCCTTCACATACGCCTCGTTGAAGGCGGACAGGCGCTCTGTTTTTCCTTCTTTTTGGCGGTAAAGCTCCTGGGGCCTGTCCTTTTCCATGCCGATGAAATAGCAATCTCTTTCATCCCCCACGGCGGCAGAGATGATCTCCGTCCCGCCGCAGACCGTTTTGATCTGTCCATTGGCATCCATTTTTTTGTAGAAGGAACGATATCCCTCGGTTTGGATAAAATACAGGGCACTGCCCGCCGGCTGGGAGGCGCCGCCCCCGGCGATATCGCTGCCTACGGGACCGAAGGAGATGTCCGGAGACGAAATCCTTTGCAGACGCCCCTCTTCTCCAATGGCATAGAATTCATCATTCTGACTGGTTCCCATTTTCTCCCCCCGGGTGCCGAAGCAAAACATTTGCTTCCCCAGGAAGAAGGCCCGGCTGACGGAAAAGCCCCGGCCGATCTTAATCCGGGTGACTTTGCCGGACTTCATATGGCGCAGGAAAAGTTGCTCATTTTTCAGCCGCAGGGACTCGTATTCATTCCCCCAGTACAGCAGCAGGCTTTTATCTTTGCTCAAAGCAAAGCCCTCCAAGTCAAAGAAGGGCCGGGTCAGAAGCTTTTGAGTGTTCTGGCGGATATCGCATAAGAACAAGCCGCTGCGGCATTTATTGGTTACACCCTGGCCGTTTTTCCAGAAGGGGAGCTCGTCAAAGACCTCATAATCCTTTTCCTCCTCCAGCTGCTTTTTCAGGGCTTCCTTTTTGGCCGCGTCCTTGCCGGCTTTCGCCAGAAGGCCCTCCACATGGAGGTCCCGTTTGCCGCTGCAAAGGAATTCCTCCCGGGACAGCGGGGTAATGGCCGAGGCGGCAAAGGGCAGCACAAAGCATTCCTCTGCTTCGCCGCCCCTTAAGGAAATCTGCTGAATCACCGTGGGTTTGCCGAAAACATCCGCCGGGTGGCGTTTCTTCCGGTCTGCGGCGAACAGAATGGTGTCGTTGTCCTTAAACAGGGGGGCGCTGCCGTCCTCTCCGGCGGTAAGCCGGTACAGGGCGGGGCTGCGGGCGGGGTCATAAACCCAGATGTCCGTCCGGTAATTATTGTTTTCCAGATCCCCTTCCTTCACGGTGAAGGCGATTTTATCCCCTTCCGGAGAGAGGGTCAGGTTGCCCAGGGCCTTGATGGATGCAAAATCTTCTATGGATACCTTCTTTTTCATCTTATCTCCTTTCGGATCTGAGGCGGGTGCCCGCCCCTGCGTCACACATAAATCTCCGCGATGCTGTACAGGGCCGCCTTTCCGGCGATGCGCACCCGCTCGCCCCGGTCCCCGCAATACAAAACCCCGCCCCGGGCAGATGCCTGATAGGCGGTCATGTCTTCCTTCCCCAGCCGCTTGGCCCAATAGGGAATCAAGTTGCAATGGGCGGAGCCGCAAACCGGGTCCTCCGGAATCTTGTCCTTGGGGAAAAAGGCCCGGGAGACAAAATCATAGTCCCGGGAAGGGGCCGTGATAATGAGTCCCATGCCTGGCAGGACCTCTATCAGCCGTCCGTCCGGCTCAAACGCCCTTACCTCCTCTTCCTTTTCCAGCACCAGCATCAAATCCCGGCTGATAAAAGCCCGGGCCTTAAGGCCCCCCAGGGCCGCCTGCATTTCTGCCGTAAAGGGTACTTCCTCCGGCATGCGGGAGGGGAAATCCAGTTCCAGCAAATCCCCTTGCACCCGCACCGTCAACGGCCCGCTCTGGGAGCGGAAGCGGAAAAGTTCCGCCTCTGGCTCTGCAAAACGGTGCAGCACATAAGAGCTGGCCAGGGTGGCATGGCCGCAGAGATCCACCTCCCCGCCGGGGGTAAACCAGCGGATATGATAGCCCTCCGCTTCTTTCCGCACAAAAGCGGTCTCCGAAAGATTATTCTCTATGGCAATCTGCTGCATCAGCGGCTCCGGCAGCCCCTCCTCCAGGAGGATCACCGCCGCCGGATTGCCGGCAAACACATGATCCGTAAAGGCATCCACCACATATTGCTTCATAGTTCCCCCTTACAGGCAGGCCTCGAAAATGGCCTCCACATCTGTTTCATCCAGTGGCACGAAGCCCTGGCTCAGACGGCCGCCCCGGCAGGCCTTGGCCGCCATGGCGGAAAAATGCGCCCGGTCAATACCCACGGCGCCCAGGCTCATAGGGATGCCGGTGGACACAAAATAGGCCTCCAGAGCATCAATCCCCGCTTGGGCCAGCGCCGCCTCATCCGTGCCGCTAAGGCCCATGACATTCCGGGCAAAGCGGGCAAAGCGGGGCGTTACGGAAGGATCCTTGGCCAGAATATGCCGCATCCAGCGGGGGGTCAGAATAGCCAGGCCCACCCCGTGGGTAATGTCATAATAAGCGGACAGCTGGTGCTCCATGGCGTGGCAGGGCCAGCCGGTGCCTTCCTTGCCGTACTCCGGAATGCCGGAGCAGGCGATGGAGGAATCCGCCATCAGATTGGCCCGGGCGGAGTAATTTTCCGGCTCCCGGATGGCGATGGGGGCGTTCTTCATCACGGAGCGCAGCACGGTTTCCGCAATGCCCTCAAAAAGGTCGCTGTCCTCGGTTTTGGAAAAATATCCCTCGAAAATATGGCTCATAATATCCGCTGCGCCGGCTGCGGTCTGGTAGGCAGACACACTGAAGGTATAAGTGGGGTCGCAGATGGATACGGCGGGATAGCAGAACACGGCGCCGATTTTCTCCTGCTCCTGCAGGTTACTGATCACCCCCATGGGATCGTACTCCGAGCCGGTGGCGCTGATGGTCAGAATATCCACCAGAGGCAGCGCCCGGCCGTCCCCGTCCCAGTTCATTATCATATTCCAGGGATCGCCTTCGTAATAAAAGCCGGCGGCCACGGCCTTGGCGCAGTCAATCACGCTGCCGCCGCCCACCGCCAGAATCACATCAATTTCATGCGCCCGGCAAAGGGCCACGCCTTCCCGCACGGACTCAATCCGGGGATTGGGGGCGATGCCGGAAAGCTCCGTCACCTGGCAGCCTTCTGCCTTAAGGATCTTCATCACCTCGTCATACAGGCCCATTTTCTTGATGGAGCCGCCGCCGTAGGCCAGCAGCACCTTCTTGCCGTAGGGCATGAGAGCCTCCGCCAGATGGGAAATCTGGCCCTTTCCGAAATAAACCTTCGTGGGAATGTCGTGTACAAAATTCAGCATATCGTACCTCCTGCTGTATATTATTGTTTTGAAGTCACCAGCTCTTCGTCATAGCCAGCAGCACGCCTAAGCCGCCGGAAATAGCCAGGAACCAGCCCGTCACCCGGGTCATGGTCAGAGCCGAGGAGAAGGGATTGACAAACATCACCACCCCGATGACAATGAGCAGTGCCGCCACCAAAACCCGCAGCAGGCCGGTACCCGCATCCTTCTGCCGCTCCTGATAAGCCCCCGCCAGGCCGCCTAAGCCTCCCAGCACAAAGCCCACACCGCATATAACGGGGAAGATGCTGACGATGGTATTCGGTCTCAGCAGCCCCACCCCCCCAAAGAGGATGGCCACACAGGCCCCTGCCAGATTCATGCTCAGCCGGGATTCCCGCTCGTTAAAAAAGGCCAGTCCCATGATGACGCCGTTGATCAGCAGAATGACGGATAAAAAGATGACTACCGTCCGCAGAGCCGTCCCCGGCCGGATAATCAGGAATATCCCCATAAACAGCAAAAGCAGTGCCCCCAGGACCCCCATATTTTTCTGATTCATCCATGCTTCCTCCCATTTTCATCTGATGCAGACAGTATAGCACGCTTTCCGAAAAAATACACTATGGAAACAAATTGTTCCTCTCTGTTTATCGTTTTTCTGGACGAAAACAATCGGGGTACTTAAGAAAACAGTCCCAAACGGGTTCCAACTAATGCTTTTTTTCTTCAAAAATTTTCTTAACACTGTTTGCCATCGGTATCTTATCACTAAATAAATCAAAGGTAAAAAGTTTTTTGGGGAAAAAGATGCATATCAGCACAAAAAAGACTATGGCAATCAGAGCCAACTGCGACAGGGTTATTCCGTCATAGGCAGGGATAAAGGCAGGCTGGATATCGTCGTGGAAAGTGGTCACCAGATTGTGATCCGCCCCCTCTGTGCGTTCTATGCTATCTATCCACGCTGTGAGTGTATCGAGGCTGACTTGCTTTGTGCTGTAAGTCCTCCTGCCAATTTTCACGGATTCCTGGGCGGCGGCTTTCCGGCCGGCCGCAATCACATCATTCGCAAACTCCTGCTTCCAGAAGGGGCTCATGGCTTCATAGTTTTCCTTATCGATGACCCCCAGGCTGCGCCATAGGTCTTTGCCCTTCATGCTTTTGCCGCCGATGGCAATGTAATCTCTGTCGGTATGGGCTTTGATTACCTTATACAGCTGCTCTTCCGCCGTATCCTTGTCATTGGTGATGACGAACTTAAAGAGAAGCACCAGAAGTAAAACCACCAGAAAGACGGCGGCGGCAATCCACGGCAGCGCTTTTTTGGCCTTCAAGCGCTCTATCGGGAATCTCCGCTGCTTCTTTTCTTCCTCGGGCACCTGGGAGTAGTCTTCCTCACCCCGTTTTTTGCGATTCTTTTTGGGGGTATAATCTTCTATCCCGGAGTATTCGTCCTGATTGGCTTTGCTCATAGATTTGCTCCTTTTTTTCCGGTCTGTTGCCGTAGGGGCGGCTATTAGCCGCCCGAAACGCCTCACTCCTCTTCCTGCGGCAGCTCCAGGGCTTCCCTTAAAAACGCCGCAATCCGCTTTAAAGTGTCGGAGGCAAAGGGGCTTTGCAACTTGGCATTCCTGGTCGCCGCCTCAATATCAGCCCAGGTACTTACCCCCAGCAAACGGCCAAAGGCAGCCACTCCCGCCCCAGGCTCATTCGTCTCCAAACGACTGATCTGCAAGCTGGTTACGTTGGCAAGCGAATAGGCGATGACATATCCGGGATGCGTAAAGAGATGCTGAACGATCCACTCTCTCCTGTCCATGGTCTCCGAATAAACAAGATCCAGACCATAATCCAGCTGGCATTGATTATGCATTTCCTCTAAATCTTCCAGGGTCAAATTATCCGGCTCTCTCTCGTAAACCCGCAACTCAAAGTCGGCAAGGGCAGCTTCAACGATGATACCGAGTAACATTCTGGCTGCCAGTACGGTGCGAAGACCGGCTGCGCGTTCTTCCTGACTCAAAGAAGAATCATTGAAAATTGACAGGTATTCCATGGCGGTAGAAAAGACTTCCCCCACATCTGCATACCTATTAGTGCCGTAATCATGGTAAAGATGGGCAAAATGACCAAATTCATGAGAAAGGAGGTTAAACTTTCCATACCCATAAACAAAAGGAGCTTCGTAATCCGGAAGATAGCCCGTATAACCTCCCCTTCTTTTTACCGGAGAAGTATCCACATCATAAAGATCATAGACATCCATAAAACGGTATGCTTCCCAAATGATCCCTCCCATCGCTTCAGCCGCTATGGCCAGATGCCCCATGGGATTCTCCTGCAGAGAGGCCGGCAAATCCATGTCCAGGATCAAATTCGGATTCTCTTCGCAAAAAGCTTTCAGCACCGGTACCAGATGGGTCCGGACCCGCTCGAAAAAAGTGCCGGCCCGGTTCGAGGAGTACCCATGATAGCTTTGAAAGGCATAGCGCATATAGTCTTGATATCCCATGGAAGCAGCGAGTTGCTGCCGAACCTTCACAAGCTCCAGAAAGGTCTGTCCAAGAGGCTCGTAATAAGCATCCAGATAGGCGGATCTGGCGCCGCGGCGGATATCATCCGATTCGGATTCTATCCATTCATTCAGGGTCTTTTCTTCTCCCTGGTAGCTAACTTTGGGAACCGCTGTCAGATCAAGGTATTGATCCCGCAATTCGTTTTCCCGAAGGGACAGTTTCTGGTAGTCTTCATCCCGATTTTTGCTGTTATAGTCAAAATAGCGGTGGCCGAAGTAAGCGCTTTCCAAGCCTGAACGCAAAGGAGAATCAGCCATGGTCTGTATCAGTTCGCTGTGCTTGTTGTCCATGTCCACAATCCGGGCAGCCGTATATTCTGATTCTTCGTTGTAATAGCTGCTGGTGGCATCCTGTGAATAGCGGAAATAAGCCAGATTGGCCATAGTGCGGGCACTCATCATGCGGTTGCGAATATCTTTATATGTGTTGATAACTGCCCGGACATCATCGGTGGTTCCCACCTGGACAGCCAGGGCATCCATATCGGCAAAGAGTCCTTCCATATCCGGCCGTTCGTAGGGAATTTCCGGCAGGGGAAGCAGGCCTATGATTTCCCCGGCCGGATCGCCGCCCCGGCGGCGGATTAAGGCAGAATCTTCCGGGAGCGCAGGGGTGCTTTCCGGAATCAGTTCGGTGGTTTCCGGAATGGCTGTTGTGAATTCCGAGGGAGCAACGGCAGGTTCCGCGGTAGTGGTTTCCTGTACTGTGGTGGTCGGCTCCTGAATTTCCGTGGAAATTTCAAGGGATGTTTCCGGAAGGGCAGCCGTGGTTTCAGGGACCTCTGTGACAAGGGCGGCAGAACTCCTCTCCGGCTCCGCTACGGAGCTGACACCAGAGTCCTTGGCACAGCCGCCCAGCCACAGAGCCGCCAGCAATATGAATACAGGAAAAAGCAGTGAAATCCGCTTATGGTTGAAAGGCTTCTTAAGCCTCTTTGCCTCACACATCATTTCTCTTTTCCGTCCTTTCGGATTGAACTCTGTGTTCATTATACTCCCCGGAACAAAAAAATAATAGGGCTACAGCGGAAATAAAGGCCTTTATTTCCGCCGGAACAACAAAATAGGCATTGCCGCCCGAAGAAGGACGAGTGCCGTCTGCTGCCGCAGGGGCGGCTGCCAGCCGCCCAGGGGGGTCACTATATATAACACATTTCGGATCGAAAATCAGACAGAACAGAAAAGATCAAAGATATAGAAAAATGTTGACAGATAGGGGGGGTACGTTATACTCTGACCTAAAATAACGCAGAACCTCGGGAAAGGAGCTAATAAGATGAGATTCTATCAAAAGCATTTGGTGATTTGTATCGTTTTGATCGTTTTGTTCTTTGTATTGATGCTGGGAAGCGCCTGGCTTTGGCGGCAGGGCATTACCATTTTAGATTTTCATATGGGGCCCCGGCCCTTCTTTGCCCAATATCTGCTGCTGGTTGTTCCTCTCTCCCTTCTGATGATTGCCTGGTCGGTGGCCGCCATAAACGCAAAGAAGATGCATCGGCTATGTTTTTATGCATGTGCGGCGCTCGCGGGAAGCGTCAGTCTTTTGTCTGTTGTTCAGACGATACAACTATACCAAAGCGAAATCAGCAGAGTTTTCTATGCATTGTAATTAAACAGGAATCCGAAAAAATATATAAGCATAGTCATAAAAAGAGGGGGGTGAAACAGCGTTATTTCACCCCCCCTTTTTTAAGGATGCCGCCGGGCGGCAACGGCCCCTGAGCGGCCCCTGAGCTTGTCGAAGGGCGGTCCCTGAGCCTGTCGAAGGGTGTCGAAGGGCAGCCGCCTATAGATTTAGGCAATTAGTCATCCCCCCTACGGATTGTATTCCCTGCCGCCTGTGGTATAATAAAGTCATATTATGCGGCAGAAAGTAGCCGCAGCAGACAAGGAGTGCGTCAAGAAAATGAAACTGATTCCCAGCCAGGACATGAAAATCGAACTGCTCCCCGGCCAGGAGGAGCATTTGTGCACCAAAGAAACCATCCGGGAGATTTTTGCCAAAGATGAAAAGGGCGAGTGCCTGGCCTTTGATATTTTTGAGGAAGACCGGCTCATCGGCTTTGCCATGTTCTGCCAGCAGCTGCCGGGGCTCTTTTTCCTGTGGAATTATGCCATCGATGCAAAGCATCAAAATCAGGGGCTGGGCACCCGGGCTCTCCGGGAGGTGCTGGATCATATGCTGGCCCATTATGACGTGAAGGCCTTTACCACCACCTATACCTGGGGCAACGAAGAGGCCCGAAAACTGTATGAAAAAGTGGGTTTCATCGAGACAGATGTGGTGGAGGAAGAAGAATACAAAGAAGTGAATATGATTTACGGCGTGGATCCCCACGGCCTATATGAGCTTGCTATGCAATTCGTATACGGGGATGGGGTGCCGGAGGACAATGAGGAGGCGGCATATCTGCTCAGCGATGCCCACCTGCTGGGCTGTGTGGAAGCCAGCTACAATCTGGGCATCTGCTACCACTATGGCCACGGCGTGGAAGCGGATTTGAAAAAAGCCTTTGAGCTGTATCTGGAAGCTGCCGAAAAAGGGTACGGCAAGGGAATGGAACTGGTAGGCCGTTTTTACAATCAGGGGATTTTTGTGAGTCCCGACCGCCCGCAGGCGGAATATTGGCTTGGGAAAGCCATGAAAAGCGGTGATGCGGAGGCGGCGGCCGAAGCAGAAAAGGAATGGCGGCGGGGTGCCCCGTCCGCATGAAAGGAGCAGCAGATGAATCTGTATCGTGATCAACTCCCTTTGGAGATTGAACTGGAGTTTCCGGAGGAAAAGAAGGATTCTTATCCTCTGTTTATAGTGATGCATGGCTTTTGCGGAAACAAAGAGGAGGCCCTGATTGATGGTATGGCCCGCATGATGCGGGAGGAAGGCTTTGCCACCCTCCGGCCGGATATGTACGGCCATGGAAAAAGCGGCGGGGAGTTCAGGGAGCTGACGGTCCTGAAATGGATCTCCGACGCCCTGTTTTTGATTGATTATGCCAGAAGTCAGAAACAGTTTTCCCGCATCTATCTGGGCGGCCACTCTCTGGGCGGGCTCACCGCCGTGATGGCCGCCGCCATGGAAAAGGACCGCATTGCCGGGGTGCTGGGCCTGGCCCCGGCCCTTTCCATGCCGGAGCGGGCCCGGAAAGGCATCCTGATGGGCGGAACCTTTGATCCGGACCGGGTGCCGGAAGAGTTTGTCATCTGGGAGCGGGTCTTAAGCGGCAATTATTTCCGCGTGGCCCAAACCATTTATCCGGAGCAGTATCTAAAGGCCTATGCCGGCCCGCTGCTCTTTGTGCACGGGGATCAGGATGAAATCGTGCCTTTAGAGTCTTCCCGGAATATGCTGCAGCATTGCAAAGAGGGAGAGTTGGCCGTGGTGGCCGGAGCCAATCACGATTTTGAGGAGCATCTGCCCCAGGCCGTGGAAGCCGCCCGGCCCTGGGTGAGGATAATGGCATCCCATCCGTAAATAAAAAACTGCACCGGAGGGACGAAGCCTCTGGTGCAGTTACGCTTATTTCCGAATATATTTTGTATATTTTTTACCGTTTGTACTGATGAAGACATCGCCGTTTCCGCATTCCACAATCACCAGGAAGCGGTCTCCTTCCAGCTTCAGTACATCATCGCTGAGACCGCTGATCTTGCTGCCTTTGCCGCCGTCTGTGTAGAAAAGACTCCCGTCAATTTCATATACAAAGCCGCTTTCCAGCGGAACCACTTCCTCCGTGTTGATGGTTTCTGCCGTGATGCGCTTGGGCTCCCGGCCCAGGGTAGCAAACCAGCTTTCCCCTTCATCATCCACAAACAAAACCCGTTTCCCGTCTCCGCTGGGCCGCCAGCCCATCACATGGCCGGCCACCTTGCTCTCTCCTTTATCCGTATTCCTTAAGTTGATGTAATACAGGTTTTGATTCTTTTCATACAAAAGAGTCTCTTCATCCTGCATCAAGCTCCAGACAGGGATGTTCTTCAGCAAGCTGCTGAGTTCCAGGCGCTCGCTTAGGTGATAAACATGGTTCCCCTCCGGGTTGGAGGAAGCAATATAGAAGCGATCCTTGAGACTTCTGACCCCGTAGATCATCTCCCGGCTATTGGCCAAATTATCGGGAGCCAATAAGAGCAGCGGCACAGACGCAATCTTCATCCGTTCTCCGCCATACTCGCTGAAATACGTATTGGCGCCGTCCGTGAGAAGCACCTGTTCTCCGTTCATATTAAGGCAATAGGAGCCGGAAAGGCTGTCCGCCAGCTTCTGACGGGAATCCTGATTGCCCCCTTTTTGCACATAAACCACCCCTTTGGGAAGAGAATAGTAATATACATATGTCCCCCCATTGGAAATGGCGAAGGGAACAGACTCCTTGGCTATGGTTCTTTCCTTACTGTTAAAATAGCAGGCCAGCGTCGTTCCGCCCTCTTCCCGTACATAAGCCAAGGTCTCTCCATCCGGAGAAAGACAGAAATCCGCCAGGACCCGGACTGCCACCCGCTGGCTTTTCCCTTTCCGGTACAAAAACAGATCGTTATCCGTATTGGTATAGGCAATGCCGGAGCCGTCAAAGGATATTTGATATTGCTGAACTTCTTCCGCTACCGTAGTAAAACGGGATCCGTCAAATAAGCGCAGCACCTTATTAGAATCCAGAAATACCAATTTGCTTCCGTCAGCAGATTTCTGAAACAGGGATTTATCCGGCCCCGGCACAATGCGGGATTCCGTCTTCAGTTTAACCTGGCGGCCGGAGCGGGAGACTCCCACCATCTCATCGTTGTCGGATTCCATCACCCAAACCGAGTCTTTTACCCGCACTACCGCTTTCTGGCGCAAATTGTGAAAAAACGAAAGCCCCCATACAAAGCTAAGTACCAAAGCAGAGGCAATGGCCATCAAGGAAACAAACTTCCAAACACTTTTACGGCTCTGCCGGACATACTCCTCTGAATGCAGTTCCTCCCCCCGCCGGATAGAAAAAGGCGGCTGCTCGGCAGGAACATTGACTCTCTCGTAAGGGGAATCCGTGACAGCTGCGGGGACCGATTCCGTAACAGACGCATCAGGCACTTCGCCGGAAGCAACAGATTCCGGCACCGCTGTTTCCTGAATGCCCTGCTCCGTAATCAACACAGATTTTTGAGGCTCCTCCGGAAGCCTGGCTCCGCATTGGGAACAGAATTTGGGTTTATCATCAAAAACAGTCGAACAATTAGGACAAATCTTCATATTGAATCTCCATAGGAAGAAGGGTCTTCTGTATTCATTGTAAACAAAGGAAGCATTTTTTGCAAGAGGGCAAGAAAAAAAGGGCCGCAGCCCTAAAAGAAACGAGGCGACAGCCGGATTTGAACCGGCGAATCAGGGTTTTGCAGACCCACGCCTTACCACTTGGCTATGTCGCCCTATAAAAAAGTGACCCCATCGGGAATCGAACCCGAGTTACCGCCGTGAAAGGGCGATGTCTTAACCGCTTGACCATGGGGCCAGAAAGCTCCCCGAGCAGGGCTCGAACCTGCAACAACCCGGTTAACAGCCGGGTGCTCTACCATTGAGCTATCGAGGAAGATGCTTCCAAGGCTTGCGCCCTGAAAGCTGCATACCGAAGATATAACATCTTTATGAAAACTTGGATGAACTACGGGGTCACTCAAAGCCCTACGGGCTTTTTCGTGTCCTGCCGCTGCTTCACAGCGGCCCGTCCAAAGCGATGCGTCCCGGAAAGCAAGCTTTCCGCCCGCCCCGCTTTGTCCGAAACCCTTCGTTCATCTCTCTACGCCCTTCGTTCATCTCTCTACGGTCAAGTGTTCGACCTATTAGTAACAGTCAGCTACGTGTGTTACCACACTTCCACCTCTGCCCTATCAACCTCGTCGTCTTCAAGGGGTCTTAAGATATCTCATCTTGAGGGGGGCTTCACGCTTAGATGCCTTCAGCGTTTATCCCTTCCGCACTTGGCTACCCGGCTATGCCATGGATATGACAACCGGTGCACCAGCGGTGCGTCCATCCCGGTCCTCTCGTACTAAGGACAGCTCCTCTCAAATATCTTGCGCCCGCGCCGGATAGGGACCGAACTGTCTCACGACGTTCTGAACCCAGCTCGCGTACCGCTTTAATGGGCGAACAGCCCAACCCTTGGGACCCGCTTCAGCCCCAGGATGCGATGAGCCGACATCGAGGTGCCAAACCACTCCGTCGATGTGAACTCTTGGGAGTGATCAGCCTGTTATCCCCAGGGTAGCTT
>CADBFP010000041.1 GCA_902793995.1 uncultured Lachnospiraceae bacterium | reverse complement strand
CCGTTAAGATTTTTCATCAAAACTATTTTAACACAAAAAAGGCCACCTGGGTATCCCAGATGACCTTTTTTGGTTGAGGGAGTTTTTTCACAGCCCCTTAAAGTTTCCTCTTAAGGGGAGGTGGTCAACACCAGGGAGGTGAGGCCGCCTATCACCAGTTCCCCCTCTTCAATGGCTGCTTCGCCCAGCCCCAAAACCCCTTCAATTCGATCAAAGCGGTACTCCGTGGATAGGGCGCTCAGAGGAATCCGCTCCGTGCTGCGGGAGGTATTGTGAAGGACGCAGACTGCCTGGTCCTGCCATTCCGCCACAAAGCCTCCGGCCTTGATATCTGTTAATGCCAGGGGCCTATAGCTTCCCCGGGCAATGGCCGGATGGGCTTTCCGCAGGGCAATAATCTTCTGATAATGCTTCAGCAAACTGCCCTCCGCGGCCAGCTGTTCCGCCACCGTGCCGTTTACCTGGTTTTTTTCTTCATAGCTGGAACCCACGGGATTCTTTACCGTATCCCCGTCCCCCCAGCGCATGGCCAGCCGGCGGTTGGCGTCTGTGGAAGCCCCGCCCCGGGCGCCTTTAAGGCCGATCTCTTCGCCGTAATAAATGGTAGGAGAACCGGGGGACAGAAGATACAGATTGGCCGCCATATGCATCTGCCGGCTGATCAGGGTCAGATAGCCCGCGGCCCGGTCCGTGTCATGGTTGGAAATGAACAAATGGGGCATAGCCTCCGGCCGCATGGTTTTGATGGTCCGCAGATACTTTTCCATATAGGCGGTGAAGCTGCGAACATAGCCTGCTTTTGCGGTAGAATCAATGAGGGACTCCGCCCCGGCGGTGGTGAAATTGAAGCAATCCAGGGCAGGAAAGTAGGAATCCGTAATGGCGTCTCCGTCCCAGACTTCTGCCACAGCGTAAATCTCGGGTTTGATTTTGCGCAATTCCCCCATGAACCATTGCCAGAAGGCGGTATTTTTGGCTGTTTCTCCCAGATAAATATACTTGGCGGCGTCAAAACGGAAACCGTCCACCCCTAAATCCAGATAGTATTTCGCCACTTCCAGCACGGCCTGGCGCACGGCCTCCTTGTCAAAGTCAAGCTCCGGCATTTCTCCGGTGAAATTGCACTCGTAAAGCAGATCCGTGCCTGTAAGGGGCTGGAAGCTTCTGCCGCCGGGGAGCATGGAACCCTGGGGACAGACGCTGTAAAAGTCATAATAGGGATCTTCCTGCCGGCCTCTCCGGCGGGCCAGCACAAAGGCATTGAACCAGGGATGGTTGGTGCCGGTGTGATTCAGGGGAAGGTCCAGAATCAGCTTCACATTCCGGCTGTGGCATAGGGCAATCAGCTCCTTTAAGTCCTCCATTGTGCCGAATTGCTCGTCGATGGCATAATAATCATTCACATTGTATTTGTGATAGCTGGGGGATTTGAATATAGGGGTGAGCCAAAGGCCCTCCACCCCCAGGCTGTTTCCCTCGCTGCCTTTGCCGTCATTCAGGTAATCCATACGCTGGATAATGCCCCGCAGATCCCCTATCCCGTCTCCATTGGAGTCGGAGAAAGAACCTACGAAAATCTCGTAAAAGACCCGTTCGTTTTCCGGCGTGAGGGCCGGTGCGGCGTCCTTCTTGGGGGCTCCGCAGGCGGAAAGGAGGAGGACAGGCAGGAAGGCAAGGAGCGGAAATATAAAATGTTTCATCTTAAAAGCCTCATAGTGGATGATAAGAACAAGTTAATCCCATCAGCATAAAAAGTCAAGATTGCATTTCAGAGAAAGCTGCCCCTTGCATGCAGGCCGAATCGTGGTATACTGCTGCTATGAACAAGGAAAGCATTTACAATTCCGATATCGAAAAAAGGCTTTCCCGGCAACTGGTGCTTTACCGTATTCTGCTGTCGGGTCTGGCTTTGGTTCTGCTGCTGGGCCTTATTCTTTTTGCCCGGAAGGCGGATCCCATCGACCCCGGGCCCCTGCAGCTCTATGCCACTTTATTTGTCATTCTGGGAGGCTGGCTGGGTCTCTTTCTCCTGTTTCACGGCTTGGGTCCCGCTAAACGGGCCCTCCGCCATGTGCGTCGTATGCAGGAGGACGAGGAGGCAGACCGGGTGTATGAGGGAAAGGTCCGCCGTGGGGAGAAGCCTACGCCTATCCCCGGCAGCATAGCGGTGTTCCGGGTTTCTTTAGCGGATGACGAAAGAGGCGGAACGGCTTTGCTTTGGGAGAAGGCGGCAGCCGATTTTCCCCGGGAAGGCAGGGTCAGAATAAGCCTTCGAAAGGGCTATATCATTGCTTGGGAGGAGGCGGTCTGTGAAGAAAATCCGTGATTATTTATATCGTTTGCCTGCTTATCTGCTGTGGGCGCTTTTTGCGGCTTTGCTGGTGCTGGCGGTGTTTCAGGGAGCTACGGATACGGAGCGGGCCAAGAAGATCACCCTTATGATCAATGTCCCCGAGGTGGATGAAAAGGGGGCCATGCGCTATCTGAAAGAACTGATGCCGGATGTCGGCCTGGAGATGATCAAGGTCCGCTCGTTCTCCTACGCCTTGTTTCTGGAGGCAAGTCTGAAAGAGGCGGATATCTGGATTGTGAAAGAGTCGGACATCGGGCAATTCCTTCCGGATTTCGGGCCGGTGGCGGGTTTTCGGGAGGGCCATCCGGCTTATCATTACTGGCAGGGCGAAAACCCGGACATCTGGGGACTCAGGGTATATGAAGCGGCCGAAGACAGGGGCATCCTGCAGGCATATGTAAACTATGGGGCCTCAGGGGAAAAGGAGGATTATTATATGTTTTTTAACCCGGCTTCCCTGCATATAGGGACGGGGGAAAATGATGAGGCGGCTTTCCGCCTGACCGAAAAACTAATGGGTTCGGAAATGAAGAGCCCGTTTATCAAAGGAATGGACGCCTCCATAGTGCCGGCCCTGGAAGCCGGGGGCGTGAAGTATTTCAATTTCAAGGGAGAAGAGCAGGATGTGTTTGAAATCCTGGCGGAGGCCGGCCTGAATGCCATCCGAGTACGGGTCTGGAACCATCCCTTTGATGAGGCAGGCCGGGGCTTCGGCGGCGGCAATTGCAATATGGATACCGCCCTGAGCATCGGCCGCCGGGCCGCGGCGGCGGGGCTTTCCCTGCTGGTGGATTTTCATTATTCGGACTTCTGGGCGGATCCCGGGAAACAAATGGCACCCCGGGCCTGGGGGAAAATGGATTTGCCGGAGAAGGCAGACGCTTTATATCAATATACCCGGGATAGCCTGCTATTGCTCAAGGCAGCCGGGATTCCGGTGTCCATGGTCCAGATTGGCAATGAAACCAACGGCGCCATGGCAGGAGAGAAGAATTGGGAGAATATGGCGCAATTGATGAAAGCGGGAAGCCGAGCGGTGCGGGAAGTGCTGCCGGGCGCCCGGATTGCCCTGCATTTTACCAATCCGGAAAAGACGGGCAGCTACCGCTATTACGGGGAACAGCTGGCGCGCTATGAGGTGGATTATGATGTGTTCGGCACTTCCTATTATCCTGTCTGGCACGGAAGCATGGAAAATCTGACGGCAGCGCTGAATGAAGTGGCCGGGCGCTGGGGCAAACAGACGGCGATTCTGGAAACCGCATATCCTTATACTCTTCGGGACAGCGACTTTTACGGCAATCTGATTCAGGAGGGGACAAAGGGAATTGCCCGCCCTTATCCTTTTACTTTAGACGGGCAGCAAAGCTTTTTAAAGGATATGCTGGATTTTTGCCAAAACAAGCTTCAAAACTGCGCGGGCTTGTTCTATTGGGAGGGCTGCTGGATCAGCGCAGGAGGCGGAAACCGGAAGGAGAATCAGGCATTGTGGGAACAATACGGCTCCGGCTGGGCCAGTTCCTATGCGGGGATTTACGATCCCCAGGATGCAGGCAGGTATTACGGAGGCTGCGCCGTGGACAACCAGGCTTTATTTGACGAAAAGGGACATCCTCTGGAAGCATTAAAGCTGTTTGGACCTTAAGGATTCTTGTTCAGCCATTTGTGATAAAAAAATGAAAAATGTGACAAAAGATTGACAAAAACCCCGGAAAGAGTAAAATGTTTCGGGTAAGGGACTTATCCCGGATTCAGTTTACGAAGAACAGGAGGAAACCAATGATGAAGAAAATGCTTGCCTTTGTATTGGCAATGGCTATGATCTTCTCCCTGGCTGCTTGCGGCGGCGGAAACAACGCCACTACAGCAGCCCCGACTACCACTGCCGGCGGTCAGGCGAACAACACTACCACGACGGCGGCCCAGCCCGCCACTACCCCTGCGGGCACCGCGTCTCCGCTGGCGGGCACCTACCAGATCAAGGTATGGGCTCCCGATGCGGCGGTGGAACTGACCAAGAAGCAGATTGATGACTTCAACAGCAAAAACAATGACGGCATTAAGTTTGAAGCCACGGTGGAAGCCGTTTCCGAAGGGGAAGCCGGCACCAACGTGATTACCGACGTGGATGCCGCCGGGGATCTGTACTTCTTTGCTCAGGACCAGTTTGCCCGCTTAGTGCTGGCAGGCGGTCTGAGCCAGCTGGGTAAAGGCGCTGCCGATATCGTAAAGAGCACCAATGACGAAGGAGCTGTGAATGCCTCCTCCGTGGGCGGCGACCTCTATGCCTATCCCCTCACCGCCGACAACGGCTACTTCATGTACTATGACAAGTCCGCCGTGGACGAGGCCCACCTGGGCTCCCTGGAAGACCTGATCGCCGATTGCGAAAAGGGTGAGAAATACTTCTGCTTCAACGTGGAAGGCTCCGCCTGGTATGCGGCTTCCTTCTTCTTCGGCGCCGGCTGCGTGTCCGAATGGACCACGGATGCGGACGGCAAGTTCACCGCCGTGAACGATACCTTCAGCTCCGACAAGGGCCTGATCGCTGCCAAAGGCATGCAGAAATTAGTGACCTCCAAGGCCTATATCGACTCCTCCGACGCGGGCGAGTTCTCCAAGGGCGCTGCCGTTGTGGTGTCCGGTCCCTGGGCCTACAACGATGCCAAGGCCATCCTGGGCGACAACCTGGGTGCGGCTGAGCTGCCCAGCTACACCGTGGACGGCACCACCTGCCACCTGGGCAACTTCAGCGGCTACAAGCTGCTGGGTGTGAAGCCCACCACGGATCCCGCCCGTTCTGCTGCCCTGCACAAGCTGGCCCAGTACCTGACCAGCGAAGAAGGCCAGCTGGAGCGCTTCCAGGAACTGGCCTTTGGCCCCGCCAACAAGAATGCCCAGCAGAATGCGGAAGTCCAGGCCAACCCCGGTCTCACTGCGCTGGCTGCCCAGGCTCCCTATTCCACGGTGCAGGGCAACATCCCCGGCACCTGGTGGGAAATCGGCAAGGTGATTGCCACGGAAATCAAGGAAGCCAAGGACGAGGCCGGCTTAAAGGCTGCGCTGGAATCCTACAACAGCAAAATCCAGGATGTGCTGAAGATCGATACCAGTGGCTACATTCTGGTGGGCGCCTGGAACGGCTGGAACAACAACGACGATGCCTACCGCATGGAGAACAAGGACGGCGCGTTCATGTTCACCCTGGAAGTTCCCGAATCCGACTATATGGGAGGCCGCATTGTGACCCCCGGCGATTGGGATACGGACAAGGGCTGCACCATCGTCACCGAGGGCAAGGAGCTCATCGATCTGGAGCGGACCGACAACAACGACAACAACATCATCTTCAAAGAGCCCGGCACTTATGTGATTACCTACAACCAGGCTGCCGGCACTATCACCATCGTGAAGAAATAATTTCTTTCGGGGCGTCCGCCTGCTTTTGGCGGACGCCTTATTTTTCCTTATGGGCGGCCACCCACCGCCCGCATGCGTGAATCATGGTACAACACTATGAAACAATATACGGATCTTGAATACCTGAAATTATCCAAATTCCGGCGGGGCCTGCATAAGCTGGCCGCCTTTTTCCTGTCTATCCCCAGAGCCATCGCCGGCCTGTTTGTCAAAATAGGCCTTTTCTTAAAAAATGCGGCCCTGGCGGTGGGACGGGAGATCAAGGATATTTTCCTTACTTTCAAAAACGGGGACTGGAAGACCCGTCTGTCTTTTTTCATTATGGGTTTCGGCAATCTGTCCCGGGGCCAGATCCTGCGGGGAGTATTATTCCTGCTCTTCCAGGCCGTTTTCATCTTCTTCATGGTAAAACCCACCGGGGGCCTGTACTGGCTTTCCATGCTGCCTTCTTTGGGCAAGGAAGGCCCCGGCAAGGCCTACGACCCGGTTTACGATACCTATGTGACCGCCTTTAACGATAATTCCTTCCAGATATTGCTTTACGGTGTTCTCACCATCTTTTTTATTATCGCCTGTGTGATCACCTGGCGGATCAATGTGCGTCAGAACAAACTGGCCCAGCAGATTCTGGATTCCGGCAAACCCCTAAAGAGCGGGAAGGATGACCTTAGGTCCATGGTGGACGATAACTTCCACAAGACCCTGCTGGCCCTGCCTTTGGCCGGAATACTGATCTTCACCGTCATGCCCATCGTGTTCATGATCCTGGTGGCCTTCACCAATTACGACGGCGCCCATGACGGCTACACCAACGCCTTGTTTACCTGGGTGGGACTGGAGAATATCAATACCATGCTGGGCATCGGCGCCGGCAGCAAGGTGTATGCCGCCACCTTCGGGGAGATCCTTCTCTGGACCCTCATGTGGGCCTTTTTTGCCACCTTCACCAACTATTTCCTGGGTATGCTGGTGGCTATGATGATCAACAAAAAGGGGATCCAGTTTAAGAAGGGCTGGCGTACCATTCTGGTGATGACCATCGCCATTCCCCAGTTCATATCCCTTTTGTATGTGTCGAAAATGTTTGCCCAAAACGGCATGGTAAACCAGTTTCTGCAAAGCATCGGGGTACTGAAGGGCCTGAACTATATTCCTTTTCTCAGTAAGGAGTGGCCCGCCCGTATATCGGTGATCCTCATTAATATCTGGATCGGCATTCCCTATGTGATGCTCATCGCCACGGGCATATTGATGAATATTCCCCAGGATCTGTATGAATCTGCCAAAATAGACGGAGCCAGCGGCTGGAAGCAGTATACCAAGATCACTCTGCCCTATATGCTTTTTATTACCGGCCCTTATTTGCTCACCACCTTCACCAGCAATATGAACAACTTCAACGTGATTTATCTGCTGACCTCCGGGGGGCCGCCCAATCCAACAGCTTCTTCGGCGGCGGGCTCCGTGGGTTTTACGGACCTTTTGATCACCTGGCTCTTTAAGATCACCACCGGGGCGGAGTCCCAGTATTATTTCGCCTCCGTCATCGGCATATTGGTGTTTATTGTGGTGGCAATCATTTCCCTGGTGGTTTACAACCTCCTGCCTTCGGTGAAAAATGAGGAGGATTTCCAGTGATGCAGACGACCACGAATACGCCTGTTAAACAGCATATGGGCATGAAAAAGAAGGCCCGGATCAGCAATACCTTTATCTATATCATTCTGATCCTCATGAGCATTATCTGGCTCTTTCCCTTTGTGAGCATTGTGCTCCAATCCTTCAGGGGCGGGCCGGTGAAGGGGATGACCAATGAAATCATCCCTAAGATCTGGAGCCTGGAGAATTATAAGGCTCTGGCGAATACGGATTTCTTTAAATGGTATCTGAATACCCTGATTGCGGCCCTGGCCACCAGTCTGCTCCAGACGGTGATCGTGCTTTGTATGAGCTATACCCTGTCCCGTTTCCGCTTTAAGCTGCGGAAGGGTCTCATGCGCTTCATGCTGATTTTAGGCATGTTCCCGGGGATGCTGGCCATGATCATCCTCTACCGGGTCTTAAAGGACCTGGGGCTTACCCAGGCCAATGCGGTGCCGGGGCTGATTCTGGTGTATGTGGCTTCCTCCGGTATGGGCTATTACATTTCCAAGGGCTTTTTCGATACCATTCCCAAATCCCTGGATGAGGCGGCCCGCATAGACGGGGCAACCAGGGCCCAGGTGCTCACCAAGATCATTCTGCCCCTGGCCAAGCCCATCGTGATTTATACCATCCTCACTTCCTTTATGGCCCCGTGGGGGGATTTCGTCTTTGCCCGCTATATTTCCTTCGGCTCCTCCGAGGGCATGAATGTGGCGGTGGGCCTGTATAACTGGCTCAACGCAGATCAGATCAACAGCAGTTATACCATGTTCTGCGCCGGGGGCGTGATCGTGGCCATACCCGTGACTATTGTGTTCATGTGTCTGCAGAAGTACTATGTGGAAGGGGTCACGGGCGGGGCCGTGAAGGGGTAAATCGTCGAAGCGCCGCCGGTGGCGGATAAAGCGAGACGATTTACGTGACATCGTCCGGCAAACCGACCGATGAGGGAAGGTTTGCCGTTGACGATGGAGGGCAAGAAATAAATAGCGAGGAATATTATGGCATCTGTAAAACTCACCAACGTGAAAAAAATCTACGACAGCAATGACGGCTCCCACAGCAAGGATTATGTGGTGGCGGTGCAGGATTTTAATCTGGAAATAAAGGACAAGGAATTCGTGGTCTTCGTGGGCCCCTCCGGCTGCGGAAAATCCACCACCCTTAGGATGATTGCCGGCCTGGAGGAGATCAGCGATGGCACCGTGGAAATAGACGGCCTGGTGGTGAACGACCTGCAGCCCAAGGACAGGGATATTGCCATGGTTTTCCAGAACTATGCCCTCTATCCCCACATGACGGTCTACGACAATATTGCTTTCTCTCTGCGGCTTCAGAAAATGCCGGAGGATGAGGTCTATGAACGGGTTACCCGGGCGGCGGAGATTCTGGGCATTACGGATTATTTAATGCGCAAGCCCCGGGCCCTATCCGGCGGTCAGCGCCAGCGGGTGGCCATCGGCCGGGCCATGGTGCGGGATTCCAAGGTCTTTTTAATGGACGAGCCTTTATCCAATCTGGATGCCAAACTGCGGAATCAGATGCGGGCGGAAATTATCCTGCTTAGGCAAAAGCTGGATACCACCTTCATTTATGTCACCCACGACCAGACCGAAGCTATGACCCTGGGAGACAGGATTGTGATAATGAAGGACGGGTTTATTCAGCAGGTGGGAACCCCTTCAGAGGTATTCGATATGCCGAAGAATCTGTTTGTGGCGGAGTTTATCGGAGCCCCGAAGATGAATATCATAAAGACCCGGCTTCAAAAGGAAGGCGAGGCATATTTTGTCAGTCCCTACGGGGTGCGGATGCCGGTGGACGGAGAAAAGGGGGCGGCCTTAAAAGGGGCTTCCGCCCGGGAGCAGGAGATTCTGCTGGGCATCCGGCCGGAGCATATTTCCCTTTTCTTTGAAGCGGAAAAGGGACGCATTCCCTGCCGCCTTGCGGTGAAGGAAATGATGGGCAGCGAGCTGCATTTGCATGTGACGGTGGAAGACGGCTCCCGGCTGATTATCCGGATTCCTACCCTGGGCCTCAGCGAGGAAGAGAAGAAATCCTTGGAGCAGGGGGCTGCTTTATATCTGGGAGTCGAAAGCAAGGCGATGCATTTCTTCAGCGAAGAAACGGAAGAGAATATATTGGTTTAGTGAGGAGGATGAGTATGAAAGCTGTAATCGGCATTACCTGCGGCAATGAGATTTTGCAGCGCAGTTCCGAACGGGAAGTGTTGCTGGATGCTTATACCAACGCCATTGAGCGGGCAGGAGGCGTTCCGGTGATTCTGCCCAATACCCAGGACCCCCGGTTGCTGCGAGAGATGGCAGACCGCATGGACGGAGTCATGATTTCCGGCGGTCCGGATGCGGATCCCCGGCTTTACGGCGCCCGGGCGGATAAGACGGTAGGGGGCATCCGGCCCCGCCGGGATGCGGCGGAGATTGAAGTCATCCGCTACATCATTCAGGAAACGGAAAAGCCTCTTTTGGGGATCTGCCGGGGCCTGCAGATGATGAATGTGGCTCTGGGAGGAGACTTGTATGTGGATTTGAAGAATGCGGGTTTTCCGGAACACAGCTTCCACGATATTTATCCCCGGGAAATGGTGTCCCATGATGTCCGGGTGGAAAAAAACTGCCTGCTGCATCATATTTTCGGCCAGGAAGTGCTGGGGGTGAATTCCTTCCATCACCAGGCGGTGCAGACCCCGGCGCCGGGCCTTTTGGTAACGGCCTGGTCTGAGCCGGATCAGCTGATCGAAGCCCTGGAGCTGCCGGGAGAGCGTTTCGTTTTAGGCGTGCAATGGCATCCGGAAGGCATGACGGGAGACGAAAAACAGCAGGCCCTGTTCCGGTATTTTGTGAAGGCCGCCGCCCGCTTATAAAATAATAATAAAAATAACTCAAAAAACATTTGACACCCCTGATTTCCTATGATACAAAAGAGACGGAAAACAGCAGAGTTATTCCGGTTGACCGGTTCGAGAGAGACCGCTGGATAAGGCGGCGCCGAAGGGGCCAAAAACTCTCAGGCAAAAGTATCGAATCGTGACGGAACTCCGAAAAGTGTCACATGGCACGCCGAAGGTGCAACCTGGGCTCGGCCCGGGGAATCTCTCAGGCCTATAACGGAGGCATAAACCCTTGCATAAGGGCTTGTGTCTCCGTCTGTTTTTATGAGCCCAAATAGGCGGGCGCATGAAGGCATGCGCCCCTACGGGGAGGGGTGCAATTTCCTCCGTAGGGGCCGATGCCCACATCGGCCCGCATCCCCCAAACAAAGGAGAAGAGTATGAGCGATCTCAAGAGAACCCAATTGTTCGACGTGCATGTGGCTGCCGGCGCCACCATGGTGGATTTCGGCGGCTGGGAAATGCCCGTCCAGTACCCGGAGGGCATCGTGGCCGAACACCTCTACACCCGGCACACCTGCGGCATCTTTGATGTGTCTCACATGGGCCGCATTCTAGTGGAGGGCAAGGACCGTGTTGCTTTCCTGCAGCATGTGGTTACCAGCAATGTGGCTGCCCTGGAAAAGAACCGCAGCCAGTACTGCATTATCCAGGCTCCGGACGGCTCCGCCGTGGACGACGCCTACCTCTATTGCTTTGAGGAAGATAATCTCTGGCTGGTTATCAACGCCGCCAATATCGACAAGGATCTGGCCTATCTGACTCCTTTGCTGAAGGACTATGACTGCACCCTTACCAACATCTCTGCAGAATGGGCCTGCATTGCCGTGCAGGGACCGGAATCCAAGGACATGCTTACCAAGCTTTCCGGAGGGGAACCCCTGACCATTGAACCCATCAAAAACCGTTTGAATATCGTGTCTCTGGAAGGCCATACTGCCCGCATCGCCCGCACGGGCTATACCGGCGAGCCTTTAGGCTTTGAAGTTTTCGTCAAGAGCGAAGATGTAGTATGGCTGTGGAACCGCCTGGTGGAACTGGGCGCCAAGCCTGCCGGTCTGGGAGCCCGGGATACCCTGCGGATGGAAGCCGGCCTGCCTTTATACGGCCACGAAATGGGTGTGGGCCCGGATGGCAAGAACATGCCCATCTTTGCTGTGCCCCTGGCCCGTTTTGCCGTCAGCTTTTCCGAGCAGAAGGGCGATTTTGTAGCCAAGGATATTCTGTGGAAGCAGCGTCAGGCTTTCGTGAAGATTATGAACCGGGATTTCTCCGGCTGCGCCGACCTGCCTTACCGCATTATGCCCATCACCCTGCTGGACCGGGGCGTCATCCGGGCCGGTATGGAAATCTATAAAGGAGACAAGCTCATCGGCTGGACCACCAGCGGTACCATGATTCCCTACTATGTAGCGGAAGGGGAAGGCCTGGAGAGCGTCATTACCGAGGAAGTATCCAAGCGCTCCATCGGCATGTGCTACATCGCCTCCGATACTCTGGTGGACGATGTGGTGGAAGTGGATGTGAGGGGCAAGCGCTTAAAAGCCGCCATTCCGGAAGCCCACCTTTCCCTGGAAGCCCCGCCCTTTGCCCGGCCTCTCATCTACGGCACGGAGCTGAAGAAGCGGGAAGCGGAAAAGGGCGACGGCCTGGCCAAGGCTCTGGCACTGATTGCCCGGGCGGAGAAGAACCATATCTGGCGTCAGCAGGAATGCCTGAATCTGATTCCTTCGGAGAACACCCCCAGCCGGGCGGTGCAGCTCCTTTCCGGTTCCGATCCCAACTTCCGCTATGCGGAGCACAGAAAGACCAAGGCCTTCTACGACAAAGACATTTTCTACTACCAGGGCACCAAGTTCATTGATGAAACCGAACAGCTCCTGGTGGAGGAAATGAAGAAATACTTCGGCTGCACGGAAGTGGAGACCCGTGTCACCAGCGGCCAGATGGCCAACACTGCGGTGTTCTCTTCCCTGATGGATTTTAAGAACCGTCTGGACCGGAAGAACGATCCCAAGCGCCTGGGCTATGTAATGAACAACCACATTATCCGGGGCGGCCACCTTTCCGCCCAGCCTATGGGTGCCCTGCACGATTACATCGCCGTGGATCCCAAGACTGAGATGAATGCCATCATCAACTTCCCGGTGCTGAAGGACAATATCTACAAAATCGATGTGGAAGAGACCAAGAAGCTCATTGACCAGTACAAGCCGGAATTCATCATATTCGGCAAGAGTATGGTGCTGCATAAGGAGCCGGTGGCGGCCATCCGTAAGTTTGTGGACGAGCAGGGCATCAATACCACCATTATGTACGATATGGCTCATGTGCTGGGCATTGTAGGGCCTTCCTTCCAGGATCCTTTCGCGGAAGGAGCGGAAATTGTGACCGGTTCTACCCACAAGACCTTCTTCGGCCCGCAGCGCGGTGTAATTGCGGTGAATTACAAGGAAGATGAGCTGAAATATGAGCTTTGGAAGACCATTGAGCGCCGTGTATTCCCGGGCAGCGTGTCCAACCATCATCTGGGCACCCAGCTGGGCATGCTGATGGCGGCTTATGAAATGAACACCTTCCGGAAGGAGTATCAGGCTGCTGTGGTGAATGGCGCCAAGATGCTGGCCAAGGCTTTGGCGGAGGAAGGTCTGGCGGTGGAAGGGGATCCTTCCATTGGCTACACCGAGACCCACCAGGTGGTGGTAGCCGTGGGTTACGGCCAGGGAGCCGAAGTGGCGGAACGCCTGGAGCAGAACAATATCATTGTGAATTATCAGGCAACACCGGACGAAGAAGGCTTTACCGCCAGCGGCGCTCTCCGGATGGGCGTATCCGAAATGGTACGCTTCGGCTTCGGAGAGGCGGAGTTTAAGCAGACCGCAAACCTCATTGCCCGCTGCATTAAGGGCGAGGCCGTGAAGGAGGAAGTGGCGGCTTTCCGGAAGAGTTATCAGACCATGCACTACTGCTTCGATGATAAGACCGTTTTGGCGGCGCTGGATCATCTGGCAGGGGTGATGGGGCGGTAATAACCCACCAGTCAGCTTCGCTGACAGCTCCCCCTATCAAGGGAGGGCAAAAGCACCGAAGCGCTGCCAGCGGCAGATAAAGCGAGGTGGTTTTGGTGACATCGTCCTGCAAACTGACCGATAAGGGAAAGTTTGCAGATGACGATGGAGGGCCGCAGGAAGACCTTACCTCCCCTTCATAGGGGAGGTGGCCCGCAGGGCCGGAGGGGTTATTATCCCTTAAACAAAAAATCTCATTTTACATAACATTTTGGAGGTACAAAAAATGGAACACTTAAACTATCAATTTTCCAAGTCTCATGAGTGGGTGAAGGAAGAGGACGGCCTGATGATTATCGGCATTTCGGATTTTGCCCAGAATGCCTTAGGCGATGTGGTATTCGTTAATCTGCCGGAGGTGGGTGACGAAATCACTGCCGGCGATCCCTTCGGCGATGTGGAATCCGTAAAGGCGGTTTCCGACCTGGTTTCCCCCGTCACCGGCGTGGTGGCCGAGGTGAACGAAGATCTGCTGGATTCTCCGGAGCTCTTAAACAGCGCTCCTTATGAAAGCTGGATCATCAAGGTGGAGAACGTGACGGAAACGGAAGAGCTGCTTTCCGCCGCCGCCTACGATGCCTTCTGCGAGACGGAGGCATAAGATGGGAAACTTTTTGCCTTCCACCAAAGAGGAACGGCAGGAAATGCTGAAGGCCCTGGGCCTGGCATCGATGCGTGATTTCTTCCGGGATGTGCCGGAAGAGGTGTACCGGGAGGAGGCCTTAAACCTCCCCCCGGGCAAGAGCGAACTGGAAGTGGCCCGGTATCTGAAGGCCTTGAGCGAAGAGAATACGCAGTATAAGCTGATTCTTCGCGGTGCCGGCGCCTATGACCATTATATTCCCAGTATCGTCAAGTATATTCCTGCCAAGGAGGAGTTCCTGACTGCCTACACGCCCTACCAGGCGGAAATCTCTCAGGGCATTCTTCAGTCTATTTTTGAATTTCAGACCATGATCTGCGAGCTGACGGGCATGGAAGTTGCCAATGCTTCCGTGTACGACGGCGCTACCGCCGCTGCGGAAGGGGTTTCCATGTGCCGCAGCCGCAAGCGCAGTGTCACCCTGGTTTCCGCCGCAGCCCATCCGGATGTGATTGCCACCATCAAGACTTATCTTTACGGCGTAGGCGCCGAGATGAAGCTGGTGCCGGTAAAAGACGGCAAGACGGATGTGGCTGCCTTAAAGGAACTGCTGGCGGAGGATGTGGCTTCCCTCTATTTTGCCCAGCCTAACTTCTACGGACAGCTGGAAGATTCCGAGGCCTTGATCGCGGCGGCTCACGAAGCCGGCGCCATGGTGGTGATGGGCTGCAATCCCATTTCTCTGGCGGTGCTGAAGAGCCCCGGAGAATTAGGGGCGGATGTAGCCGTGGGAGAGGGCCAGCCTTTAGGCATGCCTTTGGCTTACGGCGGTCCTTATCTGGGCTTTATGGCTACCACCAAGAAGAATATGCGCTCCCTGCCGGGCCGTATTGTAGGCGAAACCACGGATGGAGAAGGCCGCCGTGCCTTTGTTCTGTCCCTGCAGGCAAGAGAGCAGCATATCCGCCGGGAAAAAGCCAGCTCCAATATCTGTTCCAACGAAGCCCTCTGCGCTCTGACTGCCGGCCTGTACATGGCCACTATGGGGCCGGAAGGCATGAAGGATGCGGCAAACCAGTCTGTAGCCAAGGCCCATTACCTGGCCGGGGAATTGGAAAAGATTCCCGGAGTTGAACTGGTTCACAAGGGTGATTTCTTCCATGAGTTCGTGACTGCCTTACCTAAACAGGCAGAAGTGCTGAAGAAGCTGGATGCTGCCGGTATTTTAGGCGGTCTGCCGGTGGAAGAGGGCCTGCTGTGGTGCGTGACGGAGAAGCCCTCCAAAGCGGATTTGGATGAAGTGATTTCTCTGGTGAAGGAGGTGCTGGCATGAAGCTGATTTTTGAAAAGAGCAAAAAGGGCCACAGCGTCAGCGTGCTGCCGCCCTTGGATGTGCCGGCAGTTCAGTTGTCCGCCTCCCAAAAACGGGAGAGCGCCCTGCGGCTTCCGGAATTGTCAGAAACGGAGATTTCCCGCCACTATAAAGAATTGGTGGACCAGGTCTACGGGGTCAATAACGGCTTTTATCCCCTGGGCTCCTGCACCATGAAATACAATCCCCGTATTGACGAGGAAGTAGCCTCTATGCCCGGTTTTACCGGAATCCATCCCCTGGCTCCGGCTTCTGCCACAGCCGGATGCCGGAAGGTGATGGAGGAGGCCGGAAGGCTTTTGGGCGAGATCTCCGGCATGGATGCCATGACCTTCCAGCCTGCGGCCGGCGCCCACGGCGAGTTTACCGGCGTGATGCTGATCAAGCAGTATCATGATGCCCGGGGCGATCAGAAACGGAATAAGATTATCGTTCCGGATTCCGCTCACGGCACCAACCCGGCCACTGCAGCCATGTGCGGCTATGAAGTCATCAATATCGATTCGGACGAAAAGGGCTGCGTGGATCTGGCCTCCTTAAAGGCGGTTCTGGGAGAGGATACGGCGGGACTCATGCTCACCAACCCCAACACCGTTGGGCTTTTCGATCCCAACATCCTGGAAATCACCCGTCTGGTGCACGAAGCCGGCGGTCTCTGCTATTATGACGGCGCCAACCTGAATGCCATTATGGGACGGGTGCGCCCCGGCGATATGGGCTTCGATTGCGTGCATATGAACCTGCACAAGACCTTTGCCACCCCTCACGGCGGCGGCGGTCCCGGGGCAGGGGCTGTGGGCTGCAAGGCTTTCCTGAAGGAGTATCTGCCCGGTTCTGCCTTAATGAAGGACGGCGCTCCCATTCAGGTGCGCAGCTTTGCGGGCAACTTCCTGGTGGTGCTCAGGGCTCTGGCCTATATTCTGTACCTGGGGAAGGAAGGCATACCCGAGGCCTGTGAGACGGCCCTGCTGAACGCCAACTATCTGATGAAGGGCTTAAGAGAGGTCTTTACTCCGGCTTATGACCGGCTCTGCATGCATGAGTTTGTGCTGGATCTGTCGGATTATAAGAAGGAAACGGGGGTTTCCGCCCTGGATGTGGCCAAGGGCCTTATCGACCACGGCATCCACCCGCCCACCATGTATTTCCCGCTGATTGTTCACGAGGCGCTCATGTTAGAGCCTACGGAAACGGAGGGACGGGAAACCCTGGACCAGGTGGTGGAGATCTTTAAGGCAGTGAAGCAGCAGGGGATGGATGACCCCGAGAGCCTGCACACGGCGCCTCACAAGACCCCCATCGGCCGGCCGGATGATGTGGCTGCTTCCCGGAATCCTATTCTGAAGGCAGAACTGTAAAATAAGTGCCTGGGAGACAGATCCTTGGGTGCATGTTAAAGGGGCTGTGAATGTCGTGATATGCTACCCCCAAGTAGGACAATGAATTATAAAACCTACTTGGGGGTATTCCTATGCGTGAAAGAAAGAAGATTGATCCGTCCCTGAAAGTCAGA
>CADBFP010000040.1 GCA_902793995.1 uncultured Lachnospiraceae bacterium | reverse complement strand
ATCCACAGCATCATGCATAGCATAGCCTAACCTGTAGAAAAGGTAAAGATAAGGCTACGCACCTATAATACAAGGGGCGATGGCCCCCTAAAGGACTAGGCGCTGTGCGCCGTCGCAGGCCACCTTCTCTTGCACCTTCGGTGCAATTCACCTTGTTATCAATCGCCTCGTCCGTCGAAGGCGGATTAATCATGGCAAATTTGCGAGCGAAGCGAGCAAATTGTCCGCTTAAACCCAGCCAGTTGTCTGCACCAAAAAACCACGCATTTGCGTGGTTTTGCTCTGCCGGTGGTGGGACTCGAACCCACACGGTGTCGCCACCAACGGATTTTGAGTCCGCCTCGTCTACCAATTCCAACACACCGGCGCAAGCACCATTCTACCATCTTCCCGGGAAATGTCAAGAAAATTTTAGGGATTGCGTCCCAGGCCGTTTCATTGTAAAATAAAAGCAACACAGATTATTCACAAAGGAGCGCTATGAACAAGGTGGCCTTGGTCAGCGGCGCATCCCGGGGCATCGGACGGGCAGTGGCCCGGCAATTGGCCCGGGAAGGCTATGCCGTTTGCATCAATTATCGGGAGCGGGAGGATAAAGCCGCTGAATTGGCATCTGAGATTGCCGCCGCCGGAGGCCGGGGGATGATTTACCAGGCGGATGTGGCGGAGCCGGAAGCGGTAGAGGCTATGGCTGCTGCCGTAAAGGCCCGCTTCGGCCCGGTGAGCCTTTTGGTGAGCAATGCGGGCATAGCGGGTCAAATGCTGATCCAGGATGTAAGCGAGAGCACCTGGCAGCGGTATTTCGATGTGAATGTAAAAGGCTTCAGGAACTGCGTGCAGGCGGTTCTGCCGGACATGATTCGGAAGAAGGCAGGAAGCATTGTCAGTATTTCCTCCATTTGGGGGCTCAGGGGCGCTTCGATGGAAGCTACTTACAGCGCCACCAAGCACGCCATTATCGGTCTCACCAAATCTCTGGCCATGGAACTGGCTCCCTCGGGCATACGGGTCAACTGTGTGGCCCCCGGGGTGATAGATACGGATATGGTGCAGGTGCTGGGGGAGGAGACCCTAAAGGAATTGGCGGAGATGACCCCTCTGGGGCGTCTGGGCCGGCCAGAGGAAATTGCGGAAGCCGTGGCCTTTTTGGGCAGTGAGAAAGCCTCCTTCATCACCGGACAGGTGCTGACGGTGGACGGCGGTTTTTCGGGGTAGGGTATAAGCCCCCCAGTTAGGAGTATGTATGTTTGAAAAAATGGATGTACTGAAGCCGGCATTGAAAAAGCTGGTGACGGAATTGAGAAAAGAATATCCCTATGCCAGCGTGCTGGCGTCGGAAACGGATGAGCGGGGCTGGTCCGTCAGCCGCTCCGGCCCTTCCATTTCCACGGGGGGGATGGATGGCCCGGACTGCGGCTTTGTGGTGCGGGTTTTTGATGAAAACGGATGCGGTGAGTACTCCTTTAACGAGTTTTCGGAGGAGCGGATTCCGCAGATCTGCGCTTCCATAAAAGAGCGCCTGAAGGCCCAGTGGGAAGCGCTGCCTCCGGGCATTACGCCTCTGCCTACGCCTATTCCGGCGGACGAGCCGGCGGTGCTGAAGAAAGCCACGGCGTATCAGCTGCATCCCCGGAAGCTGGGAGATGAGGAAATCCTAAAGCGCATTGCAGCCATCCGGGAGGAGGGTTTAAAAACCGAGGGAATTCTGGATGTATCCTGCCGGGTCAGCTATCAGTCCTACCGCAAGCTGTTTATTAGTGAAAACCGGGATTTGGACCAGACGGTTCTCTGGACTACCGTGGCTCTGATGGCGCTGGCCCGCCGGGAGGAGGAAATCAAGGATTATTACAAGGGCTTTTCCAATCTGGGAGGCATAGAGGTGCTGGATCAGGTGCGGGACGGCTTGGATGAAGTGGTGCGGTCCACCCTGGAACTGCTGGAAAGCGAGCCCATTCCGCCAGGGGAATATGACTGTGTCTGCGATCCGGAGACCACCGGGATGATTGTCCACGAAGCTTTCGGCCATGGGGTGGAAATGGATATGTTTGTGAAGGACCGGGCTCTGGCTCAGTCCGTAATGGGAGAGCGGGTGGCTTCCGATTTGGTGACCATGCATGACGGAAACGGTATGGATGAGGTGGCCAGTTTCCTCTTTGATGATGAAGGCACTCTGGCTTCGGATACCCTGGTGATTGACAAGGGAATTCTGAAAAGCGGCATGTGCGACGCCTTAAGCGCTGCCCGCCTGGGAACGAGCCCTACCGGAAACGGCCGCCGGGAAAGCTTCGAGCGGAAGGCCTATACCCGCATGACCAATACCTATTTCCAGGGCGGCACCCAGACCCCGGAAGAAATGATTGCCTCTATCCGGTACGGATTCCTGCTGGAGAATCCCTCTTCCGGCATGGAAGATCCCAAGAACTGGGGTATCCAGTGCATGGTGAACATTGCTCGGGAAATCAAGGATGGCAAGCTTACCGGGAAGATTTATTCCCCCATCGTTTTAACGGGCTATGTGCCGGATCTGTTGAAATCCGTCAGCATGATGGGGCCTAAGGTGCGGCTGGGAGGCGGCGGCTACTGCGGCAAGGGCTACAAAGAGTATGTGAAGGTTTCGGACGGGGGCCCTTATATGAAGGCCCGCATCCGTTTGGGATAGGAGGCAGCCATGACAGAGATGATTCGAAAAATCTTGCAGGACCTGGCCCCGGCGGCCTGGCGCATCGAAACCAGTGAGGAGGAAACGGCAGAGCTGTATTTCGTAAAAAAACAGCTGGATACCCGTCGGCTGAAGGATGTAAGCCGCTGCAGCGTGACCATTTTTAGGGACAGCGAGGAAGGGGAGCGGGGCTTTACCAAGGTGCTTTTGACACCGGGGCTTTCGGAAGGGGAAATCCGGGAGAAACTGGAGGAGGGATACTATGCCGCATCCTTCGTGATGAATCCTTATTACGAAATGCCGGATCCGGTGCAGGAAACTGTGCCCCCCGCCCAAACGCCGATACTGCTGCAACCCCTGGGGGAAAGCGCTGCTTTGATGGCAGGAGCGCTGTTGGCGGGCGATGACCATCCTCAGGCCTTTCTCAATTCCGCAGAGATTTTTCTGACCCGGACCCGCAACCATATTTTAAGCTCTGAAGGGACGGATGTCTCCTGGTCCGAAGGGAAGGTGAGCGGTGAATTCGTCTGTCAGTGCAAGGAGCCGGAGGATGTGGAGATGTATGAAAGCTTCTCCTATGATGCCTTGGAGCAGGCGGCATTGACCGCCCTGGTGCGGGAAACCCTGGCCTTTACGGCGGACAGAGCCCGGGCGCAAAAGGTGCTAAAAAGCGGCCAGTATGATTTGATCCTGAAGGGCGACCATGTGCGGGAAATCTTTTTCTATTATTCCTTCCGGGCCGCAGCCCATATCATTTATCCGGGATATTCCTCCTGGAGCCGGGGCACACAGGTCCAGAAGGCCCAGGCAGGCTATGAGTCCCTGGATTTGAGTCTGGAGGCTACAGCTCCCTTCAGCGGAGAGGGTATCCCCATGAAGGACCGGGTGCTGCTGGATATGGGCATCCTGCAAACCATTCCCGGCCCCAACCGCTTTTGCCGTTACCTGAATACGGAACCCACGGGAGAATATCGGAAGCTGCGCTGCGACAACGAAGGAAGCTGCTCCTGGGAGGAATTAAAGAAGGGGCCTTGCCTTTGGGTGGTAAACTTCTCGGATTTCCAGATGGATCCCTTAAGCGGTTTCTTCGGAGGGGAAATCCGTTTGGCTTACCTGATTGAAGGGGATGGCCGCGTGACGCCGGTGACCGGCGGCTCGGTCAGCGCCTCGCTTTTGGAAAAGCAGGACAGGCTCCTGCTGTCCCGGGAGCGTTATACCTCTTCCCGCTACGAAGGCCCTTACGGGATACGGATCCAGGATGTTTCGGTGGCCGGAGCGGAAGTATAAGGGGGAATTCTGCCCTCTTAAAAGGGAGTGATTGGCATGCAGGAAACAAGAGGACATAAATACGGACGGTGGTTTTTTACCCTGGCGCTGACACTGGCCGGCATTCTGGTCAGCATCTTTGTATTGCCCGGGGCCATTGTATTCTTCTTCCCTTTTGTGATCGGCTGGCTGATTGCCCTCATGGCTTCCCCCCTGTCCCGCTGGCTGGAGAAAAAACTCCATATCAGGAAAAAAGTGGGGTCCGTGCTGGTGGTGGTTTTAGTGCTGGCCCTGGTCATAGCGGGCCTGTACTTTACCATCAGCCGTCTGATTAAGGAAATCGGGGATTTTATCCCCAAAGCCCCCATGTACCTGCAGAAACTGCTGGAGTTTCTGGACCGGATCTCCGGCTGGATCGGGGGTCTCTTTTCCGGCCTCCCGGAGAATATCCGCACCGCCTTTGACAGCTTTTCCGAGGATGTAAAAACCTCCATGATTACCTGGGTGCGGGACTTCAGCTCCAACTTTGCCACCGGGGTGGGCAGCTTCGCCTTAAGCGTTCCTTCCATGCTGTTTTATGCGGTGATTACCGTGGTCAGCTCCTTTATTCTGGTAATGGAGCGGGAGAGGCTGTGGAATGGCTTTTATCAAAGAATGCCGGACAGCGTGCAGCGCTTTCTGGATATGGCCAAACAAAGCCTGAAAAAAGCCTTGAGCGGCTATTTTATGGCCCAGCTGAAAATGTCCTGGTTTGTGGCGGTAATCGTGCTGGTGGGACTGATTCTGCTGAAGGTGCCCTACGCACTCTTATTGTCTTTGCTGATTGCCTTTATTGATTTCCTGCCGATTTTCGGCTCCGGCACCGTGCTTTGGCCATGGGCTCTGGCGGAAGTGATGGAAGAGAATTATATGATGGCTCTTTGGCTGATGGTGATATACCTGGCGGTGCAGATTGCCCGGAATATTCTCTCTCCCAAGTTTATGGGAGAAAGCATGGGCCTTTCCGGCCTGATGACCATTTTCTGCCTGTTTTTGGGCTTCCGCCTGTACGGGGTGATCGGGGTGGTGTTTGCCGTGCCCCTGGGCATGGTGCTTATGGAAATCAAGCAGTACGGCGTCTTCAATCCGGCCTTGGGGGTTTTGAAGGAAATGGCCCGGTCCGTGGCGGATTTCCTGAAAAAACCGGGGGGCTACGGGCCGCCGGATCCGGCCCTTTCGGCGGAAAAGGCGGAAGATAAGACGGAGGATGCACTTCCTAAGGAGGCGAAATAAAAAGGCGGGGATGCCCCCGCTTTTTTCATGCTTTATCCCAGTATTGATACCCCAGTTTGGTAGCGGAACCTTCAAACCAGATGGCGTCGTAAGGCTTGCGGGAAGGATGGCCGCTCTTTTCCCGCCAGTTCCGGAACCAGTAGCGGCTCATGGAGGGAAGACCCACCACAAATGGCATCAAAAAGCCCAAATAGCAATTCTGAAAGGCATGGCCCATCTCGTGATTTTTGATATGGGTGGTGTCGTCTTTATCCGTGATAAAAAACATGCCCCAGGAGGCGCCGCCCCAATGACGGCCGGCATTAAAATAAATGCAGGGCCCCCAGCGGTGGGGACGGTGCCCGGAAAACAGCATGGCCAAGGCCACGCACAGGCCCCCTACATTCATAGGCAGGCCCCAGGTGAAGGACAATAGATAAAAGAGAGATTTACTGCGTATCGGTTTCATGGTCATAAATCAGGATGTGGGGATCCGCCTCCGCTTTCAGCCAGGAAAGCAGGGCAAACAAGGTGGGCTCCGGGATGCTGACGGAGGCAGCCGGCTCCGTATCGCCATGGACATTCAGGAAAACCGCCGTTCCTGATTTGGGACTGACCGGCTTGGTATTATACCCCACCAGGATGGCATATTTAAAGATGTCCGGCTGCAAACCCAGATGGAGAGCGGTGTTCCAGTCTTTCTTGATTTGGGCTGTATCAACCAGCTGATTGTAATATTCGGAGGCGGGGTCCAAAATCCAGGCATCTCCCTCCTGAATCTGATGATAGGGCAGGCTGGTGAGGGCTTTGTCTCCCAATCCGAAAACAGGCCCTAAGGGATAATACCCCGCCGGGATGTCCGTGGAACCGGCGGATTTGTCTTTTACAATGCGGTTTTTCCCCAGAACGGCAGCGGCGGCAGGAACCGCTTCGCTGAGAACCCATTCCCCGCCTTCCTTCTCAAAGAAGTAGAGCATGGCAGGGCCTTTTTTCTTTCCCTGGAGGATAATCAGCTGAGATCCTGCCAGCCGGTCCGCCGGGCAGGAAGCTAAAGACAGATGATTGGACAATTGCGTAAAGTCCGGTTCGGATTCCGTGGCAAGAGGATCCACAGAGGTCTCTGTCTCGGTAGTGGCTTCGGTAGTGGCCTTCGTGGTGGTTTCGGTGGCGGGGGCCTCCGTGGTGGCCCTGGTAGTGGTGGTTTCCGTGGTAGGTGCCTCGGTGGTGGCTTCGGTAGTCGCCTCGGTAGTCGCTTCAGTAGTTGCTTCGGTAGTCGCTTCAGTAGTTGCCTCGGTGGTGGTTTCCCTGCTCGTTTCCCCAGGGGCTTCCGTCGGGGCCTCCGTGGTGGCCGGGATTTCGCTGGTGGCGGGAAGCGGGGCAGAGGTGGATGCTTCCGGGCTGTTTTCCTGAATGATGGAGGTGAGCACCTGGGGAGGCACCGTCACCACCGTGGGAAGTTTCTTTTCTGTGGTGGAGGGTCTTTTCAGGAAGGCGAAGGGATCCCAGCTTTCCCCCCGGGAAATCTTGTAAATTAGGGAAGTGGAAGAGTAAACCAAAAAGAGTACTAAAAGAGTGCCCAGCAGGAGCAGCAGGGTTTGCTTTTTGCGGCGGGGAGGAGAGGCCGGCGCCTGAGGCTGGGGCGCGGCCTGAGGTTCCGGCTGGGGTTCCTCTTGGGGCACAGCCTGGAGCTCCTCTTGGGGTTCCGTCACGCTTTCCTGTTCGGTTGTGAGTTTTTCTTCTTCCATACAGTTTCCCGAAATCTTTAGTCCGGCGGGCGGCTGATAGCCGCCCCTACGCTGCAAGTGCTGCCTTTCCATGGACGGAAACATCGTACCAGCTTATCCGTAGGGGCGATTATCAATCGCCCCGGGCGGGTGACATCAATTGTCTGTTGAAATTGTACACCGTTTAAGAAAAAATCGCAAGAATTAATCGAATTGCGCCGCGTACAGACGGTAATAAGCCCCTTTGGCCTGCATCAAATCCTGGTGCCGTCCTTCTTCGATCACATCCCCGTTTTCCACCACCAGAATCTTATCCGCCTTCTCAATGGTGCTTAAACGGTGAGCAATCACAAAGGAGGTCTTCCCTGCCATCAGCCGCCGCATGGCCACCTGCACTTCCTTTTCCGTTTCCGTATCCACATTGGAGGTGGCTTCGTCCAGAATCAGCATGTGGGCATCGTAGAGCATGGCCCGGGCAATGGTCAGAAGCTGCTTTTGCCCTTTGGAGATATTGCCGCCGTCCTCGGTAATGACGGTATCGTAGCCCAGGGGCAGCTGCATAATGGTATTGTGAATCCGGGCGGCCTTGGCGGCGGCAATCACCTCTTCCCGGGTGGCCCCCTCCTTGCCGTAGGCAATATTGTCGAAAATGCTGCCGTTAAAAAGCCAGGTGTCCTGCAGCACCATGGCAAAGCTGCGGCGCAGGCTGTCCCGGGTGATCTGGCGGATCTCATGGCCGTCTATGTAAATGGCCCCCTCGTCCACATCATAAAAACGCATCAGCAGATTGATGATGGTGGTCTTCCCGGCGCCGGTATGGCCCACGATGGCGATGGTCTGGCCTGCTCCCGCTTCCAGATTGAAGCGCTTCAGAACAGGCTTACCACTGACATAACTGAAGTTTACATCCTGGCAGACCACTTCTCCCTGCACCTCCTGCAGAGGCTCCGCTTCCGGAAGATCCGCCGGCTCCTCCCGTTCATCCAGGAAGCGGAAAACCCGCTCCGCTGCCGCCAGGGCGGACATGATTTCGTTGAAGATATTGGCGATTTCGTTGATGGGGCCGGAAAACTTCCGGGAATACAGGACAAAGGAGGAAATGACTTCCAGATTGACCTGCCCCAGCACATACAGCACGCCGCCCCCCAGACTCACCAGAGCCAGCCCCAGGTTGTTTACAAAGCCGACTAAGGGCCCGGCGGTCATGGCCACGGATTGGGCATTGCAATAAGCATCCGCCGCTTCTCCGTTAATGGCCCGGAAATCCGCGCAGACGCCGTTGGTATAGGCGTAAGCCAGGATGCTTTTCTGCCCGCTGAACTTCTCCTCCACAAAGCCGTTCATTTTGCCGTAAGCGGCGCTGCGCTTGGCAAAGAGGGGACGGGAAATCCTGCCCCGGCGTTTGGTAATCATAAAGGCCAGGGGGATGGTAATCAGGGTGGAAAGGGACAGCCAAAGGGACAGGCGGATCATCATATACAAGGAACCCACCACGGTGACCACGCTGGTCAGCACCTGCACCAGGTCCGTGGCCAGAGAGGTGGTCAGCACATCAATATCATAGGAAACCCGGGAGATAATATCCCCGGCCATATTCCGGTCAAAGTAGCTCACCGGCAGGGAGAGGAGCTTGTGGAATACATCCTTCCGCATATCATAAGCCACCCGGCGGCTGATGCGCATCATGGCGATATTCACGGACAGGGAAATGAGGCCGCTGGCGGCATAAACCAGCAGCATAGCCAGGGCGTAGTGCCCCACTCGCTCAAAATTGATGTTGCCGATGCCGGCCTCTGCCTCATGGATGGCTTTTCCCGCCAGCCGGGGGCCCATCAGATTCCCCAGATTGGATAAAAGGGTCAGCAATACCAGGAGGGCCAAGAACCACTTATAGCGCGCCATATAGGAGAGGATGCGCTTTAAGGCATGCCCCACATCCTTGGGTTTTTCTATTTTCCCGTTTCTGGGTTGTCCGCCAGGTGGCATGTAAATCTCCTTTTTGCCCCTATTCCATAGCTCCCATCTGAGCTTCGCAAATGTCCCGGTAATACTGGCAGCCCTCCATCAATTCCTCGTGGCTGCCGTAGCCGATGCATTCGCCGTCTTTCAGCACCAGGATATGGGTAAGATGCTTTATGGAACTTACCCGCTGGGCTATCATAATCAGGGTGGAATCCTGATACTTCTCACTTAAGGTCTTCCGCAGCCGGGCATCCGTCTGGTAGTCCAGGGCAGAAGAGGAATCATCCAGAATTAAAATCCGGGGCTTTCCCGCCAGGCTCCGGGCAATGAGCAACCGCTGCTTCTGGCCCCCGGAAAGGTTGGCCCCCTTGATATCCGCCACAAAATCCAGACCGCCCTTTAAGCCGTACACATAGTCTGCCGCCATGGCGTCCTTCACCGCCGCATCCACCTGCTCCGTGGTCAGGCCCCGGCCAAAATCGATATTGTGGAAGAGGGTCTCGTTAAAGACGATATCATTCTGGAAAACCACCCCGAAGTAGCGCCGCAGCGCGTCAGGCTCGAAGCTCCGCACATCCTTTCCGTCTATGAAAACGCCTCCGTCCTTTACATCATAGAAGCGCATTAACAGCTGCAGAATAGTGGATTTGCCGGAGCCGGTGGGGCCGATGATCCCCAGGCTTTCCCCCTCCCGGACGGCAAAACTGATATCCTTTAGGGCCAGAGTCCTGGCACCGTCCCGGGTATGGCCGCTGCCTTCCTGGTAGCGGAAGTTTACCTGCTCCATGCGGATCAGTTCGTCCCCTGCCGGCTTTCGGCATTCCTCGGGACTGAGAATTTGCTGGTCCTCGGGGGAAGTGAGCACATCAGCAATCCGGTTGGCGGAGGCGGAGGCCTTGCTCATCATAATGAAAATGCGGTTTAAGGCCATCACGCTCATCAAAATGGTATTGAAATAAGTCAGGCTTCCCAGGATGACCCCGGGTTTCATGGCACCGGCATTTACCCGCAGGGCGCCCACATACACCACCAGAGCCAGGCCGGCGTTCAGGCACAGATTCATTACTGGGCCGGGCAGGGCCATGATGGTGGAGGCCCGGGTGTTGCTGCGGTACATTTCTTCATTGGCCTGATCGAAGCGCCGCTCCTCATAATCCTTTTTGGACAGGGCTTTCACCACCCGGATGCCGGTGATATTTTCCCGCATGATCCGCACCACCGTGTCCAGTTTTTCCTGAACGATGTTAAAGAGGGGAATGCCCTTGCGGGATACGAAAAAGATGAAAAGGCCCAGCGGGATGATGATGGCCACCAAAATGGAAGCCAGCACCACATCCATGCTGTACATCATAATAATGCCCCCCAGCATCAGGAAGGGGGCCCGGATGCACATGGCCTGGAGGGTCTGGGCAAATTGCTGGATATTATAGCTGTCGCTGGTCATGCGGCTGGTAAGAGAGGGCAGGGTGAACAGATCAAAGCGGGTTCCGGAGAGCCGGGCGGTTTTCTCGAAGAGGTCCTGGCGGACCTGGAAAGCCACTTCCTTGGCGTTCCGCACGGCGGCCCGGTTGGCGGTGATATTCAGAAAGGCGGTGAGGGCTGCCACGGCAATCATGGCCAGGCCCCAGTAAATTACCAGCTTGATCTGGCCCAGGGGCACCACTTCATCAATGATATGGGTCAGGATGCGGGGCAGGAGCAACTCAAAAATGGCCGCTGAAAACTTCAGGGTCATGGCATAGGCCAGCCGGCCTTTTAATTGTCCTAAGTAAGATAAAATGAACTTCATGGTACTGTAATCAATTCCTCGATGAAATTGTATCACATGGGAACAAAAAATGCCATAATTCTCAATATTATATTTTCTCCCGCCCCGGGCTATGTTATAATGCAGCTATGGCGTTTTCAATCAAAGAAGAACTGAAGAAATTGCCGGACGCCCCGGGCGTGTATATGATGCACGATGAGGAGGGGCGCATCCTTTATGTGGGGAAAGCCACCAGTCTGAAAAACCGGGTGAAGTCTTATTTTGCCAAAACCGTGAACCGGGGGCCCCAGATCATCCGGATGATACAGGAAATTGCCTGGTTTGAGACCATTACCGTCAGCTCCGAAACCGAAGCCCTGATTCTGGAATGTAATCTCATCAAGGAGCACCGGCCTCCGTACAATACCCTGCTGACGGACGATAAAACCTATCCCTATGTGTGTCTCACGGCAGAGGCCTATCCCCGGGTCTTTTTGAGCCGCAAGCTGAAACGGGACAAAAATGAATACTTTGGGCCCTATACCAATGTGACTGCCGTGCGGGAGGCGGTGCGGCTGATGGAGGGGATCTTTTCCCTCCGCAGCTGCAGCCGGCGCCTGCCGGAGGAGCAGGGGAAGGAGAGGCCTTGTCTGCAGTACCAGATGGGCCGCTGCCCGGGGCCCTGCCTGAAGGAGGGCATTTCCCCGGAGGAGTACAGCCGCAGCGTGGAGAAGGCCCGGCGTTTTCTGAAAGGGGATTACCGGGAAGCGCTGGCCTACCTGAAGGAAAAGATGCAGGAGGCTGCCGGCCGCCTGGATTTTGAGGAGGCGGCGCGCCTTCGGGATCTGATGGAAGATGTGAAAGTGCTGGCGGAGAAGCAGAAAATTTCGGAAGCAGGCGGGGAAGACAGGGATATATTGGCGCTGGCGGTCCGGGAAGGCCGGGGCATGGCGGAGATATTCTTTATCCGGAACGGCCGGATGATCGGCCGGGATCATAGCCTGATTGAAGTGATTGAAGAAGAGCGGGGGATCCTGCTTTCCCAGGTGATCCGCCAGTTTTACAGCGGCACGCCCTTCCTCCCCCGGGAAATTTTAGTGGAGGAGGAGCCGACGGAGCGGGAATTGCTGGAGGCGGTGTTAAGCGGCCGGGCAGGGCGGAAGGTAAGTATCCGGGTGCCCCAAAGAGGTGAAAAACGGGGGCTTTTGGATCTGGCGGCGGAAAATGCCGCCCGGGAGCTGAACCGGCTGCAGAATGCGGCCCGGCGGGAAGAGGAGCGGAGTCTGGGAGCCCTGAAGAGCCTGCAGGCCCTGCTGGGGATGGAGACGCTGCGCCGGATAGAAGCCTACGATATTTCCCATATCAGCGGCTTTGCCACCGTGGGATCCATGGTGGTATATGAGGACGGCCGGCCGAAGAAGAACGATTACCGGAAGTTCCGCATCCGTTTTGTGGAGGGCAATAATGATACAGCCTCCCTGACGGAGGTGCTGCGCCGCCGCTTTACCCACGGCATGAAGGAGCAGAGCCTGGTACGGGAGCAGCTGGGCTACGGCGGCCGGGAGCGGGCGGATTCCTTCCTGCGCTTTCCGGATTTGATTCTTATGGACGGCGGAAAGGGCCAGGTTCATGCGGCCCAGGCGGTGCTGGAGGAGCTGGGGCTGTCTATCCCCATCTGCGGCATGGTGAAGGATGATCATCACCGGACCCGGGGACTGTACTTCCGGGAGCAGGAGCTGGATATTGATACCAAATCCGAGATGTTTAAGCTCATCACCCGAATTCAGGATGAAACCCACCGCTTTGCCATTGAGTATCACCGGTCCTTAAGAGGCAAGAGTCAGGTCCGCTCCATTTTGGATGATATCCCCGGGGTGGGGCCGACCCGGCGGCGGGCGCTGCTGAAAGCCCTGCCGGACCTGGAGGCCATCAAGGCGGCGGATGTGGAAATCTTAAAGAAGGTGCCGGGGATGAACGCCCCCGCCGCCCGGGCGGTATATGCCTTTTTCCATGGGGGAGCAGGGGAATGATGGCGGGGGGCAGCCCCATCCTCAAATCTTTTCCCTTGCAGTTCTCCCCCATAACCGCTACAATAGTATCATACTAAGAAAAACGGTGACGCTATGAGCAGCATCCATTTACAGGAATTATCCGAAAAAATGCAGCTGGTGAATCTGACCCCGGAGATACCCCTTCGGGATATAGAAATCAGCAATCCGGAACTGAACCGGCCCGCTCTCCAGCTGGCAGGCTTTATGGATTATTTTGATTCCAGCCGCATCCAGATTATCGGGCTGGTGGAGCATGAATATGTCCAGTCCCTGCCGGAGAAAAAACTGGTGAAAGCCTTTGAGCGGCTGTTCGAGACCCACATCCCCTGCCTGATTATGGCCCGGGATTTTAAACCGGTGGACAGCGTGCTGGCCATGGCACTGCAGCATCGGGTTCCCATTTTAAGCACCCCTATGCCCACCTCCCTTTTTGAAGCCCGGCTGCTGCGGCAGCTGGAAATCTCTCTGGCCCCCATGGTGGCCATTCACGGAGTGCTGGTGGATGTGTTCGGGGAAGGGGTTCTGATTTTAGGGGACTCCGGCCTGGGCAAGAGCGAGGCGGCACTGGAACTGATTAAGCGGGGCCACCGCCTGGTGGCGGACGATTCCGTGGAAATCCGGCGCTACAGCGAAAATGAGCTGGTGGGTCGGGCGCCGGAGGTGACCCGTTATCTGATGGAGCTGCGGGGCATCGGCGTGATTGATGTGAAGGCCCTTTTCGGCGTGGAATGCGTGGAGGACGAAAAACAGATCAGCATGGCCATCCGCCTGGAGGAATGGGAGCATAAAAAGGTCTTTAACCGCCTGAGCATGAAGGAAGAATATGTGGAATATTTAGGCAATAAGCTGGTTTGCTATTCGGTGCCCATAAGCCCCGGCCGGAACACGGCGGTGATTGTGGAAACCGCCGCGGTGAATTTCCGTCAGAAGCGGATGGGCTATGATGCGGCCAAGGAATTGGAACGCCGGGTGGAGGAGAAGATGCTCCGGGACCGGGGCCTTTTATAGGAGAAGAGGATGGCACAGGAAATCCTGAAATTTGCGGAAGAATACAGCATGGCCACGGATGAGGTGGAAATCACCTTCGGGGAGCCTCTCCGGGAGCATACCAGCTTCCGGGTGGGAGGCAATGCCCAGATTTTTGTGCGGCCTTACAGTGAGGAAGCCCTGGCGGCAGGCCTGGAACTGTGCCGCCGCTTTGGGCTTAAGAAGCATATTTTAGGCAAAGGAACCAATTTGCTGGTGAGCGATAAAGGCGTGTCCGGCGTGGTATTTGATATGACCAGCCTGGCAGGGTGGAAGATTGAGGGGCAGACCCTCTTTGCCCGCTCCGGCAGCCTGCTGAAGAATCTGGCCAAGGCGGCGGCGGAGGCCTCCCTTTCCGGCCTGGAGTTTGCCCACGGCATCCCCGGTACCTTAGGAGGGGCTCTGTATATGAATGCGGGGGCCTACGGGGGAGAAATGAAGGATGTGGTGCGGCAGGTATATTTGATGGATCCGGCGGGGCATCCTTTTGAGCTTAGCGGGGAGGAGATGGAGTTTGCCTATCGCCGCAGCCGCATGGAAGGCAGCGAGGATATCATCATCGGCGCCTTACTGGGATTAAAACCCGGGGATAAGGAGGCCATCGAAGCCCTCATGCGGGATCTGAGCCAGCGCCGCCGGGATAAGCAGCCCCTGGAATATCCCAGCGCCGGCAGCACCTTTAAGCGGCCGGAGGGGCACTTTGCGGGACAATTGATTGAAGACGCGGGACTGAAAGGCTTTGCGGTAGGCGGAGCCCAGGTTTCGGAAAAGCATGCGGGCTTTGTGATTAACAAAGGTGGCGCCAAGGCCCGGGATATTTACGATTTGTGCGAAGAAGTAAGCCGCCGGGTCCTGGCCCATAGCGGTGTGACCCTGGAGAGGGAAGTCCGCCTTTGGGGGGATTTCTGATGGGAGAAGGCTTTTCCCGGGAAACCAAGGAGATACTTAGCCGGATTCCCCTGAAACCCCGGATGCAGCGGCTGGCGGAGCTCCATGCCCTGGTGGCGGGCATTGGCCGCCTGGAGGTGGGGGAACGGGGTTCCTTAAGCCTGTCATTGCAAAGTGAAAATCTTCCGGCCATCCGGCGGGGGGATTTTTTAATGTCCGTCCTCTGTAAAACACCGCCCCTTTCCAGCGTTTTTCTGGGAGGCAGCGGTAAAGGAGCCCTTTACTCTCTGGCTTTGGAAGAGCCCAAAGAGGTGGAAAGCTTGCTGAAGGAGCTGGGCTTTATGAATGCCCGGGGAATCCTGCGGGATCCGGAATTGCCGGCGCCGGAAAAGCTGCTGAAAAACGAAGCGGCGGCCCGAGCCTTTCTCCGGGGGGCCTTTCTGGCTTCCGGTTATGTAAGCGACCCGGAGAGCGCCTATCACTGGGAAGTGGTCTGCAGCGGGGAAGACCGGGGGGAAGAGCTGCAGCGGCTCCTGGCCGGCTGGCAGCTGCCCGCTAAGCTGACCCTGCGGAAGGGCAGGCCCGTGGTATATCTAAAGAGCAGCGAAGCCATTTCCACGGTGCTGAGCCTGATGGGGGCGTATCAAAGCACCCTGCAATGGGAAAGTGCCCGGGCCTTCCGTTCCCTCCAGGGGCAGGTAAACCGGCAGGTGAATTGCGAGACCGCCAATATCGCCAAGAGCTCTCAGGCGGGGGAGGAGCAGGTAAAGGCCATCCAAAAGATAAAAGAAAAGCAGGGGCTGGAGAGTTTGCCTTTGTCTCTCAGGGAGGTTGCCCTACTGCGCCTGGAGAACCAGGAGGCGTCCCTCAAGGAACTGGGGGAGATGCTGCACCCGCCGGTAGGCAAGTCCGGCATGAACCATAGACTGCGGAAGATTATGGAGATTGCGGAAAGCCTGCCCAATGCGTAGGGGCGGCTCCGGTCCCTGAGCCTGTCGAAGGGCAGCCGCCCGCTCCATGCTATAGTACACAGTAACATTTAACAGAAGGAAACACCCATGCATTGGAATAAATACAGCCTCATATTGAGCGAAATCTCTCAAATAGACCCCCTCACCGCCCTCTTGTATTCTCTGGGGATAGAAGGGGTGGAAATCGAGGACGGCCAAATCCCTACGGCGGCGGAGCTGGACCGCATGTTTGTGGATTTATCTCCGGAGCTGGCCCCGGATGAAATGCCCCTGGTTTCGGAACCCAAAATCCATTTCTATCTGCGAGTAAGCCCCGGCGAGGAAGCCGCTCCCCAGGAGGGCGAAAACACAGACGATTCCTACACCATTCACGATAAACTCTGGCTGCCGGAGGAGGAGCAAATGCTCATGGCCCGACTGGAGGAAGGCTGGGCCCGCCTCTTCCCCGGCCTCCCCTTCCGCCTGGAAAAGGACCTGAGCCGGGAGGAAGACTGGCGGGATAATTGGAAGCAATACTACCAGCCTCTGCTGGTGAATGACCTGCTGATCCTGCCGGTGTGGGAGGCGGTCCCCGAGGCTTACCGGGAAGGGGTGAAAACAGGCGCAGTCAAGCTCATTCGCCTGGATCCCGGCACTGCCTTCGGCAGCGGCTCCCATGAGTCCACCAGACTTTGTCTGGAGGGACTGAAAAAATGGATGAGGGGCGGCGAACGGGTCCTGGATATCGGCTGCGGCAGCGGCATATTGGGCCTGGCGGCCTTATCCTACGGCGCCGCCCAAATCACCGCCACGGAACTGGATCCCGCCTGCGAAGCCGTGGTGGCGGAAACCCTTCGCATTAACGGGATAGAAGACGGGCTGTTTGAATATCATGAGGGAAATCTGTTGACCCAGCCGGAGCTGGTGCAGGGGCCGTATGATTTGATTCTTTGCAACATTTTGGCCCCGGTGATTACCGCCCTGGCCGCTCCCGGCGCTGCGGATCGGTATGCAAAACCCGGCACCCTTTTCATCACTTCAGGCATATACAAAGAACACAGAGGCGCCGTGGAAGCCGCCTTCCGCGCCAACCCCGCCTGGGAATGGGTGGAAACAGTAGAAATGAACGATTGGGTTAGTGTGGTAGCGCAGAAATTGTAGGGGCGATTATCAATCGCCCAAGGGTTTGCTGCAGTGGAAGATAAAAGGGGGCTAATAACCGCCCCTACGCTGGATGCGGCCGTTTATCTGCAGATAGAGTGGGGAAATAAGCCGAAAATGCGTAGGGGCGGGCATTGCCCGCCTGCTGGATTAAAGTTGCAGAGAGCACCGTAGCTGGCTGATTAACCTTGACAAGCAAGCAGGCATATGATATTAAAAAGCTGAGTGAGCGGTATGATTGAATTGGGGAGACTTCCCTCACTGCATGAAGAACTCTTCGGAACT
>CADBFP010000039.1 GCA_902793995.1 uncultured Lachnospiraceae bacterium | reverse complement strand
TTTCCTGCTTTTTTAAGCGTATTCTGCCATGGTGCCCCAAAATCATCAATAGGGTGCCTTGCGGAAGCTCAGTTTATTGCACTATACGGAAACTCAAGTGCATTCACCCTTCCCCCTGCCTATGCCTCCGCAATCTCGCTCAATTGATAATCCTTCATCTTCCGGAAGGCAAGGAAATTGATGATAAAAGCGAAAAGCAGTTCCAGCAGAGTGGCTATAACCCAGGCCTTGATGATCGGTTGCCGCACCAGCTGCACATCCGGCAGTTCCAGCATGGAAATAATCATCCGAGCCACCAGAATGCCGGCTCCTATCCCCAGCACGACCCCTAAGAAGGTGGTTACCAGGGTTTCCCGGCATAAATAGCCCACATTTTCCCTGTAACTGAAACCGTTGACCCGCATGATAATCAATTCCCGCTTCTTGCGGCTTACGAAAATATTGGTTAAATTGGCAAGGATCAGGAAGGATAAAAGCACACTCATTCCGGTTAAAGCAAGTACGATCACATCATACAGCTTCAAAAAGCCGGCATAGCGGCTGACAAACGCCGACTTATCTTCTGCAAACATTCCCTCGGGCAATTGCTTCAGAACCGATCCGTCCGCCTCCTGCGTGCGCCGCAGCAAATACAGGGAATTGACCTTGGGTTTTTCTCCCAGAATCTTTTCATAAGCCTCCCAGCTGGTGAGCATCAAACGCCCTTGATAATTATTGAAAACCCCCCGGATCTCCATGGTATGCTCGCCCAGATTATTGTCCCGGATCACCACGGAGTCACCGCTCTTTAACTGATATACTTCGCTCATGCGCAGTTGGATAATGGCACCGTCCCGGGGAATGGACAGGGCCTGGCCGCTTTTGGGATCCCGGATGGACATAAAACGGCCGAAATCATCCCCCGGCACCGCAATCAGATTTAATGCTTCCTGCCCCTTGATAGATTCAAATATATGCATTTCATTGGCGGCTTCCAGATAATCATAACCGGCATCCGTCAATTTATTCTTAACATCTTCCAGCTGCTCCTCCGTGATTTTTGGGCTGAATCTGATTTGATAATCATATAGATTGATCTCATCCTGCTGCCGGCGGATCATTTCCTCCGTAGAGGATTTCAGAGAAAAACCAACTCCCATAATAATCAAACTGCCGGCAATAATTATCACGGATATAATCACCCGGGGAAGCTCCGAAATCATATTCCGGAATATCAAGCGGGAATAAAGGGTGGATTTCCCCCTCCGGCCCCCTTTGGCAGCCGCCTTCCGCTGCTTGTCCGCCGCTATGGCCCCGCTGATCAGCGCCGCCGCCGGCCGCTTTAGCACCCGCTTGCAGGCAATATAAGAAGCCAGAGCAATGGATAAAATCGAGGCCAGGAAAATAAGGCCCGGCAGAAGAAGGCTCCGCTGCCGTAGCAAATGGATAATTTCGAAGGATTTTATGTAATTATTGATCACAATACGGCCCAGGATATCCCCCACCAGGATTCCCAGTACCGTGCCGATGATAGCGGCTCCCTCCCCGAATATCAGGTATTTCCCGAAAACCTCCCGGCTGTAGAAACCAAAAGCCTTGGTGGCACCGATCTGTTTGCCCTGCTCGCTGATAATGATAGTCAGGGTTGAGAAGCACACCAGCATGCTGACCAGGCCGAACAAACCGCCGTAAGCAACGGAAATCCCCCGGCAGGCACTGATATTTGACTGTATATCCAAATAGCCCTCATCGGAGCGGTTGTCCAGAATCACCCAATTGGTTCCTCTTACCACTTTTTCCACCATACCTATATGGCTGTCAATGAAATCCGCTATTTTGATAAAAATATCGTGAACCTGTTTTCCTATTTCCTCCGTCGACGCTGTCAGATAAGGAAGAATCTGCGCCAGGGATTCCGGAGCAATGGCTGAGATGATCTCCTGCAGGTCCTGGGCGCCTCCATTTCGTAACTTTTGAGAAAAATCCCGCAGCAAAGGAACCAACTCCTCCGGATCCTCCACGAAATTGGAAATCATTTGATCCAAAGTCATGGACTGCAGTGCAGTTTTCAAGGGCTGAAATATTTCCAGATTCAATAAATCCACCCGATTCAGAGCCCGGTTTTTTAAAGAATCCAGACGGGTAAGTCCCAGGGATTCGGAAAGATCCTGTATGGCCGGAATTTTTCGGGCCGTCTCCTCCAAATACGACGGGGACATTAAATCCATCCCTTCCGGCAGGTCCAGCTTGATATAAACCCGGGTGAAGGATTCCATAGTCACATTTTCATCCAAGGCCAAAGGATGTACCATACAGATGGTAGTGCGGCTTTTCCTGAGATACTCCGGCTGAATGATTTTGCCCACCACCGTAAAATCTTCCTGTTTCAAACAATCCGGCAATAAGGGGTCCGTCACTTCCAGAGAGACAATATCTCCCACTTTCAGTTCCAGACGGCGCATGGCTTCATAGCCCAGGGCCAGTTCCGACTCCCCTTCCGGCAATCTTCCTTCCACCACCTGGGGCAGGCTGATTCGCTCCGTCCGGGTCAGCATGGTCACGGAAGCCCCCTGACTGCCCTTGCTTAACTGAGCAGCTAAAAGCGTCACTCCTTCCGCATCCCTCACCTCAGGCAAAGCCTTCAGGCGGGTCACTTCGCTTTCTCCTACCCCCAGGGAAGATGTCATAATCACATCTTTAAAATTCTGATTCCGGTAAAAATCCAGCGTGGAGCTTTTCATATCCGCCCCCATATAATGGGCGGCAAAAAAACCCATGATCCCCAAAAATACAATCAGAATCAAGGACAAAAAGGAAATGATTCTTTTTTTGATATTTCGTAGCGCATCTTTACGCTGTGTTTTCTTCATAGAAATCCTCGATTCTTACCAGACCAGTTCGGAGGCAGACAAAGGATGCAGATTCACCCGGATGCTGTGCACCTTTCCGTTTTTCAGCTTTACCACCCGGTTGGCCATTTTGGCGATTTCCACATTATGGGTAATCATGACAATGGTGGTTCCTGTTTGTTTAATCGCATTTTCCATTACCATCAGCACTTCCTGGCCGGTCTGGAAATCCAGGGCGGCGGTAGGTTCGTCCGCTAAAATCAGCCGGGGGCGCTTGGCAAAGGCCCGGGCAATGGAGACCCGCTGCTGCTGGCCGCCGCTCATCTGGGAGGGGAAATTGCCTTCCCGGCCCTTTAAGCCCACCATATCCAGAGCCGCTGCGGAATCCATGGGATTCTCAACAATTTCCGCAATAAATTCTATATTCTCCTGAGCCGTCAAATTGGGCATCAGATTATAATTCTGGAAAATGAAGCCCACAAAGTTCCGGCGGTAATTGGTCAATTCTTCCTCCGTAGGGCGGGACATATCCTTTCCGTCTATGGTTAATTCCCCGTGGGTCATGGTATCCATGCCGCCTATGATATTCAGCATGGTGCTCTTGCCGCAGCCGCTTTCTCCCAGCACCACCAACAGCTCGTTTTCAAAAATTTCAAGATCAATTCCCTTTAAGACCTGGTTCACGGTTTCCCCGGAGCCGTATTCCTTTATCACATTCCGCAGGACGATCATAGGCTTGCGGCCCTGGTTGGGCTGGGCGGAGAAGCCTTTCTCCTCCATTACCATGGCTAAAAGGGAAGCCATATTTTCACAGATTCTTCTGTCATCCTCCGAAAGCTCTTCTTTCAGGTTGGTCAATAAAATGCAACCCAGACTCTCGTGGATGTTCTTTAAGGGAATACAAAGCATATTTTGCGGGATTTCCGCCCCCTGCTCCGTAGAAAGGGGGTATGCCTGCGCCAGGCCGCTGCTTCCCTGTTTCAGATACTCGCTGGCTCCCCCGGCGGCCACCTTGCCTACAATGCTCTCTCCCGCTGCCACGCTGAAGCCGCTGATATCCTTTTTCCCGGCATGGATCATGGCGTAGTAGCGTTTGTCCTCCCGGTTTAGAATCCAGACGGAGCCTTCTTCACATTCCGCAATTTCCAGGATCAAATCCAGGGTGCCGGACAAGGCGGATTCCATTTGATCCACCTGATGCAGCATTTCCATAATCTCCCACAGGGATTGTAAAGCATGTTTTTTCATGGTTTAACCTCTTTCATGCTGTTTATTTCTGTTTTATGATAATATCATATTCAAATGGGATTTACAATGTTGAGTATGGGGGGCAGGAGGGATTAGGCAGTAGGCAGTCCTCTAATCCTACTCCCTAATGCCTAATCCCTAACAAATCCTTGACAATCTCCGCCGGGCATTGTAGAATACATGCATTATAAATGGCCCTTAAGGGGCAAGGAGGTTTTGTCCGTAATGGACCCAGACAGTATTCCACGATCTATACTCATCATTGCAGTACTCTTATTGGTCGGTGCTTTTTTCTCCGGAACTGAAACCGCGTACACGAACCTGAGCCGGGTTCGCCTTTTGGCGTGGGCGGAGGACGGAAAGAAAAGTGCCAAACGCGCGCTTAAAATCCTGGATCAGTTTGATAAAACCATCATCACCCTTTTAATCGGCAATAATGTGGCCCATGTGGTGATGACGGCCATGGCCACGGTGCTGGCCATCCATCTGGCCGGGGAAATCAGCGGTCCCATCATCGCCACGGTGGTTATCACCCTTTTGGTATTTATTTTCGCGGAGACTCTTCCCAAAAATATCGCCAAGGTTCGGGCGGATGAATGGGCTTGCGGCGTCAGTCTCCCCTTCCAGCTCATTATCTGGCTTCTCACCCCCATTGACTGGATCTTTATGGGTCTAAGTTTCGTATTCAAGAAATTATTTATGAACGAAAATGACGGACCTACCATGACAGAGGACGAATTCAGCTCCATGGTGGAAAGCATTGAGAGCGAAGGGGGCCTGGAAGCGGAGGAAAGCGAGCTGATTCAGTCCGCCGTGGAGTTTAAGACCCGGCCGGTGCGGGAGGTAATGACCCCCCGGGTGCATATTACCGGTCTGGATCTGGAAGATAGCCGGGAAGAGCAATTCCAGACGATTTTAGAGGAAAAATACAGCCGCCTGCCGGTCTATACCGGGGATCTGGACCATATTGAGGGCATCCTGAATACAAAGCTGTATTTGCAGCTGAAACTGGAAGCCCCGGGCACCTTCCCGGATGTAAAAGCCCTGATGGCAGAGCCTTATTTCATTCAGCCGGATATGAGCCTTCACGCCCTGGTGGAGGAAATGCGCCGCCGCAAAATGCATATGGCCGTCATTCAGGATGAATGGGGGGGCACGGAAGGCATGGTGACCCTGGAAGACCTGCTGGAAGAACTGGTGGGAGAAATCTGGGATGAAGACGAAGAACAGGAGGTTGAGGCATGAGCACCGCTTTAATTCTTGTTCTGGTCATCCTTTTAATTATCCTCTCTGCCTTTTTCTCCGGCTCTGAGATCACTTATGCCACCGCCAGTAAACCCCGGCTGCATCATGAAGCGGATGAGGGAAACCGAAGGGCCATAAAAGCTCTGGGCATTGTAGAGGACTATGTGCGGGCCATTTCCACCATTTTGGTGGGGAACAATCTGGTCAATATTGCCACTACTTCCCTGGTGACGTTGCTGTGCGTGCGCAATTTGTTCCCGGGAAGCAGCAAGGCGGAACTATTTGCGGAAATCATGGCCACCCTGGCTTTATTGATCTTTGGAGAGATTCTGCCGAAGATTCTTTGCGCGGAACATGCCAACCGGCTGGCCCTGCGCTTTGCGGCGCCTTTATCCATAGCTATGCATTTCTTTAAGCCCCTTGTTTCATTAGTCAGCAAACTGATAGAGGCCTTAAGCGGCCTTTGGACGCCGGCGGATGGAGAAAGCACCATGACGGACGAGGAACTGGCCATGGTGGTGGATTCCATTCAGGAGGAAGGGGTCTTTACGGAATCCGAAGGAGAACTCATTAAGTCCGCCATCGAGTTCAGCGATGTGACGGCTCATGATATTTTGATTCCCCGGGTGGAGGTTTCCGCTTATGATATCGACACGCCCCTGGAAGAGCTATTGTCGGATAATGATGCCATGAGTTATTCCCGCCTGCCGGTTTATCGGGAAAGCATAGACCACATTATCGGTATCCTGCCTATGAAGAAGTTTGTAAAGGAGCTTTTGACCAAGGGCCGGGAAGATGTGAAGGTGGAGGAGATGCTGGTGGAACCCCTCTTCGTTCATATGACAAAGAATATCAATGAGATTCTAAAGGATTTCCGGGAAAAGAAAACCAATATGGCGGTGGTGCTGGATGAATACGGCGGCACCATGGGGATTTTGACCATTGAGGATATTTTGGAAGAAATCGTCGGAGAGATTTATGATGAAACCGATGAACCGGAGGAGGAAGATGTAACGGAGGTTTCCGACGGCACCTATCTGCTGGACGGGAGCATGAATATCTACGATGCCTTCGAGGAAATCGATTACGAACCCAAAGATTTTGACAGTGAATATACCACCTTAAGCGGCTGGATCACAGAGCTTCTGGATCATTTCCCGGAGGTGGGGGATGAGTTTTCCTGTGAGGCTATTTCCGGCAAGGTGCTGGCGGTGGAAGGCCCCCTGGTCAGTCAGGTACAGATACAGGTAAAAAAGGATGAGGAAGCTTCGTAGGGGCTCATGCCCTCATGAGCCCGCAGACGTCTGACTGCCTTCCCTGCGGTTAGATAGCAACAACTATGATGAATACTACATTTATACGCACACAACTGATATTTGGGGAAGCCGCCCTGCAAAAACTGGCTGCCGCCCGGGTAGCCCTCTTCGGCTTAGGAGGGGTAGGTGGCTATGCCCTGGAAGCCCTGGTGCGCAGCGGGGTAGGGCATTTTCTTTTAGTGGATAAAGACACTTTTTCCGAAACCAATCTGAACCGCCAGATTCTGGCCACCCGGGACAGCCTGGGCCGTTCCAAAACGGAGGTGGCCCGGGAGCGTGCGCTTTCCATCAATCCGGATTGTGATATAGAGATTCGAGAATGCTTCTTTCTGCCGGAAACCAAGGATAGCTTTGATTTTAGCGTCTTTGATTACATCATTGATGCTATGGATACGGTGACGGCCAAACTATGTCTGATTCAGGCAGCCCAGGAAGCGGGCGTGCCTGTTATCTCCTGCATGGGCACCGGGAATAAGCGGGACTTATCCAAACTGAAAGTTGCTTCTATTGAAAAAACATCCATCTGCCCTCTGGCCCGGGTCATGCGCCGGGAGGTAAAAAAAAGAGGCCTGAAGCCTTTTTCTGTGGTGTATTCCACGGAGGAACCCATAGAGCCTTTAGAAAGTGAGAGGCATTTGCTGCAGCTGGATTTCTCCCAGCGGGAGGAACAGGGACTGGGCCGCAAGGATATCCCCGGCTCCACGGCTTTTGTGCCGGCAGCGGCGGGGCTGCTGCTGGCCCAGACGGTGGTGCAGAGCTTGATTTCGTAGGGGGATAAACGGATTTTCGGGCGGGCACTGCCCGCCCTACGTTAAATAACAAAACAGACCCGGCATAGACCGGGCCTGTTGCATTTTAGAAGCCTGCATCAAGTGAACAGCAGATATGTCACCACACAGATAAAGATGATTAATAAGGTGACGGGAAGCCCTACCGTGAGACAGCCCGCTGCCATTAAGGCAAATTGATCCCCCCGTTCCAGATGGACATCCTCTTCCAAGGCCTCGGCCTTAGGATCCCAAGGTTCCAGCTCCTCTTCTGTGGGTTCTTTCAGCTCTTCTTTAGCCATGCTTATGCCTCGGCTTTCTCCTTCACGGCTTCTACGGCTTCCTGCGCCGCTTCTTCCAGCTTCTCAGCTACTTCTTCCGCCTGAGGCGTATTCCTGGTGGTCTTCACCTCGAACAAATACTCCTTGTTGGGTCCCAGCTTCTTCTCCGGGAAGTGGCAGGCCAGGAAATGATTGGGCTCAACCTCCACCAGCTGAGGGGTCACCCGCCGGCATTTCTCCGTTGCCATGTAGCAGCGGGTGCAGAACTTGCATCCGGGCGGCGGATTCACCGGGCTGGGCACATTGCCTTCCAGCACGATCCGTTCCTTATCCTTGGAGTCCGGATCCGTGGTGGGGATGGAACTGAGCAAAGCAATGGTGTAAGGATGGCGGGGATCATCAAAGAGAGCCTTCTTATCAGCCAGCTCCACAATATTCCCCAGGTACATAACCGCAATCCGGTCGGAGATAAACTTAACCACCGACAGGTCGTGAGAAATAAACATATAGGTCAGGTGCTGCTTATCCTGCAATTCCTGCAAGAGGTTAATGATCTGAGACTGAATGGACACATCCAGAGCGGAAACGCACTCGTCGCAGACAATGAACTTGGGCTGCACCGCCAAGGCCCGGGCAATACAGATACGCTGCCGCTGACCGCCGGAGAACTGGTGGGGATAGCGATGCAGCATATATTCCTGCAGACCGCTCTCCTCCATGGTCTTCACAATGTGTTCCCGCAGTTTTGTGGAACCATGACGGTACATATTGTGGGTGGTAAGGCCCTCTTCAATAATCTGCCCTACGGTGAAACGAGGGTTCAGGCTGGAATAAGGATCCTGGAAGATAATCTGCAAATCCTTCCGCAGCTTCCGCATTTCTCCGTATTTCAGACGGGCCAGATCGATGCCGTCGTCCCGAAGGGCTTCGTAATGCTGGAACTCTTCGTCGTTGGCATATTTAGCCCGCACAGCCGCCAGCTTCTCTTCCAGGCCATTGATCTTCTGATCGTATTCATCAATCTTCTTCTGGAGCTCCGCCACCTTGGCATCGGCAGCAGCTTTCTTGCTCTTGGCTTTCTCGGCCTTGTTTCCCTGGCCTTCTGCCAAAATATCCGCATAAGAGTCAGACTCCAGCTGGGCCGCTGTCTGCTCGTCGAATACAGCATTCTGCTTCTTGTGCTCTTCGTAAATGTCCGCCAAAAGCTTCATGCCTTCCTTATCATCATGCACATAGAAACCGCCGATGATCTTTACCAGGTTGCTTAAATCGGTTTCCATTTCGCAGCGGGCAATATTGGCATCCTGTAGCAGATAGAAGTCTGCGCTGTCTTCGCCGCCGGCCTCTTCTACCTTTTTTGCCAATTCATCGGCTTTGGCAATGGATCTCTTCAGCTTGCCGCGGTACTTCTCATCGTTTCTGATGGTATCGATGACATACTCCGGGGTCAGACGATCCAGCCGGGTGCCGTAATACAGGGTGCAGCCGGCGGTCTGGGGGTAGAGCTGCAGCAGCACCCGGCCCAGGGTAGATTTTCCGCAGCCGGATTCACCCACGATGCCTAGGGTCTCGCCTTCATAAATGTCCAGCGTAATATCCTCGTTGGCCCGCACATACAGCTGCTTCCGCTGGAAGATAGAGGTTTTGGCCACCGGGAAATATTTCTTCAAATTAGTGATTGACAGTAATTTTTTGGTGTTCTCCACTACTCCGTTCCTCCTTGTTGGGATAGAAGCATCTGATCTGCTGATTCTCGCTGATCTGCTCTAATTTGGGTTCTTCCTCCATGCACTTCTGGGTGGCATATTTGCAGCGGGGGGCGAACTTACAGCCCTTCGGCAAAGCCAGCGGGTGAGGCACCACGCCGGGAATGGGATCCAGACGATCGCTCTCCGTGTCCAAACGGGGAATGGATACCATCAGGCCCTCCGTATAGGGATGGCTGTATAAGCCTTCGCCCTGGAAAATGACTTCCGTAGGCGCATGCTCCACCACCTGGCCGCAGTACATCACCGCCACATCGTCAGCCATTTCGTTAATCACCCCCAGGTCGTGGGTAATGAAGATAATGGCAGTGCCGGTGGAATGCTTAAGTTCATTCATCAGCCGCAGAATCTGGGCCTGAATGGTCACATCCAAGGCCGTGGTAGGCTCGTCCGCAATCAGAATCTTGGGCTTGCAGGCCAGAGCCATAGCAATCATCACACGCTGCCGCATACCGCCGGAAAGCTGATGAGGATATTGCTTAATCACCACCTCCGGGTTGGGAATCTGCACCGCCTCCAGCATTTTGACGGCTTCCTCATGGGCCTGTTTTTTCTTCATGCCCTGGTGAATCCGGAAAGGCTCGGAAAGCTGCCTGTCCACGGTGAACACCGGGTTTAAGCTGGTCATGGGCTCCTGGAAAATCACGGAGATATCATTGCCCCGGATATTATACATTTCCTTAATAGACAGCTTGGTCAAATCGCCATGGCCTTCCATCAAAACCTCGCCGCTGTCGATAAAACCGTTGCCGTCCAGCAGCTGGAGAATGCTCATGGCAGTCACGGACTTGCCGGAACCGGATTCTCCCACGATTCCGATGGTCTTCCCCGCATCCAGGGAATAGGACACATCATTGACGGCCTTTACGATACCCTTCTTCGTTCTAAAGAAGGTATGAAGATTTTTAACCTCTAATAACGGCATCTCTCATTCCTCCTTATTTATCATTGCTGGACTTGGGGTCCATAACATCACGAAGGGTATCGCCGATAGTGTTGATACAGATCGTGGTCAGAATCAGAATGGCCGAAGTGAACACCCACTGCCACCAGAAGTTGATGGCCGCCGTAGCGTTGGATGCACGGGTCAGCATATTGCCCCAGCTGGGCTTGGGATAAGCCACGCCGAATCCCAGGAAGGACAGGGAGGTTTCCGTCTGCATGGACCGGGCAAAGGACAGGGTGATGTTAACCAGGATAACGGAAATGATATTAGGCAGGATATGCTTAAAGGCAATCCGTCCTTCCTTCACACCCATGGACTTGGCCGCTGTTACATATTCGCTCTCACGGGCCACCAGGATCTGGGCACGGGTAATGCGGCAGAAACCGGGCCAGCCTAAGACACCCAGAATTACCATGATCATCAAAAGCCGCTGATCCTGCGACAGATTTACCTGAGCCAGCAGGGAGCTCATAATCATCATGAAAGGCATCAGAGGGATGGCAGCAAACACTTCCGCCACACGCATCACCAGCATATCTACCCAGCCGCCGAAATAACCGGCTAAAAGACCCAGGGTCACACCAATGATAATTTCAATAATAACTGCCACGGCACCTACGGTCATGGTCACAGCGCCGCCGGCGATGACACGCTTAAAGATATCCGCGCCCCGGTCATCCGTGCCGAAGAGATAGCCCTTCAGGCCCCACTTGTCCACCAGCTTGCCGTTTTCATCTACCGCATAGCTTTGGAAAGCACCGGCATAGATGTCGTGGGCGGTGGTGAGATTCTTAGGCGCCCGGGCCTGGTAATAATGGTCGCCGCCGAAGGAATACACATGGCCCGTATTGGTTACGGCGGTATAGTGATAGGTGCCGCCTTGAACCTCCGTGAAGTACTCTCCTTCCGGCAGCGTGGGCACATTAATCACGTCCGTAGGGAAGTCACCCACCAGACCGATGGAACCATCCTCTAAAAGGATACACACACTGATAGATGTGGCGGTAATGGCAGAAATCTTACGGCCATCCAGAAATTCCTTGATTTTCTTGCTTTCGCCGCCTATGCTGCTGCGTACCGTTTCATACAGTTTCTTTACACCGGTCACAATAGAACTCTGTTTCGCGTCCAGAGCCACCACATTGTTTAAGGTGAAATCAATATCCACAATATTGGTACGATTCTGCAACTTGTCCAGGTTGGCATAAGCACGCTTGTTGCCCCATAGATAAAGGGTTCCGTCCTCCATCAGCAAAGCAGAAGCCTGATAACCTGCCACCAGCTTTCTGACCTTGGAAACATCAATGTTGCCTTCCGTCAACTCTTCGGGAATAGGAATCAGATTGGGGTTGTCCAGCACATCCTTGGTGGCTTCGAACTGGCCGAACTGATTGGAACCCCAGCCGTAAATCTTGCCGTTCTCACCCAATGCAAGGATATGATCCTGGCCGGCGGCCACAAAAGCCATCTTGTTATCCAAGACTTCCTGAGGAATATCTCCCACATCCAGACCGGTAGCCCCTATTCCGGTGGACCCCCATACATACACCTTTCCGCTTTTAGAAAGACCTACCGAAAAGCTACTGTAGCTGTCAATCATTTTAATATTGTCTGCCAGCTCGTCAGGCACGGACATATAAGTCAGATTGGGAGGCAGATCCTTTTGGGTTACTTCCGTATAGGAATCGTAATACTTTTCCATGAATTTGGTCTTGGGCACCACCAGCACCACCAAAAACATGAAAACCACAATGAATACAGAGAACACAGCAAATTTTCGATCCAAAAAACGCTGCAGAATCTGACGGGCGGGACTGACAATCAGTTCGGAATCATCCGGCTGTCCGTTGGTCTCCGTTTTCTTTTCTTCATATTTAGCTCCCAGGAACCAGCGCCTAAACCAGCGGCCGACTTTGGAAAAACCAGTTTCTTTACTCATTTCTTCGGCCTCCTTTATTTACTGATACGCACCCGGGGATCCACCAGACCGTAGCAAAGGTCAATCACCAGGTTGCTGAAGAGCCCCAGGAAGGTGTAAATCACCTGCAGGAACATCACTAAGTCATAGTCCGATTGCCGGACAGCATTCAGGAACAAAAGGCCCAATCCCTTAAAGCCGAAGAACTGTTCCAGAATCATAGCGCCGGATACAATGCCGAAAAAGCCGCCTACAATGATAGCCACCATAGGGATCAAGGCGTTCCGCCAGGCATGGGAATACACCACCACTTTTTCGGAAAGCCCCTTGGCCCGAGCGGTCCGGACGCAGTCCAGGCTCAAGGCATCAATCATTGAGGCTCGCGCCACACGGGTCACACTGGCCAGAGATGAAAACACCAGACAGATAACCGGCAGGGTCACATGCTTAATGGTATCCCATATAGCTTCCCAGCCAGTAAAATTGGTTCCGGCTGTTTTCATACCGCTGACCGGGAACCATTTTAGGATGGAACAGAAAAATACGATAAAAACTATATAAGTAATAAAGCTTGGCGTGGAAAAGCCAATAAGGGATACAAATTGCGCTCCCCGGTCAAATCGGCTTCCCTTTTTATATGCGCATCTTATACCAAGCGGAATAGTCACAGCTAAAACAGCCACCTGAGTAATAGCACCTATAATCATGGAATTTCGCATGAAGGGCCATATCATTTCAGTAACCGGCTGATTATATTCATAGGAAAAGCCAAAGTTGCCCTGGAATATGCCGTTGCATTTTCCATCATAAAAAGGGGCAATCCCCCACCAGCGCAGATAGAGGGTTACCAGATTCTTGGTATCCGTCCCGTATTGCCGCTGGTATTTTAGATACAACTCCTGGAACTTGTTCTCAAGCTCATCCGGAGGTAACTGTCCTTTGTAAGCCGCCGCATCGGTTTTGGCATCGGTAAAGGCCCGGTTTCCCGGCATTAACTGATACAGGCTGTACAAAAGGAATGTCAAAAGAAGAAACACTGCAATCATGTACAGTAATCTTTTTACGATATATCTTCCCATTTTTACCCCTTACTGCATACAATTATGCGGAATCAATCACAAAAAAAGAACAATAAACGCATGAAAGAATGAAGATCACGCCCCTCTCTCAAAGGAAGGCCCCGCACCGAGGATCGAGATTCCCGATGCGAGCCCTTCCTGAATCAGCTTAATGCTTCAACACTTGTGCAAATCACTTCAGCCAGAAGATATCCGCATAGTCCTTGATGTAGTAATTCTGATAATTATCAAACAGACTGGGATCAATGGTCAGATTGTAGGCATAGTCATACACAGTGGAGCTGAAGCTGGTGGCGAAGTTGAAAGCGCAGTACATAGGGGAGCCGGCATAGTAGCCATAAACAGCCTGCTGATACAGCTCATCCAGCATGGGAGCGAACTCACCCAGCTGATTGTACACCTTCATGCCTGCAGCTTCCACATTGGGATTGGTACGCAGACCGGTCTGCAGCAGATCGGTAAACTCGTTGTCCAGGGTTCCGAACCAGTTAATTACCAGAGGCATGTAATAGTCATCGCCAACCTTGGTGGTGGTGTATTCGCCGTCCATGGACTTGTAGTTGATGATGCGCTCGTCAGCTTCGGCATACTCAGCGGGAATCTTCTTATAGCGAACGCCGTCGGTATACTCGTTGCCGTCCTTGTCATAGATCCAGCCGTTCTCTTCCAGCACTTCGATAGCGCTGTCGGAGGAGGTGGAATAAGGATCCAGCATCAAGCCCTGATTGACAGCTTCCTGATAGAACCAGGCAGTGGTGTAGTAAGCACCATCCACCACACCGCCGTAACCGCCGGTGAAGTCCTTGGCAAACTCAGGACGATTCATGCAATAGGTAATGGCCTGACGCACTTCATGGAACTGAGCAGGACCGTAATCGCAACGGAAGCCCAGCTTGCCGTAGCCGGCGCGGCTGTAGTGAACAGCTGCAAAATCACTGGAGTTTGCATTTACATGCTTCAGAGCTTCATCCGTGGAAGCACCACCGGTGACACCCATGATCAAATCAATTTCGCCGCTCTTTAACTGTTCCAGCTGTGTCTTGTCTACCACCTTCTTGTAGATAATCTTTTCGATGGTGGGAACAACGCCTTCGTAGTTGCCTTTGAATTCAGGGTTGCGAACCAGAACAGCGGTGTTGTCCGTGGTATCGAAGGACTCTACCATGTAAGGGCCGCTGAAAGGATATTTGCTCCAGTTATCGGTGCTAACATCGGTGGAATAGAACTTGATGTTGGCGGCCTGCTTGTAATCATCGCCATCCTTGTCATAGAAGGAATCGGACAGGTAGCAGCCATTGCCGTCATCCATGATGTCCACGCCTTCGCCTAACCACATTTCCACAGGATCGGGGCTGAATGAGGCATAGGTAATGTCAAAGAAGTAAGGGATGCTGTCAGCCGCTGCGGTAACAGAGAAGGTATACTCATCCAGCAGACGCAGACCGGCATATTCCTTGGTTCCTTCAGCGCTGCCGGGACCGGTGTACTTGTTGTATTCCTTGCCGCCAAGAGTAGACACAGGCTGTCTGTTCTTGCCAGAAGCGCCGGTCTGTACCTGGGAAGCAATCATCAGGGAAGAAACCAGATAGTTCTTCGCAGTGATGGGGCTGCCATCGCTGAAGGTCAGACCTTCGTTAATGGTGATGGTGAAAGTCTTGGAACCATCTTCGTTTTCCACTTCTTCGTGAGACTTCACGGCGGTATCATTCCACACATAGCTGCCGTCGGTCTTGTTCACCACAACGGTCTGATAACCGGTGATCAGGGAGTTGATATCATTGTCGGCAGCGCCGGCAGAGCTCTTACCAAAGGTAGGGTAACGGAACTGGCCGGACAGGGCAGTGGAGTTGCCTAAGATGATGCTCTTGTCATCCTTCTGGGAAGACCATTCAATCAGAGCACGGGCAGGGTTCCAGAAAGCGTTAGTGGGATGATCTTCTACACCTTCAATCTTGGTGCTGTACACATCATAGTACTCATTGGAGTACAGCGGTACTTCGGGCAGCAGATAGTTCCAGCGGGTCATATACAGTCTCCACCAGGCAGCATACACTTCATCCTCGGTATCATATTCAGAACCTTCAGGATCAGTGTTGTACACCATAGCCATGGTCAGGAAGTCCAGACCCAGCTCGCGCAGCTCGCCGTCCACATTGATGTAGGCGAAGCCGGTTTCGGGATCTTCGATCACGTCGGCAATCTTCACATCTTTGCCGCAGTGCTTGTACAGGGACGTATAGTCCTTATCCCATTCCAGGCCGGCAGCCTTCAGCACTTCGAATTCCGGATTTTCGATCTGATCAGGAATATCGGGCGTGTCGGGCTTGGGAGCTTCCGTGGTCTCAGGAGCCGCCGTAGTGGTCTCCACAGGAGCAACCGTGGTCTCGGGAGCCTTGGTGGTCTCAGGAGCCTTGGTGGTCTCGGGAGCCTTGGTGGTCTCGGGAGCCTTAGTGGTCTCCGGAGCCTTGGTGGTCTCCGGTGCCGCCGTGGTAGTGGCCGGAGCTACAGTGGTAGGAGTGGATCCACCGCCGCAAGCGGTGAGGCCTACTACCATCGCAGCAGCCAGCAACAGTGCCAGCAACTTTTTCATAGTTTTTCCTCCTTAAGAAAATACATCAGTACTGCCTCAGGGCATAATTCTAGATACCGATGCTACTATGAGAGCAATTATAGAAAAACCTTTAATTCTTGTCAATACCATTTTTCTCTCTCACGAGAAAAAAAGGAAATATAGTAAATAGTTTTTCCCGCATTTGTTGACACTCTTCCCGGAAGCATATATGATTACGGCAAGATACTTTTTTGCTTGAGGTAAATTCATTATGAAGAAGACACGGCTCTTTGATTTTTCTGTCATGGCCATTCTGGCGGCGCTGATTGTTTTCCCCTTTTTGACCGTTATCAGCTACAATATGCTGGTTTATGAAAAAAAGATTATTTTTGCTTTTCTGCTTCCCCTGATTGTGGCCGGTTTTGGATACATCCTTTATTTCTTCGTTTGGAAAGCGCCTTATGTTGACAAGGAGGGCGCTCACTACAAAGCCCTCTTAATTCCGAAGGATCGTCTGGCAATAGTATCTGAATATGATGTCCGATTCAAGGAGCCGGTTTATTATTTGCGCGACACAAGCATCGATTATAAAGGATTGAATGACAAAGAACTCAGCCTAAAACAAATCCGGGTACAGGCCACCATGGCCAATACCCGGAAACTTACGGAATACAGCGGCAATGTTTTGACCCCAGCCAAGAAAATCAAACGAATCAACCGGGGGTAAAGAGTTCCGACAGGCGGGCCCTAAAGGACTAGGCGCTGCGCGCCGTCGCAGTGCCCGCCCCCGGGGCGGCAAACTCCACGCTCCTACTTTCCCTTCTCAAAGCGTATCATGTTCCGGTTGTAGCCCGTGGTGACTAAATAGTTCTTTTCCTGCTGCTCCGTCATCAATCCGCTTAGGACAAAACTGCTGAGTCCCTTGACCGCCAGGTCGGAATCCGTTAAATCAAACAATTCCCCCGAATCCCGCTCGATCATCAGCACCGAATCTTCTTCCAGAAACAGGGACAGCTCTATCAGGAGGTGCTTTTTCATCTTCTTATTTCTCTCTAAAATGCTAAGGCCCATTTCTTCGGTAAACAAGGCTGCCCGGCCGGCGGCTTCCTTCGCCCACTGATGATACAACAGGCAGTCCTCCACCTGTTTGGATAAATCCGCCGCCGAATCCGGTGTCAGCCGGGCATCCAGCACCACGATTTCATCCTTCATCTCCTGAAGCAGGAAGGGGAATTGATTCTTTCCAAAACGGCAGTATACAAAGCCCAGGGCGCACACCAGTGTCAGAATTGGCGCCAGAACAAAACCTGCCCACATGCCGTTAAAGCCAAAGAGCAGGCAGCAAAAAATGGGAAGCAGGATATAAAGCAGACCGTTTTGCAGGCAGGAGAAACACAGGGACATCCCAATCCGGTCAATCAGCATGTAATAGGAAGTCATCAGGGAAACCGCGCTGCAGAACATAAAGCCCAGAGAAACGATGCGGATGGCGGAAACGGAAGGGGCCAGGGTTTCTCCGCCCCGGATACCGAACAAGGCGCAGAACTGTCCGGCAAAAATCCATATCAGAATCGTAGCCAGCACACCTTCCGCCAGGGCCGTTTTGATACCGATTTTGGTAACCCTCTTAATCAGGGGATGGTTCTTTTCTCCGAAATATGTACCGATAAGCGGCTGCATCGCCATTCCGACGCCATCCAGCACCACACCGAATTCGATCAGACTGACGACTACGGCGAGAGTGATAAGCCCTGTATCACCGTAATTCTTTGACACAAATCCGATAAGAACGTAGTCCATAAGCGCCCAGCACAGATAGACCGAG
>CADBFP010000038.1:1443-19864 GCA_902793995.1 uncultured Lachnospiraceae bacterium | reverse complement strand
CAAGCGCTTTGCTATTCTACCCGATACGAAGGGAAAAATCAAGGGTTTTGCCCGGATTTTCCTTTCTTCCGCGCTTCCAGCTCCCGGGCCATGGATTCCTCCTGCTTCACGGAGATCCGATCCATGAAAAACCAGCCCACGCTGACAATTCCCAGCACCAGGGCCATCACCCCCAGCCGCCCCCAGGCAAATTGCTTTGTAATCAAATGGTAAACCGCCACAATGCCTACGCAAACGAAATACCAGATAATATAATAGGAAACGCTGTGTTTTTTCGTGCGGATCAGGCCGTTTTCATCCTTATAGGTTCTGTTCATTTGCTTTCCTCCAATGCAGGCGGTGCAGCTCCCCCCGGCCTTCCAGGCCGGGAAAATCCAGCTGCCGCATGGCTTCATAAAGCACAATGGCCACGGAATTGGACAGGTTCAGGGAACGGTTGTCCGGCACCATGGGAATCCGCAGGCAGCTCTCCTCGTGGGCCAGCAAAATCTCCTCCGGAATGCCGGCGCTCTCCCGGCCGAATACCAGAAAGTCTCCGGGGCTAAAAGCCGCCTCCGCATAAGTGCGCCGGGCCTTGGTGGTAAGGAAAAAGAGTCGCGCGCCGGGATTTCTGCTTAAAAAATCCGCAAAATCCTCATAGACCGTCACATCCAGCCGGGGCCAATAATCCAGGCCTGCCCGGCGCAAATGCTTTTCTTCCAGGCTGAAGCCCAGGGGTTTTATCAGGTGCAGCCGGCTGCCGGTGGCCACGCAGCTGCGGCCGATATTCCCCGTATTGGCGGGGATTTCCGGCTCCAGGAGAACGATGTTCAGGGCTTCCATCTTTATTTTTCCAACAGAGCGGCAATCAGGGTATAGGCCGTGGGGATAACCATAGCCAGAATCAGGATGATTACCACCACCCGGACCAGAATCTTTTTGTTCTTTTTATTGTTGAAATCAAACATGCTTTTCCTCGCTGTTTTGTGATTTGGCTTTGTCAGTATAGACTATTTTCCCTCGCTTGCCAACTGCTTTTTGCGGGGGAGTAGGCAGTAGGGAGTAGGGAGTAGGGAGTAGGGGGTAGGGTTTTTATGGTTCCTGGCAGGCCGGGCACAGATCCCTCAAAAAGCATTCCCCGCAATTGGCCCGGGGAGCTTTGCAAATGCTGCGGCCCAGGGCAATGAGATCCAGATTGATCAAAATCCAATGATCCTCCGGAACCTTTTCCATCAAATCAAACTCTACCTTCACCGGATCTTGATTCCGGGTCAGCCCCAGCCGCCTGGCGATACGCCCCACATGGGTGTCCACCACCACGCTGGGAATACCGAAAATATTCCCCCGTACCACATTGGCGGTCTTCCGCCCTACCCCCGGCAGAGCTGTCAGGCTTTCCATGTCCGAGGGCACCTCCCCGCCATGGCGCTCCAGGAGAGCCTTGGCGCAGGCAATGATATTCTTCGCCTTGTTATGATAAAAACCGGTGGTGAAAATATCCTGCTCCAGCTCCTCCTGCCGGGCCGCCGCCAGTTTTTCCAGGCTGTCGTATTTCCGGAACAGATCCTTCGTCACCAGATTCACCCGGGCATCGGTGCACTGGGCGCTTAAAATGGTGGCCACCAGCAGCTGCCAGGCATTTTCATGCTCCAGATAGGTTTTGCTTTCGGTACCATAGACCTGATCCAGACGCTTTAAGATTTCCTGTATCCGTTCCTGTTCTTTCCTGCTGCCCATTCTTGACCTCAACTCATTGTGATGATAATATTGTGTATATAAGGAGATAAACCTATGGAAATCGAACGGAAATTTCTGATTCCCGAACTGCCTGCCGATTTGGAGCAATATCCTCACGATGCTGTTTGGCAGGCTTATCTTTGCACCCGTCCCGCCCTGCGGATCCGCCGGATGGGGGAGGCCCTGATTCTCACCGTAAAAGGGCCGGGGACCCTGGCCCACGAGGAATATGAACTTCCGTTAAGCGAAGAGAGTTTTGCCCATCTGGCCGCCAAAACCGACGGCCGTCCGGTGGTCAAAACCCGCTACCGCATCCCCCTGCCCCCCTACACGGTGGAGCTGGATGTGTTCCAGGGGGAACACCAGGGCCTGTGGATGGCGGAGGTGGAGTTTCCTTCCGTAGAGGAAGCGGAAGCCTTCACGCCCCCAGCCTGGTTCGGAGAGGAAGTGACTTACGACCGGCGGTATCGGAATTCATACCTGGCCGGTTTGTAAACCGAATCCTATTGCCCCGGATACAGGAATATATGGGGATCTGCATCCGCCCGCATCCACTTAAACAAGGCCTCCATCACCCATCTTTCCACCCCGATACAGCCGCTGGTGGAATTATCCAGACGGTCAATATGCACGAAAATGGCGCTGCCTTCGTTATATACCACCGGGTTGACATTTTTCTGAACATAGATACACAGAGCGTAATACTCCAACAGGGCAATCATTTCCTCCGCATGTTCCCAATCCTTATCTCCGTAATGGGTTTTGTACAGCTGGTTATAATATTTGGAATTCGGGTCCAGCACCCAATAATCTTCGCTCTGAATCTGATGATACTCCAAAGCGGTATCTTCCCATTCCGCCTCGCCGTAGGCCGGTCCCAGGCCAAAATAGCCAATGGGGGTATATTTGGCATTTTCCGGGGTATGCCAGGCCATGCCGTCCCGGCCCATAATGCCCGGGATGCCGCTTAACCATTCCACCGGCCGCCAGCCGGCTTCTGTTTTTTCATATGCGTATACCAGGCATTTGGGGGTTTCCAGCCCCTTCACCACCAAAAGCTGGGTTCCAACCAGTTGTTCCGCCTCCATGTCCAGAGCCGCCAGGTGCTGCCGGAGCTCTTCCGGCACCGTCTCTTGCGCCTGCGTGGCAGGTTCCGCTGTGGTGGGTTCCGGGGTAGTGGGCTCCGGCGTCGTGGGTTCCGGCGTGGTAGGGGCCGGGGTGGTAGGTTCCGGCGTGGTAGGCGCCGGCGTGGCAGGTTCAGGGATGGTGGGCGCAGGAGTCGTAGCTTCCGGCGTGGTGGTTTCCTCCATGCTTTCCTCCTCCGTTGTCTCCTCCGGCGTTTCCGCTTCCGTGCTTTCCTCGTCCGTAGTCTCTTCTTCCCAGGTCTCCGTTTCTGTCGTCTCTTCCTCCGTGGTTTCTTCCGTGGTCTCTTCCCTGGTTTCTTCCCGGTTCTCCGTTTCCGTGGCCGGGGCCGCTTCTGTAGTCAGGGCTTCCGTCACGGGAATCGTCGTGGCAAGGGGCTCCGGCGTCACGGCCTCCGTTACCGGCGCCGCCTGCCCGCTATCGCCTGAAATAGGCCGGGTAATCTCAATCACCAGGGGCAAAGTCCCCTGAGAGGTGGTCCCCCGCTGGCCCGGTAGCAGTCCTAAAGGATTAAAGCCCCGGCCCATAGCGGCGGAAATCCCGGCCGCTATCCCTATGACGCAGAGCAGCGCCGCGCCGATCCAGATAAAAATCTTCCCCTTCTTCATTTTACTTCTTATCCTTGGGCAGTTTCAGTTTCCACAAGCCGGCGCAGACCAGCACCGGCGCATCTTTATACAGGAATCGGCCATCTTCGTAGGCATCAAAATTGACCGCCGAGTCTTTATTCGCTGCCGCTTCCTCCCAGGCCGTCATGTGGCTGACTTCCAGCTCCAGCTTATCCGCCAGCAGGCATTTCCCTTCCCCTTCCGCGAGAGTCAGGAAAAGGGGTCTGGGCTCGCCCCAGCTGTCAAGCCGCCGGAGGGTGAGCTTTTTCTTGCCCCCGGCCAAGTCCTTGTACTGCAGGGAAAAAACGGCCTTTCCGTCATAAACATCTCTCAGGTACCCGAAAAAACTATCCGGGTGTAGATGCGTGGAGCCGGCAGGGATTTCCGCCGTCTTTCTCCGCACCGCCTGAAGAGAAAGATGGATATCCCGCTCCAGGAGCCGCTCCGCCTCTCCGTTCCGGACTTTCTTCCGCTCCCCCAGGGCATATTCTGCCTGCAGCAGGTAATGCAGGGCCTGCCGGTAATCTTCCTCCAGTTCCGCATTTTTGCGGATGGCTTCTCCCGCCCGCCAGGCGGCTTCCGGGAAGCGGGTATCAAATTCCCCCTCTGCCGCAAAGGGCAGGAGCTCCTTATATTGCTCCCAAACCAATTTGTAGCCTATCCCGGCATTCTTCGGCACCCCTTCTCCTTTCAGAAACATATCCGAAAGCCGAAGGGCCGCCTCGTCGTGCCCTCCCAGGGCTCCGATGCTGTAGTAGTAAAAGGCCTTCCCATAATCCGGCTTGCCGTCCCCTACCCGGCCATCGTAATATAAATGCCCCAGCATGGCGGCGCTGTGAGGATTCTCATCCAGCTCCAGCAGCTGGAGATACAAATCCTTTGCTCGCTTCCAGTTGCAGGCATAGGCCTTATCTCCGCCAAAGCAGCCGGCGGCCTTGATCTGCATTCCCAGGGTATTCTTTTTCCCCGCCAGTTCGTCCGCATACAGCACATACTGGAGCAATTCCTTCTCCGACATGCCTTCCAGGCCTTTCCGGTAATAGTACATCAAATAATCTTCTTTGACGCTGTCCGCATATTGCCTGAGGGGCACGGCCACCTCCCGCATCCGGATCAAATCCGTCAGTTCCTTTCGGTAAGCAGCCCCGTCAAAGCACTCCTCCAGCACATCCTCCAGCATGTTTTCCCAGATCTCCGCCGTCAGTTCCGGCTCCCCCTTAAGGCCCGGATAACCCGGCTCGCCGCCGCTCCAGCTTTCCTCCTCATACAAATAAAAGGCATGGGGTCCCCAGTCCCAAAGCGGCTCCAGCCACTCTTCCCAAAACTGCTGATAAGGCAGTTTTTCCCCCTTATCCAAAGCGGCCAGTAAATCCTCCGGGGAGGCAGCATAACGCTTTTTTACGGAAATCTCATCCACTTCCTCCTCCGGTCCGAATACATCCTGAAAGCTCAGCTCATAGCGGGCCAGCTTTTTTAATTTGGCTTCCGTAACAGTTCTGCTCCTGGTTTCCTTTCCCATGGCGTCCTCCTTACATTTTGAAGCGGTATCCCACGCCCCAGATGGTTTCGATATACTGGGGATTGGACAGCTTCAGCTCGATTTTTTCCCGTATCTTCTTGATATGCACCGTTACCGTGGCCACATCTCCCACGCATTCCATGCCCCAGATATTCCGGAACAGTTCCTGGCGGGAAAACACCTTGTTGGGATTTAAGGCCATATAGGTCAGCAGCTCATATTCCCGGCTGGTGAGATTGATTTCCCGCTCATCCACCCAGACCCGGCGGGCGGCCCGGTCGATGCGCAGGCCCCGGATTTCAATCAGCTGCCCCTTCTCGGCGCTGACCCCCGTCAGGCGGTCGTAGCGGCCCAGATGGGCCTTCACCCGGGCCAGCAATTCCCCGGGACTGAAGGGTTTGGTGATGTAATCATCCGCCCCCAGGCCCAGGCCCCGGATCTTGTCCAGCTCGTCCTGTTTCGCCGTCACCAGCAAAATAGGCACATTCTGGCTCTCCCGGATTTTGCTGCAGAGCTGGAAGCCGTCCAGACCCGGCAGCATCACGTCAATAATATACAAATCATAGCCGCTCTCTAAGGCCTTTTGCAGGCCCTTATGACCGTCCGGCGCAATTTCCACCTGAAAATTGCTCAGCTCCAGATAGTCCTTTTCCAGCTCAGCGATGCTTTGGTCATCTTCTACGATCAATATCTTGCTCATGGGCTGATTCCTCATAAACCGGCAGCTCCAGGGTCATACAGCTGCCCCGGCCCGGCTCGCTTTTCAGCAAAGCCCGGCCTCCGTGGTCTTCCATAATCTTTTTTACAATGGACAGGCCGATTCCATTGCCTCCGGTGACGGCGCTGCGGGAAGCGTCCGAACGGTAAAAACGGTCAAACACCCGGGGCAGCTCCTCCGGCGCGATGCCCACGCCGTTATCCTCAATCTCCGCCAGAATCTTCTTCCCCGCCTGCCGGATCCGGAAGGATATCCGGCTTTTTTCCTTGCTGCGGTCCCGGTATTTGACAGAGTTGGAAATCACATTGCTGATCACCCGGCGCAGCTGCTCCGGATCCACCACCATCTCCACCTCTTCCGGCACCAGATTTTCATAATCGGTCTCAAATTCCTGGGCATCCAGCTCTTCCTTAAAATCCCAGCGGCAGTCGGAAAAATAGGCCCGGGCGGACAGTCTTGTGAAATGATAGGGAATGCGGTCGCTGTCCACCAGGGAATAAAAGGACAGCTGGTCCACCAGTTTGTCCATATCGTCCGCCTTGCTGTAAATGGTGGAAAGATATTTGGCCCGTTTCTCCTCCGTGGAGGCTACCCCGTCCCTCAGGCCCTCCACATAGCCCTTAATGGCGGTGATAGGGGTTTTTAAATCATGGGAAATATTGCTGATTAAAACCTTGTTGTCCTGCTCGTAGCGCAGCCGCTCCTCCGCATTGTTTTTCAGCCTGAGGCGCATTTCCTCAAAGCTGTCAAAGAGCTGGCTGAATTCATCGTCCGCGTCTGCCGAAAGCTCAAAATCCAGATTGCCGTCCCGGATTAAGCCGGCGGCCTCCTGCAGCTGCTTAAAGGGTTTGGAGAAATGATTGGCCTGCCAGCGCAATAAAAGCAGGGCCCCCAGAAGCAATGCCAGCACGCTGAGCCCCAGCAGCAGCCGAACGGTGCCGGCAGCAGCTGCCGCCCCCCCGCCGGAAAGCAGGATCCAGGAAACCGTCAGCAGCACCAGGGGCAGAATCACCAGGCACAGTACCGCCAAAACCATTTTTTTGCTTAAGCGCATGCCCAGCCACTCCTTATCTGAAACGCATATGATTCAGCTGGCCGCCTTCCAGCTGCAGCATCTTTTTCCCCTGCAGGAAGAGGTAGGCATTGGGATGGTCCAGACTGCCGCTAAAATATGAATTGCCTTTATAATCCCATAATTGCAGCTGATTCTCCCGCTGGAGCAGCACCAGGTCGCTGCCCAGCTGCAGCTTCCGCACCCCGTTCCCCGCCTCTTTGGAGAATTGCATTTTTCCGTTTTCGTCATACACATGCAGGGTATTGTTCCCGCTGCCCGGCTCCGCGAAGAGGAAGGCGATATGGCGGTTTTCCACCACATAAGCGCTGACTTCCCCGGGGAAGGGGATGGTTTCCAAAAGCACCGGCTTGTTTTCCTGATCCAGGGAGTAAACTTCCAGCCCCGCATCCGTCACGGCGGCGACCCGCTTGCTGCCCAGGTAATCGATCTGGGGCAGCAGATGCCCTTCGTGGCTGAAAAAACCTATGAGCCGGTTGGCTTCACTGCGGCCCACGGTAAAATTGTAAAAGACCAACTGGCTGTTGAGACTGCCGCCTTTGGAACTAACCATGGACATCACCAGGCCGCTGCCTTCCGGAGAAAGGGCCATGGCCATGGGATAGCCGCTTTCGGACATTTCCAGACTGATCTCAATATCCAGCTTCAGGCCGAATTTATCGTAAAAACAAACCAGGCTGTTCAAATCCCGCTCCAGGGCTACGGTGGTGACGCCTCCGGCGGAAACCGCCGCCGTCATAATGGGATCCGTGGTGGTGTATCGGCCCACTTCCCCCTTTTGATTAAATACCACCACGCTTTGACCGCTCACATCCGTCAAAGCCCCGTAATCCCCCTGCATCACCAGCTGGGGATTGTTCATGGAACAGCTGATATTCCACTGCTCCAGCCCCTGGCTGTTCAAATAGCTGATGCCGTCGCCCGAGTAGCGCAGCAAGCCTTCTCCATACGACACCATCCGGGCCTGGCCGGAGACGGAAACCGGGAAGCTTTTCACCGCTTCCATCCGGCTGAAGTTCCCCCTGGGACGCAGAATCAGCCACAAAAGGCCCCCTGCCAGGGCCAGAGCCATCAGCGCCCAAAGGGCAATCATCCCCGGCCGCAGCCGCCGGGGAGCCAATTCCTGTTCCTTCGTTTCCTTTATTTCCTGCTTGCTCACCGAGCCATCTCCTTTTATCATTTCTCCTCCTTTCCTAAATAGGAGGCAAGAGCCGCATATTCTTCCAAACTCAGTTTTTCACCCCGGATCCGGGGATCCAGTCCCATTTTCTCCAGCGCCGCTTCCACCTGCTGCCGGTTCACGCCGGCCGGAGGATAAGCCGCCAGAGCATTGGCCAGGGTCTTGCGCCGCTGTAAAAACGCCCCTTTCGCCAGGGCAAAAAGGTACTCCGGATTCGCTGTCCCGGGAACAGGATCCTGCCGTTTCGTCAATTGCACCACCACCGAAGACACCTTGGGCTGGGGCAGAAAGACATGGGGCGGCACTTTCAAAACCAGACGGGGATCCGCATAATACTGAACCGACAGGGACAAATAACCGTAGTCCTTCCCCCCGGGGGAGGCCACCATCCGCTCTCCCACCTCCGCCTGGACCATCACCGTGACGGAGGAGAACAAGTTCCCCTGTTTCAGCAGCCCCATCAGGATGGGGGTGGTGATATAATAGGGCAGATTGGCCACCACCTTTACCGGGGGCCTGACGCCTTTTTCTTCCAGCAGACGGGGGATGTTCTGCTTTAGGATATCGCCCCAGATCACCTCCGCATTGTCAAATCCGGCCAAAGATTCCGCCAGCGCCGGTTCCAGTTTCCGGTCGATTTCCACCGCCAGGACCCGCCCGGCGGAGGCCGCCAGATACTGGGTCAGGGTTCCGATGCCGGGGCCGATCTCCAGCACTGCATCCGAGGGAGTCAGCCCGGCCGCCTCCACGATTCCCTCCGGCACGGAAGGATCCACCAAAAAATTCTGCCCGTAACCCTTCTTGGTAAAAAGGCTGTGACGGGCCAGAAGCTCCCTGGTCTTTTCACTGTTTGCCAGATATGGTTTCATGCGCCTGTTCTTTCAGCCGGTAAAAGCGCAACGCGTTTTCCCAGCAAATGGATTGTACTTCCTCCGGATCCATGTCCTTCAGCCGGGCAATTTCCGCAATCACAAAGGAAAGCAGCCGGGAATCGTTCCGCCTGCCCCTGAAGGGTTCCGGTGCCAGATAAGGACAGTCCGTTTCCAGCAATATCCTGTCCGGCGGCATATATTGTACCACTTCTTTCAGCTTTCGTCCATTCTTAAATGTCAAAACCCCGCCGATGCCCAGATAATGGCCCATATCCAGAAACAGGCGGGCCATATCCTTTTCATAGCCGAAGCAGTGATGCACCAGAGAAAGCTCTGCGCCCCCCGCTTCCCGTACCGTTTCCAAAGTGTCCGCCGCCGCTTCCCGGCTGTGAATCACCCCGGGCAAAGCGGCTTCCTTCATCAGTTCCAGCTGGAAACGGAACCAGCGCTGCTGCAGAGGCCGGGCAGTTTTGTCCGGATAATCTCCGTGGTAATCCAGGCCGATTTCCCCCACCGCCACGCAGCGGGGATGGGCCAGAAAGGCCCGCAGCTGCCGGTCTGCCTCCTCTTCCCCTAAGTCCTCCAGTTCCTGCACATCATCCGGATGCACGCCGACGGCGGCCCAGATATAGGGCCATTTTTCTGCCAGAGCCAGGGAACGGGCCGTCCCCTTCAGATTGGCGCCGATATTCACCAGAGCGCCGATACCCTCCTCCGGCAATTCTGCCAGCAGGCTCTCTCTGTCCCCGTCAAACTGACGGCTGTCATAATGGGTATGGGTGTCGAAAATCATGCTTTCATCCTTTCTTTTCCGCCGGCATCATACCATAAAGCCGCCGAAAAGTCATCCGCCTTATAAATTGTCTGTTATAAAGTATAAAATGTGATAATTCCTATAACAAAGAGGATTGACAGTCCCGGCCGTATCTGTTAAAATCGTGTCAATCCGGTGCACCGTAAAACCTTTATAGTTCTTTATTCTTAAGGTAATTTTGTGCACGGAAAAGGAAGGAGAAAAAATGAAGAAACTGATTGCATTCCTTTTGGCTGCTGTCATGGTATTCAGCCTGGCAGCCTGCGGAGGCGGAAGCCCCAGCGGCGGCACCACTGCGGCCGGCAGCACCACCACAGCCGGCGGCAGCTCTTCCATTAAGGAACTGCGCTTCGTGACCGGCGGCGAAAGCGGCACCTACTATGCGTTCGGTACCGTTATTGCTCAGCACGCCACCAATACCATCGGCACCAAGGTGACCGCTCTGGTAGGCGCCGGTTCCAAGGGCAACGTGAACAAGCTGCAGGACAAGGAAGCCGAGCTGGCCTTCTGCCAGTCTGACGTTATGGCTTATGCCTATGACGGCACCAACCTCTTCAAGGACGAAGGCAAGGTAGAGAACTTCTCCGTGCTGGGCGCCCTGTATGTGGAAACCGTTCAGCTGGTAGCCGTGAACCCCGATATCAAGTCCGTAACGGACCTGAAGGGTAAGAGCGTATCCGTCGGCGCTGCCGGTTCCGGTGTGTATTTCAACGCCCTGGATGTGCTGTCTGCCTACGACATGAAGCTGGATGACATCAAGCCCACCTATCAGTCCTTCGGCGATTCCGCCAACGACCTGAAAGACGGCAAGATTGACGCCGCTTTCATCGTAGCCGGCGCTCCTACCACCGCTGTGGTTGACCTGGCTGCCACCAACAAGAACACCCACCTGGTGTCCTTCGATGAAGAGCATCTGAACAAGCTGCTGGCCTCCTCCCCTTACTACACCAAGAGTGTAATTAAGGGCGGCACCTACAGCACTATCGCAGAAGATGTTACCACCGTGGGCGTAGGCGCTGTGCTGCTGGTACGCGACGATGTTCCTGAAGATGTGGTTTACAACCTGACCAAGGATATCTTCGAGAATCCTTCTGCCCTGGTTTCCTCTCACGCCAAGTACGGCGAAGTGACCGTAGAATACGGCGCTTCCATGACCTCCGTGCCTTATCACAAGGGCGCTGCCAAGTTCTTTGGCGAAAAGGGCGTGACCGTAAAAACCAAATAATTTGAATCTTTCCGAGATTCTTCAGGGGGCTGTGGCCAGGCTGTCACAGCCCCACTGTTATAAAAAGTCTATCTGAACCGGAGAATATCATGAGCAAGAAAGATAAAAACCAAGTGAATCCCGTTCCGGAAACAGAGAATAACCTGGACGAAATAATGCGGAAATATGACCGGGAATCCAATACCCGGATTTGGAAGGGCACCCCTGCTCTAGTGATTAAGATCCTGGCGGCGGTCTTTTCCCTCTACTGCATTTACATGACTCTGTTTTCCACTGCCATGCCGGAAGTTCGCCTGCCTCTTTTTGTGGGCTTTATTATGATTCTGGGCTTCCTGAACTTCCCCATGAAGAAGGGCTACATGAAAGTAAACAGCATGCCCTGGTATGATATTATCATCATGCTGGCGGGTGCCTCCGCCTTCTTCTACTTTGCCTTTAATGCCCAGGCTTTGATCCAGCGTCAGAACCGAATCAACAATCTGGATATTATTATGGGCGTCATCGGCATTTTGGTGCTGATGGAACTGTGCCGCCGGGCCGTGGGTATCCCCATCCTCTGTGTGGCCGGTGCTTTGCTGATATACGCCTTTATCAAGCAGGCCAGCTACGGCGGTGAGTTCCGTATTGTGCTGCGTTCCGTGATCCACACCCTTTTCTACACCACCAACGGGGTAATCGGTACGCCTATCAGCGTCTGTTACTCGTACATTATCTTGTTTATCATATTCGGTGCCTTCCTGGAGCGGACCGGCATCGCCAACTACTTCATTTCCTTTGCGAACCGGATTGCCGGCTGGTCCAGCGGCGGTCCTGCCAAAGTGGCGGTTATCTCTTCTGCCCTCTGCGGCATGGTGTCCGGTTCCTCCGTAGGCAACACGGTGACCACCGGTTCCTTCACCATCCCCATGATGAAGAAGACGGGCTACAAACCGGAATTCGCCGGCGCCGTGGAAGCGGCTGCCTCCACCGGCGGCCAGATTATGCCGCCTATTATGGGTGCTGCGGCCTTCCTAATGGCGGAATACATGAATATTCCCTATGCCCAGGTGGCCTTAAAGGCCATTCTTCCGGCCTTCCTGTATTTCGCGGGTATTTTCATTGCCGTGCATTTGGAAGCCAAGAAGCTGAATCTGAAGGGTATTCCGAAGCACGAGCTGCCCACCTGGAGATTCCTGGGCCAGTTCTGCTATCTGATTCTGCCTCTGGTCATGCTGGTAGTGCTGGTTTCTTCCGGAACCCGTACCATGAACTACAGCGCCGCTCTGGCAATTCTGGCGGCCATCATTATCGGCTTTATCCATTTCTTCCATGACCACGCTACCGGTCAGGAAGGAGAAGAAAAGGTTTCCGTGGACCAGGCTCTGGTTCTGGCGGGCAAGAAGACCTTCTTCAACTCCGTGGATGCCCTGGAAGCCGGCGGCAAGAGCGGTATCAGCGTAGCCGTAGCCTGCGGCATGGCAGGTATCATTGCCGGCTGTATCACTTCCACCGGTCTGGCCTCCACCCTGATCAACGCTATTGTGAACCTGGCCAAAGATACCACCATCATCGGTCTGGTGCTGACCATGCTTTGCTGTATCGTTCTGGGCATGGGCGTGCCCACCACCGCCAACTACTGCATCATGGCTGCCACCACGGCCCCCATCCTGATCCAGCTGGGCTTCCCCGCAGTAGCCGCACACTTCTTCGTGTTCTACTTCGGTATCGTGGCGGATATCACCCCGCCGGTGGCCCTGGCGGCTTACGCGGGTTCGGCTATTGCCAAATCCAATCCTATGAAGACCGGCATCAACGCTACCAAGCTGGCCATCGCTGCCTTCGTGGTGCCTTACATCTTCGCCTACAACGAGCTGATGCTCTTTGAGGGCGACAATGTCACCTTCTTAACCGTGGCGCAGACTGCCATCACGGCGTTAATCGGTCTGTTTGGTATTGCGGCGGCCTTGAACGGCTTCCTCTTCACCAAGATCAACCCGCTGTTCCGGCTGCTGCTGATCGCCGGCGGCGTTTGCATGATGATTCCCGGAGCTCTTACGGACATCATCGGTTTGGGCGTGATTGCCGCGGTATGCGTGCTTCAGTTCTTAATGAAGAAGAACGGAAAAACACCTGCGGTAGCATAAAAAGCCTTACCCGGCTAGGGGCGGACCGAAAGGTCTGCCCCTCTTTTTTATGGACTTTTTCCGCATTTTATGCTTAAATAGGGCCAAGGAGGATCAAGCCGTGTCAGAGCAAAAGGAAAAGGATTCGGTTCCGCAGGAGAATCGGCCTTTTATACGGGAAACGGTTATGAACGGGGGGCCTCAGCTGCCCTTCTGGAGAAAGCTGCTGCAGACAGCCCTGCTGGCGGTTTGTTTCGGCTTGATTGCCGGCGCCGCCTTCCATTTCACACATACCAAACTGTTCCCGCAGGATGCTTCCACAGCCCCCTCCGTCTCTTTTCCCCAGGAAACGGAACCCCCGGAGACTACGGTGCCGCCCCTTTCCACGGAAAGCCTGCCCGCCACCATGCCCCCGGATGAAGCCGCCTGGCAGCAGGCGGTGCAAAATATGATTGCGGATCACAATCTGGAGCTGAAGGATTATCAGCGGATGGCAGTGCTCATCAACAGTCTCAGCACCGAAGCCCAGTGGTCCCTGGTGACGGTAACCGCCACCAATCAGGACAACTCTCTTTTTCAGGTGGGCCACCGCTATGAAACCCAGAGTTTTGGGGTAATCGTAGCCATGACGGCACAGGAAGTGTTAATTCTCACCCCCTTCAACGCCACCTCCCAGCTTTCGGATTCCAGCACCCTCCAGGTGGGCTTCGCCAACCTGGAAACGGCGGATGCCTACATCAAAGCCCGGGACGGTGTGATGGATTTAATGGTGATGGCCGTCAGCCGAGCCAAGGTCAGCGAGCAGACCCTCTCCCGCATCAAAGCCATCAATTTAGGGAACTCCTATGTAAGTTATGCCGGCCAGCCGGTGGTGGCCATGGGCGCGCCTATCGGAGGCATCATCAAGTCCTACAACCACGGAATTTTGACCTATGTGGAAAACAATTTTTCAGCGCCGGATACCTCGCTCTCCCTCCTGCACACTAATCTGGCGGGGGATAAGGCTGCCCGGGGCTTTTTGATCAATCTGGAAGGCAGTCTGATTGGCTGGATCGAGCCGGCTTATATGAGCGGCAGCACGCTGACCGCCATAGGTATTTCAGACCTTAGGGCTTATATCGAGGCCTTAAGCAACGGCACCCAGGGCTGCTACCTGGGCATTGAGGGCATCACCCTGTCCAATGATTTAAAGATGGCTTTGGGTACGGAGGCCTCCGGCATTTATATCAGCCGCTGCAGCAGCGCTTCCCCGGCCCAGAAAGCGGGCCTGCAAAGCGGGGATTTGCTGACCAGCGTGGCCGGAATCGATATCCGCAATCTGGACGAGCTGCGCAGCGTGCTGCTGAGCCTTACGGCGGATCAGACCATTTCCGTGACCATCCTTCGAAAAGGGCGCAATTCCTATCAAACTTTGACTTACGATGTAAAATTAGAAAGAAGGTAATTTCATGTATTCCATTGCAAACTGGCGGGAAGGGGACAGCATCAGCGAAGTGGTGCTGTGCCGCTCCAAGGAGGTGGCCCAGACCAAGGTGGGCAAGAACTACTACTCCCTGAAACTGCAAGATGCCAGCGGCACCGTGGACGGTAAAATCTGGGATCTTTCCAGCGGCATCGATCACTTTGAGGCCCTGCAGTACATTAAAGTGGAAGGCGAGGTAAAGCGCTACCAGAACTCCCTGCAACTGAGCATCCGGCGCCTCCGGGTGGCCCGAGAGGGAGAGTATGACCCCAAGGATTATATTCCGGTGAGTCCCTATCCCATTGAGGAGATGTACGAGAAGCTGCTGACTACCCTCCGCAGCATTTCCCACCCCCAGCTCCGGGCTCTTTTGGAGGCTTTTTTCGTCAATGATCCCGCCTTTGTCAAGGCTTTCAAGGCTCACTCCGCCGCCAAAAGCGTGCATCACAGCTTTTCTGGCGGGCTCCTGCAGCATACCCTCCGGGTAACGGAGCTGTGCGAGGATTATTGCAAAAAGTATCCCATGATTAAGCGGGATCTGCTGCTGGCCGGAGCCCTGTGCCACGATATCGGCAAGACCCGGGAGCTGTCTTCCTTCCCCGCCAACGACTATACGGATGAAGGCCAGCTGCTGGGGCATATTGTGATAGGAGTGCAGATGCTCTCCGAGAAAATGGCTCAGATTCCCGGCTTTCCAGTGAATGTCCGGAACGAGCTGCTGCATATCATTCTGGCTCACCACGGGGAGTTTGAGTTCGGATCGCCCAAGAAACCGGCACTTTTAGAGGCTCTTGCCCTGCATATGGCGGATAACACGGATGCCAAGATTCAGCTGATGTGTGAGACCTTAAGCGATGAAAACGCCCACGGCTGGCTGGGCTTCCAGAAGTTTTTAGACAGCAATGTAAGACGGACGGAGATGTAGATATTAGCGATGCCTCGCTGGCGCGACGAAAACTTTTCTCGGCCCGCCGCTTACGCGAGGGGCACTCGAAAAGTTTTGCCGGCCACGCTCGGCATACATCCGCCCGTCCGTCAGGGCGGGCGTTGCCGCCCGCAGATGGAGAGCAGCCGTAGGGGCGGCTATCAGCCGCCCGCCCGATATGAAATACCGCATCCATGTGGTATGGAAGAAAACATGTTAAACAAAAACGACCTCATCGAACTTCATATCACCGACTTCACCGAATCCGGCGAGGGGATTGGCCACCATGATGGCTATCCCCTCTTTGTTAAAGATGCGGTCATCGGCGATAAAATCCGGGCCATTGTCACCAAAGCCGGCAAAAGCTACGGCTTCGGACGGATTGCCGAGATTCTGACCCCCTCCCCGGACCGGGTGGTCCCCCGCTGCCCCCTATCCGCCCCCTGCGGAGGCTGTCAGCTCCAGGCCCTCTCCTACCCCGCCCAGCTCCGTTTTAAGGAAAATAAAGTCCGTCAGCATCTGATCCGCCTGGGAGGCTTTTCAGAAGAGGAAATTGGTGCCGCCTGCGAGCCCATTGTCGGCATGGAGGACCCCTGGCAGTACCGGAACAAGGCCCAGATTCCCTTTGGGAAGGATAAGGACGGCAACATTATTGCCGGCTACTACGCCGGCCGCTCTCACCGGATTGTCCCCCTGGATCATTGCCCCATCAATCTGCCGGGGATGGATGAGATTCTGGAAATCATCCTGGCCCACGCTCGGACCCATCACATTCAGCCCTATGACGAAACTACCGGACGGGGCCTTTTGCGCCACGCCTTAATCCGCCATGCCAAGGGCAGCGGAGAATGGATGGTCTGCCTGGTGCTCAACGACCGGAAACTGCCGGGGGCGGAAGCCCTGGTGAAAGCCCTGTGCGATATTCCCGGCATGACGGATATCTCCCTGAATGTGAATACCCGCCGGGACAATGTGATTCTGGGGCAGGAGCTGATTTCTTTATACGGCCCCGGCTTTATCACAGAATCCATCGGAGATCTGAAATTCAGGCTCTCTCCTCTCGCCTTTTTCCAGGTGAACCCGCTGCAGACGGAAAAGCTCTATGCCAAAGCCCTGGAATATGCCGCCCTGACGGGTTCCGAACATGTCTGGGATCTCTACTGCGGCACCGGCAGCATTTCGCTCTTTCTTGCCCGGCAGGCCGGCTCGGTAAAGGGGGTGGAAATCATCGCCCCCGCCATCCAAAATGCTCGGGAAAACGCGGCCTTAAACGGCATTACTAATGCAGAGTTTTTCACAGGCAAGTCCGAGGAAATCTTCCCGGCCTACTGCCGGGAGCATCCGGAGGAAAGGCCGGATGTTGTAGTGCTGGATCCCCCCCGGGCGGGCTGTCAGAAGCCCCTGCTGGATGCCCTCACCGCCTGCTCTCCCGCCCGCATCGTCTATGTTTCCTGCAACTCCGCCACCCTGGCCCGAGATCTGAAAATCCTGGCGGAGCAGGGCGGCTACCGGCCGGTGAAAATCTGCCCCGTGGACATGTTCCCCCAGGGGGTACATATTGAAACCACCTGCCTGCTTGAGCGCAAGGATTCACAATTCATCAGAAAAACCATTCAGACCGCTGGTTCGCATATCCTTTCAGGGGAAAGCGAATCATCGAATGAGCTTTTAGAATATTGGGATTTGTACGACAAGGACAGAAAACCTTTAGGCAGGACGCATCTTCGCGGCGATAAGTTAAAGGAAGGCGAGTATTACGTTTGCTGTGAAATCTGGGTCATAAACCCAGAGGGCAAAATGCTTACAACCAAGCGACACCCGAATAAGAAGGCGGGAAACCTGTGGGAGTTCGTCGGCGGCGGGACATTGGCCGGCGAGACTACAAAACAGTCGGCGGTACGGGAGCTTTTTGAAGAAACAGGAATAAAGGTTCAGGAAGGTGATTTGACATTTTTAGCGACAAATGCAAACAGGAATTTCTTTCAGGACATTTATACCGTTATGGCAGATATTTCGATAGATTCGATTGTTCTTCAGCCTGATGAAGCCATCGATGCAAAATGGGTCTCCTTTGAGGATATTGAAAAGATGATTGCGGATGGAGATTTTGTATATGCTGTCGGCAAGCGATTTGAAACTTTCAGGGAGCGGATTGGAAAGTGGTAGCGGAAGACACGGGGATGGTTCTTAGCATATACAGCAGCCGAAGAAGGATACCGTGGTAAAGGAATCTGTACGAGCCTTATGAGAAATATGATTGAATATGCCAGAGAACATCAAATATGCCGCATCGACCTGGTATCAATAGAACAGTTTACGGATACAGGCGGAGGGATATAACTTAGAGAAAGTCGGCTCTTCCCTACAGAGGAGGATGCGAAGAAAAGTACAAGATAGAGATAAATCGAAGTTTGCAGAGGTGAACTATAATGGCATCAAGTAAAGACTATTTGGAATTTATTTTGGAACAGCTTCCCGGATCAGACGATATTTCCTATCGTGCGATGATGGGGGAGTTCATTATCTGCTTTCGAGGCAAGGTTGTCGGCGGTGTTTATGATGACCGTTTTCTTGTTAAGCCTACAAAATCTGCATTGACCATGATGCCAAATGCAGACATGGAAGTACCGTATGAAGGTGCCAAGGAGATGATCCTTGTTGATGATGTGGAAAACAGGGAATTCCTGGGAGAATTGCTTGAGGCGAAGAAAAACAAGCAAGCTGATACCACATATTTGGTAAGTAACGGAATAATGACTATATTGAGGTACGGAAACACCAATACATTTTTTATTGAAGGCAATGACGGAGGCCTGCTTGTAGATACCGATTATGCAGGGACTTTACCTGCGTTCTATAAGGCGCTGAAACAAAACGGTATCAAGGTTAACAACATAAAATATGTACTGGCGACGCATTATCATCCGGATCATATGGGGCTTATCAGTGATCTGATGAAACAGGGTGCCATGCTAATTCTGATAGATGTTCAAAGAGACTATGTGCATTTCTCAGACAGTATTTTTGCAAGAGACAGGCTTCCGTATACACCAATCGATGAGAGC
>CADBFP010000038.1:0-1389 GCA_902793995.1 uncultured Lachnospiraceae bacterium | reverse complement strand
ATAGATGTATATGAAGAAAATGAAAAGCTGAAAAGCGACTGGGAGCATATATTGTCCTTCCAACCTAAAAGGATCTTCTATTCACATAGGCCTGAAAGGATATTGGATTGACAAATCGGCAGTTTGTAGAGATGACTACATGGGCTTCGGCAGTACGGCCGGAGCTTTTTAAATTGCAAGAAAGTGAGGTATGAATATGACGGATAATGAAAGAGATAAGATCCGAGTGATTGTCTGCAGGGTGGATGAGCGAGCGGAGGTGATTGAGATAGAAGATAAGCTCGAAGCTATGCAGGAGGTAGTAGGCGGTCTTATACAGGAGTGTATGCCGTGGGAGGATTCCTTTTTACTTTGGCCTTAATCTTTGGTATGATGCATAAATAAGATGCAGGGAATAAAGAAAGGGAACATAGACATGAACGCTATGGCTGTTATATCCGTTATTATAACCATTATCATTCTCGGAATCCTGTATGGGAGAATGGTCAAGAGAGAGATCCCAGAGCCCGTCGGGTGGCAGCAGGCGCTGATACCTATCGCTATTGGTATGGTGTCTTTCCCGATAACGCTCCCCTTTTCCATGGGCTATATGAAGTTTCTGTCAAATGACTCTAATGCGCTTAAACTGAGCGAGCTGAACTTTTTTCAGGCTCTGTGGAGAGACCTGATACTTGCGGGCGGTTTGGAAGAGATCGCCAAGCTGCTGATGATCCTTGTGATACTGTTCATATTCCGTAATAAGGTGAAAAACGTTTATGAATTCATACTGATCGGTGCTTGTGTAGGAATCGGATTTACCATTGCAGAGGAGTTTTCCTACGGTAGTGGTGAAGACGCAAACATACTTTCCACCGTCGTAAGAATGATTGCGGTACCGGCCCATATGACCTTTAATATGGTCATGGCTGAGTTCCTTGGAAGAGCCAGGATTAGCAAGCTGAGCGGGAAAGGATCGCCTGTCATCTATTACCTGCTGGCAATCATCGTTCCGATTACCATTCACACTCTGTACGATGTCACTACGGCCTTCAATTCCAGCCTGATGAGAGGTGAGCTGAAGGGCATTATTGTGGCGGCGATTGGATATGTATGCCTGTTAGTCTATGAGTTTGTTGTACTGATCCGCTGCAAGAAGAAGACCGCGGTATTCTGCGGTATGAGGACTTTGTAAAAAATGAGGAATATCGGCACTGCAGCTCCAGTGACCTCCGCCAGAGACGACTGTTGAAATATACAGTCGTTTTATTTTCATCGCAATTTGGTGAGCTGATTGTTTAAAGGAAAAGCTATACAAATCTTGCTAATGCTGTGTCAAGAGCTTTTTTGAAAAGCATATAGCAAATCAACGCATACAAACACATCTCCGCAGTTGCGGATTCTTCAGAAAAG
>CADBFP010000037.1 GCA_902793995.1 uncultured Lachnospiraceae bacterium | reverse complement strand
CTGCATGCCCTTGATTTAGAAAGCCTGATTCTTCTACAGACTATATCCTTGATTTACTGCGAAATCTCTGTTATGAATGCCTTAACTTAATGACATTGGATACGTCCCCTGTCATCCCCAGGGCGGCAGGTTTCACCGAGTTTGGAGAGATGGGGTGATGCAGTTTATGAAGTGTTAGGGTGGCGGAACATGTCATCTCGACAATCTTTCGGCATAGGAGAGCAACCTTTTAAGCATGTCTTCATCCGAATTCCTGCATATACTGACCAATTCAAACAACGCGGGATCCTCTGCTTCCGAAATAGTATAGGAAACAGGATAGGGATCATCGGACTGATCCGTCAGGTATTCAACGGAAGTATTCAAAACACGGGCAATCACCGTCAATGTTTGAAAGGATGGTGCTCTGGTGCCGGATTCATATCGCAAATAGCCCGGCTGGGAAAGCTGCATTCTTTTGGCCGCTTCCATTTTGGTGATGCCAAGTCTCTCCCGGCATTCTTTTAGTCGGGTAGTATTCAATGAAACGCTCATGCTAAAGGGCTCCTTCCCTGTGGTAATACCGGCATTGATGCATCGGCCATCCAAATATTTATGAATATATTGATTATACCATCGGAATGTGATATTATCAACATACCAATGGAATAATATAGGGGATACGCTATGGCGAAGAACATTGATAGTGTTGCAGAAAAGAAAAAGCCGGCTCCGCCGAAGACCCTGTCTCTGAGTATAGCTGGAGAGGAGTATTATCTAATCGAGCATTTCAAAAAATCCAGGAGAAAGATTCCTCCGAAAGATGTTTTGAAGTTGCCGGGGGCAGGATTTCTGACTAAAATGAGTGGAAGAGAGCGAGCTACAACGGACTACTTACTGGTCTGGTATGAACCGGCAACAAAGACAGAATATTATTATGCCGGAGAGGACTTTATCATAAAACATGGGGGAGTAATCGACTTTCCGGAAGATATAAAGCAATTTGTCCGGAAAAAGTGCAGAGCGTCGAAGGCGAAGAGTTCGGCGGGATTATCCTGAGTGATAGGGAAGAATCGTGTATAATACTCAAAGAGAGAGGAAAATCAGATGGATAACAAGCAAGAGTTAGTATTATTTAACAGTTATGACGGAAAGGTTTCCCTTTCTGTTGCGGTAGAGAATGATACGGTGTGGCTGTCACAAGAACAGTTAGCGAAACTGTTTGACAGAGACCAATCGGTTATCTCGCGCCATATCAGCAATGCCTTCAAAGAGGAATTGGACAAGAAAAGCAATATGCATTTTTTGCATATTGCCGGAGCAGACCGGCCGGTTGCATTCTATAATCTGGACGTTATCATTTCCGTGGGCTACCGGGTAAAATCACAGCGGGGTGTGGAGTTCCGCAGATGGGCCAACAATGTTCTCAAAGAGTATATTCTGAAGGGCTACGCTTTGAATGACATCCGCCTAAAGCAGCTGGGCAATGTGATTCGCCTCATGAAGCGAACGCAGGAATCTTTGGACAGCAAGCAGGTGCTGACGGTTGTTGAAAACTACAGTAAGGCCCTGGATCTGCTGGATGCCTACGACCACCAGAACATGCAGCGGCCTGCCGGCGATCAGGCAGTTTATGTGTTAAGTTATGAGGAATGCCGTGCAGTTATTGACAGCATGCGTTTCGGAAACGAATCAGAGCTGTTTGGAGCTGAAAAGGATGATTCCTTCAAGGGAAGCATAGGAAATATTTATCAATCGTTCGCCGGGGTGGAGATATATCCCAGTCTCCAGGAAAAGGCCGCCAATCTGTTGTATTTTGTGACAAAGAACCATAGTTTTTGGGACGGAAACAAACGGATCGCAGCTACCATGTTCCTGTATTTCCTGGATCGGAACGGGATTCTTTATGACGAAGAGGGGCGCAAGCGGATAGACGATCACACTCTGGTGGCGCTGACGATTATGATTGCGGAGTCAAGGCCGGAAGAGAAGGAAATGATGGTCAGCGTCGTGATGAACTGTATGGGATAGGAGGCGTGATATGAAGCAGGAAAAACTGCAAATCTATGATAATCAAACCATCCGCACCGCCTGGGATGAAGAAAACGAGGAGTGGTACTTTTCCATTGTGGATGTGGTGGGGGTGTTGACGGAACAGCCGGATATTGATGGGGCAAGGAATTATTGGAAGGTGCTGAAAAACCGGCTGTCCAAGGAAGGCAGTCAACTGGTTACAAATTGTAACCAGTTGAAAATGCTGGCCCAGGACGGAAAAAAGCGACTCACCGATGTGGCCAACACCGAACAACTCCTGCGCCTCATTCAATCCATTCCCTCCAAAAAGGCAGAGCCCTTTAAGCTTTGGCTGGCTCAGGTGGGACGGGAGCGCATTGAAGAAACCATCGATCCGGAAATCACCATCAACCGGGCTTTGGAAACCTATGCCAAACTGGGCTATCCGGCAGATTGGATCAACCAAAGGTTGCAGACCATCCGGGCCAGAAAGGAACTGACTAATGAGTGGAAGGCGCATGGAATCGAGGAAAACCGGGAGTTTGCCATATTGACGGACGAAGTGACCAGGGCCTGGTCCGGTATGAGCACCAGACAGTATAAGAATCTGAAGGGGCTTAAAAAGGAGAATCTGCGGGACAATATGAGCACCCTGGAACTGGCCCTGAATATGCTGGCAGAGGCCACCACCACGGAACTAACCAAAATTCATAATCCGCAAGGGCTTTCAGAGAATCGGGCCGTGGCAAAGGTGGGGGGTTCCATAGCCGGAAATGCCCGGAAAGAGATAGAGAATAAGAGCGGCCGTCCTGTTATTACATCGCAAAATGCCAGGCAATTAGGACATATTGTGAGTGGGATGATAGAAGAAATAATAGATCCGGAAAGTGATTGAACAGGTGAATGCCAACGCGGTGGCGGCGTAGAAGGGGCCCATCGTGATTCTTCCGCTGCGGAGGAAATAGAACCCTTTATTTTGCTCCTCCGGTTCTTTTTATGAGATCGTTTTTTGCTATAATGGAGCTATCCAGAGAAAGGAGGAAACAGACCATGATGGCAAAAAGCGCAGCAAGATGCAGCATTTGCGGAGCCCCTTTGCAGGGCCAGGTGTGTGAGTACTGCGGCACCCGGGCGGCCTACAGCCAGGCGGAGACCCGGAGCCGGGAAACCATGGGAGGCTTTGCTTCCCAGGCCAGGGAAAGGGCAGAAGGATTTGCCCAGGATATGAAGCAGTCCTTCGGCCGGACTTCTCAAGGAGCTTACGGGAGCGTCAGCCGGGAGGCCGTAAGCACCCGCAGCAAGTGGATTGCCTTGGTGCTCTGTTTGCTGCTGGGCCGCTGGGGCGTGCATCGCCTTTATGTAGGCAAAATCGGCAGCGGCCTCCTGTATATGTGCACGAAAGGATTCTTCCGCATAGGGGTTATTGTGGATCTGATCCTGATTCTGACGGATAACTTTACGGACGGCGACGGACTGCCTTTGAAACGATAAAACAGCCTTTCCCTACCGCTTCCCTGTGAGGGTAAACACTGCCAGCTGGGTGCGGTCCCGCAGGTCCAGTTTTTCTAAAACCGTGGTCAGATAATTGCGGATGGTGCCTTCGCTTAAGAAGAGCCGCTCCGCAATTTCTTTATTGGAAAGCCCCTCTGCCACCAGGGCGCACAGCTCAAATTCCCGCCCCGTCAGGCCCAGCCGGGCGGCTTCCTCGGGGGACAGGGCGCCGGCGGCTGCCCGCTCGCCCCTTTTTTCTGCCCCCTGCTCTAACAGCAGGGGCATTTTGGCCGTGATTTCCTGCCCGAATACATTTTGCCCCGCCGCTGCTGCCCGTATGGCGGCAGGAAGATTGGCATAATCCTGCTTCAGTAAATAGCCGCTGACCCCCGTGCGCAGGGCCCGGATAATGTAGGCGTCATCCAAAAAGGTGGTCAGCAGCAAAATGCAGGCGTCTCTGTGGCGCTGTAATACCCGCTCCGCCGCTTCCAGACCGCCGGAGAGCTCCGGGGAAGCGGCGCTGCTGTCTTCCCCTTCCTCAAAGGGCATACGGATGTCGCTGAGAAGCACATCCGGACGATGGGCCTCATACAGATCCACCGCGTCTTGGCCGCAGGAACCCACGGCGCATACGGAAAAGCCGTCTTCCGCCTGCAGAATCGTTTGAAGGGCCAGGGTAATGAAAGGATCGTCGTCCACAATCACGATTCGGATTTCCTTGCTCATAAAGCCTCCTTCGGGATGGATATAAAGATGCGGAACCCATCCGCGTGGGAAAAGTGAATGGTGCCGGAGAGCTGCTCCACCCGCTCCCGCATGTTTTTGAGTCCCAGGCCCTGTTCGGCGGAAAAGGACGGATCTGCCAGTGCATTCCCTTCGGGAAGCGGGCCGGAACCGCCTCCGTTATCCTGGATAATCATTTGCCAGAGGGCGGGATGCTCCGTGATGGCAATCTGGGCCTGGGTGGCCCGGGAATGTTTGCGGATGTTTACCAGGGCCTCTTTGATAATGGACAGAAAGCAGTAGGTGATCCGCCGGGGGGCGGCGGAAGTGATGCGGCAGTCCAGGGCCACCGGACAAAAGCTAAAGCCGGCGGCCAGAGCAGCGGCAGACTGCTCCAAATCCACGGAGTCATCATATAAATCATGAACGCTTTCCCGTATGGCTGTCATAGCCTGGCTTAAGGACTGATCCAGCATGCCCAGCTGATCCTTAAGAGCAGCATCGTCCTTATAGACGGTTTTCAAAGCCCCGGTCATCAGAAGGGAGCGGGAGAGCATATGGCCCACATTGTCATGGATTTCCCGGGCAATGCGGTTCCGCTCTGTCAAAGTGGCGGCATAGACCTCCGCATCCTGTTTTTCCGAAAGGGCTTTTTGCTCTGCCTTGTAGGCCAGCACGCTTTCGCCCGCCTCGTCCCGGACATGGCGCAGCGCCCTGCGCAGGGACGTGTTTTCCCTTAAAACCCAGGCTAAAAGGGCGGCTAACAGGCTGCCGCATACCAGATAAACCAGCCAAGGGCCGCCGGGCTGCTGCCTGATCAGGGTCAAAAGTCCGGGCAGGGCGGCGGGATACACCTCCAGAGAAACGATATCAAACAAAAACAAGGGCAGAAAGACCATGGCTTCCGGGTACAGGAGGGGGAGCAGACAGCCCAGAACCAGGGGGATGGCCTGCAAGATTTTCCGCCGGAAAAGCGGCGCGGCAAAAGAAAGGGCCAAGGCCAGGAACAGGCTCAGAACAAGCTTCTTATGCTCCGGAAGCTGCAGCCCCTGCCACAAACCGAATCCCAGGAATAAAGCTTTTGCACATAAATAATACAGTTGCTCCATAGCCGCATTATAACAGATACGGCAAGGCTTTTCGACCCTGAATGGCAAAAATGACAAATGTCACCAAAAAAGAAATGACATTTCTCACTACCGGAGAGGGGGCGGAATTCTGTAGAATGCAATTGATGATGGGGGGCAAGCTGCCCTTGGCAAGATTTCATAAGGAGAAAGCATGATGCTGCAAATCAAAGGACTGGTAAAACGATACGGGGATGTAACGGCCCTGGATCATCTGAATCTGGAGGTGAAGGAGGGGGAAATCTTCGGGCTTTTGGGACCTAACGGCTCCGGCAAAACCACTACCATCGGATGTATTTTGGCCCTCCTGAATTATGATTACGGGGAGATTCGTTTATTCGGCGAGGAAATGTCCCCCGCTGCGTATCATCTGAAGCAGCAAATCGGGGTGGTTTTCCAGGATATTGCGGTATTCGACCGGCTGAGCGTTTACGAAAACGTGGATTATTTCTGCGGTTTATATGTGCCGGAGAAGGAAAAGAGAAAGAAACTGGTGGAGGAGGCCCTGGAGTCCACCGGCCTGAAGGATTACGTGAAAAAGCGGCCCCGGCAGCTCTCCGGGGGGCTTTTGCGCCGGCTGAACATTGCCTGCGGCATAGCCCATAAACCCCGGCTCATCATTCTGGACGAGCCTACGGTGGCGGTGGATCCCCAGAGCCGGAACCGGATTCTGGAGGACATCGTCGCCCTAAATCAGGCGGGCAGCACCATCATTTATACCTCTCATTACATGGAAGAGGTGGAAAAGATCTGCACCCGGATTGCCATCATCGACCACGGCCGGCAGGTGGCCTGCGGCTCCAGCCAGGAATTAAAGGCCATGATCCGCACCGGGGAAACCGTCACGGTGGAGGGCATCTGTCTGACCGGCTCCCAGCTGGAAGCCGTCCGCCGGATGGAGCATGTTTATGATGTGAGCTATGAACAGGAGATTCTGAAAATCAAATACGAAAACAGCAGCGGCCATTTAATGCCCCTGCTTCATTACCTGGAGACGGAGAAACTCCTCTTTGCCAATGTTTTCTCGGAACAGCCCACCTTAAATGATGTGTTCCTGGAAATTACGGGAAAGGAGCTCAGGGACTGATGGAAAGGCTGAAATACCGTTATTACCAGACGATACGGGATAAGGGGAATATGTTCTGGGGGATCGTCTATCCCATGATTCTGGCCACCTTCTTCTTTATCGCCTTCGGACATCTGGGGAAGGATACCTGGACGGAAATCCCTGTGGCCTATGTGGCCGCCGGGCAGGAGAGGGTGTTTGATGCTTTTATGGAAGGCATGGACGGCAATTTTCTGGCGGTGCGTCCCATGGAGGAGGCGGAAGCGCTAAAGGCTCTGGAAGAGGGAACGGTGGAGGGCATTTTCTTCGCCGAAAGAAACGGCGCCCCCTCTTTGTCCGTGGGGAAGAGCGGGCTGCGGGAAACGGCCCTTTCCATGGTGCTGGATGCCTATATGAAAAACAGCGCCATGATGGAAGAAATCGCCCGGACCCGGCCGGAGAAATTGCCGGAGGCCATGCAGGCCTTGCAGGCGGAGTCCTCCTCCATCCGGGAAGTGTCCCTGGGGGGCAAGACCTATGAAACCGTGCTGGAATACTTTTTTGCCTGTATTTCCATGATGTGCTTCTTCGGCTGTTTTATGGGCCATAAGCTGGGAGCGGAAAATGCCGCCAATGTCACGCCTCTGGCCGCCAGACGCAGCATTTCCCCGGAGAAAAAGTCCCTGATGGTGCTGGAGGATTTGCTGGTGGGCATCAGCATTCAGTTTGTGAATGCCCTGGCTTTCCTGCTCTTTTTGCGCTTCGTTCTGGGGATTTCCTTAAATGGCAACTTCCTTGGCATGGCCCTCATTTGCCTGCTGGGTTCCATGACGGGGGTTTCTTTAGGCATTGTGGTGGGCAGCAGCGCCCGCCTGACGGAAGGGATGAAGACCTTGATTCTGGTGGCGCTGCCTCTGTTCCTGTGCTTTTTGGCGGGCTTGATGATTGGGGATATGAAATACAATATCGAGAAGCATATTCCCCTGCTGAACCGCATGAACCCGGCGGCCCTCATCAGCGACGCCCTGTATTATCTGAATGTTTACAACGATGGGCGCGCTCTGGGCATCCGGCTGCTTTTGCTGCTGGCCTTCGCCTGCGTGATGACGGCCTGGGCATTTCTTTCCTTAAGGAGGACCCGTTATGAAAGCATCTAAAACAAATCGGATGGTTTTCCGGCTTTATATGACGGTAATCAGGAAGAATCTGGGCTATATTGCCATGTATTTCGCCATTTTTATCATGATGGCCCTGATTTTTTCCCGCAATCAGAGCAGCCAGGCGAAAGAGATGTTCCAGCCCGTGAAGGTAAGGATTCCGGTGATTGACCGGGACCGGAGCGAGGCGTCCCAGGCGCTTCTGTCTTTTCTTTCCCAGGATAACGAGGCCTACCTCTTCGAAGGAGAGGAGAAGGAGCTGAATCGGGGGCTGTATTACCGGGAAATCGGGTATATTCTCACCATTCCGGAGGGATTCGGCGCTTCCCTGGAGGCCGGCGCTGCCCGGGAAATTCCCCTGGAGGCGGTGAAGCTGCCGGGTTCCACGGCGGGCTACTATATCGATGCGGATCTGGAACAATTTCTGATGCGCTACCGGACTTATCTGGCGGCGGGTTTTTCTCCCGAAGAGGCGGGGCAGCGGACCCTGGCCTTAAAGGGGAGCGAGGCCGCCGTGCAGCTGGAAGGGGGACAGAAGAAGGCGCAGACCCTGCCCAACTGGGCCTATTCCTTTAATTATCTGCCCTATTTGTATCTTTCGGTCTTTATATATTGTGTGGGATTCGTGCTGAAATCCTTCCGGGAAAGACATGTGGCGGACCGTCTGAAGGCCTGCCCCATTCCCGCCCGGACCCAGGCGCTGCAGGGCTTTATGGCTTTTGCCACGGTCTTCGCCGGGATATGGTTTGCCTCCCTGCTGATTCCCCTCATTGCCCGGGGCGGGGATTTCTATACCAGCCCCCACCGAGGATGGGTGATCCTGAACTCCCTGGCTTTCCTGCTGGTGGCGGCCTCCATTGCTTTTATGGTGGGCAATCTGGCCAAAAGCGATGTGGCGCTTACGGGGCTGACCAATGTGATCGGTCTGGGGATGTGCTTTTTGGGAGGCGTTTTTGTGCCGCCGGATGTGCTGGGAGAAAATGTCCAGAAGTTTTCCCGCTTCCTCCCCAGCTGGTGGTATGTGCGGGCCGTCAATACCCTGGGACTGCGGCAGGGACCTTTGTCCCTGGGAGATCGGCAGCTGGTGACAGAGTCTCTTTTAGTCCAGTGCGCTTTTGCTGCCGGCTTCTTTGCCCTGACCCTCTTTTTGATCCGGCAGAAGGGCAGAGATGAATAAAGGGGCCGGAAGGCTCTGCCGGGGGGACGGGAGAACCGTCCCCCCTCATAATATTCAAAAGCAAAAGGCTTTGAAAACCATTCTTTTGTTTGTATATAATTGACAAATAATCCTCAAATTGCTTTCCTTCTTTTCTTATTTGTTGTAAAATTAAGATTGAGAAATTTTTAACACACGGAAAAGGAGGAATGGCATCTATGGATGCGAAAACCGTGATGCTGCAGCGGGCGGAGGAAGTCATCGACGCCTACGGCTGCAAAAAAGAAAACATCATCGCCATCATGCAGGATATCCAGGCTGAGTACAAATACTTAAGCCAGGACGTGCTGGCGCTGATCGCCCTGAAGCTGGACATTGGCGTGGCCAAGGTTTACAGCGTGGCCACCTTCTATGAGAACTTCTCTCTGGAGGCCAAGGGGCGTCACATCATCAAAATCTGCGACGGCACGGCCTGTCACGTGCGCAAATCCCAACCCATTTATGATGCGATTTACAACTATCTGGGATTATCCGGCAAACGCAAGACCTCGGAAGATGGGTTTTATACCCTGGAAACTGTGGCATGTCTGGGAGCTTGCGGCCTGGCGCCGGTAATGACCCTGGACGGCGAGGTTCATTCCAAAATGGATCCCGACTCCGCCCTGGCTCTTTTGGAGCAGGTGCGAAAGGAAGAGGAGGCAGCAGGATGAGCGAAGTGAAAACCTTAAACCGTCAGAGCTTTGAGGCTCTTCAGGCTTCGGCGGAAGCGGATCTGAAGCTGGCCCAGGGCCGTCCCTCCGTGCTGATTTGCGCCGGAACCGGCTGCATTGCCGGCGGCGCCCTGAAAATCTATGAGAATCTGAAAAACGAATGCGAAAGCCGGGGCCTGCATGTGCATGTGGGGCTGACCCACGAGAGCCATGAAAACAAGGAACTGCACATTAAAATGAGCGGCTGCCATGGTTTCTGCGAAATGGGGCCTCTGGTGCATGTGGAGCCCCAGGGCATTCTGTATATCCATGTAAAACCCGAAGACTGCCATGAAATCCTGGAAAAGACGGTGCTGGGGGGCGAGGTCATCGACCGCCTGGTCTATACCCTGGACGGGGTGGCCTATCCCCGCCAGCAGGACATCCCCTTTTATAAAAAGCAGAAGCGGGTGGCCCTGGAAAACTGCGGCGAATGCGACGCGGAGGATCTGCGGGAATATATCGCCAAGGGGGGTTACAAAGCCTTTGAAAAAGCCCTCTTCGAGATGAGCGACGAGGAGATCTGCCGCACCATCTCCGATTCCGGCCTTCGGGGCCGGGGGGGCGGCGGTTTCCCCGCCGGCCGGAAATGGGATAGCGTGCGGAAGAATATCTCCGATGTAAAATATGTGGTTTGCAACGGGGACGAGGGAGACCCCGGGGCTTTCATGGACCGCTCCATTATGGAAGGGGCGCCCCACTGCGTGCTGGAAGGCATGATGATCGCCGCTCTGGCGGCGGGCTGCACGGAAGGCTATATTTATGTGCGGGCGGAGTATCCCCTGGCGGTGGAACGGCTAAAAACCGCCATCCGCAAAGCGGAGGAGGCAGGGCTTTTGGGAGACCATATCCTGGGCAGCGATTTCAGCTTCCGTATGCATATCAACCGGGGCGCCGGCGCCTTTGTTTGCGGCGAAGGCAGCGCTCTCACCGCCTCCATTGAAGGCAAGCGGGGTATGCCCCGGATCAAGCCCCCCCGGACGGTGGACCAGGGGCTGTGGGGCAAGCCTACCATTTTGAACAATGTGGAAACCTTTGCCAATGTGCCCCAGATCATTCTGAAGGGGGCGGACTGGTATCGCAGCATCGGCACCCAGGGTTCTCCCGGCACCAAAACCTTCGCTCTCACGGGCAATGTGGTAAATACCGGCCTGGTAGAGGTTCCCATGGGCACCACCCTGCGGGAAGTGATCTTCGATATCGGCGGCGGCATCAAGGACGGCAAGAAGTTCAAGGCCGTGCAGATCGGCGGGCCTTCCGGCGGCTGTCTCACGGAGGAACACCTGGATCTGCCCATGGATTTCGACTCCTTAAAGCAGGTGGGGGCCATCATCGGCTCCGGCGGCCTGGTGGTAATGGATGAAGATACCTGCATGGTGGAAGTAGCCCGCTTCTTCATGCATTTCACCCAGAACGAAAGCTGCGGCAAGTGCGTTCCCTGCCGGGAAGGCACCAAGCGGATGCTGGAGATTTTAGAGCGCATCGTCCACAACGAAGGCACGCTGGAGGATCTGGAAATGCTGGAAAGCCTGTCCGCCACCATTACGGAAACCGCTCTCTGCGGCCTGGGACAGACCGCCTGCCAGCCGGTGCTGAGCACCCTGAAATATTTCCGGCATGAATATATGGCCCATGTGGTGGATAAGCATTGTCCCCACTGCAACGGCAAGAAAAAGGGATTGGTGATTGATCCCGAAAAGTGCAAAGGCTGCACCAAATGCGCCCGCAACTGCCCGGTGGAAGCCATCAGCGGAACGGTGAAGCAGCCCCATGTGATCGATCAGGATAAGTGCATTCTGTGCAAGGCCTGCATCGGCAACTGCGCCTTCGGCGCCATCAGAGAGGAGTGAGGGATATGGCAAAAGGAACCATGATTATAGACGGCCAGCGGGTGGCCTTTGACGGCGAAAAGAACGTGCTTTCCGTCATCCGGAAGGCCGGCATCGAAATGCCTACCTTCTGTTATCATTCCGATCTGTCCACCTACGGCGCCTGCCGCATGTGTGTGGTGGAGGATGGCCGGGGCAAGATTGACGCCTCCTGCTCCATGGAGCCCCGGGACGGCATGGAGATCAAAACCAATTCCTCCCGGCTGTTAAAGCACCGCCGGATGATTCTGGAGCTGCTCCTGGCCTCTCATGACTGCAGCTGCACCACCTGCGAAAAGAGCGGGAATTGTCATTTGCAGTCCCTGGCCCAGCAATTCGGCGTGCGCCGGGTCCGTTTCAGCGATACCCGGGAGCGGGTGGAGCTGGACGAATCCTCCTATGCGGTGGTGCGGGACCCCAATAAGTGCATTCTCTGTGGCGACTGCGTGCGGACCTGCGAGGAAATGCAGGGGATGAATATCATCGATTTCGTGCAGCGGGGCTCTCAGATGCGCATCGCGCCGGCCTTTGGCAAAAATCTGGCGGACACCCACTGCATCAGCTGCGGCCAGTGCGCGGCGGTTTGCCCGGTGGGGGCCATTACGGTAAAGAACCAGATCGGCGAGGCCTGGGCGGCCATTCACAATCCGAAGCTTCGGACGGTGGTGCAGATTGCGCCGGCTGTCCGGGTGGCGGTAGGAGAAGCCTTCGGCATTCCTGCCGGGGAAAATGTGCTGGACCGGCTGGTGACGGCCCTGAAGCTCATGGGCATCGACGAGGTGTACGACACCACCTTCGGGGCGGATTTCACTACCATTTCCGAGGCGGAGGAGTTTAAGGAAAGACTGAAGGCCGGGGGCCCCTTCCCCATGTTCACTTCCTGCTGCCCCGCCTGGGTCAAGTATCTGGAGGAGGAAAATCCGAAGTATCTGAAGAATATTTCCACCTGTAAATCCCCTATGCAGATGTTTGCCGCCATCATCCGGGACCGCTTTGCCGCCCGGGACGAAGCCGACGGCCTTCGGACTTATCATATCGCCATCATGCCCTGTACCGCCAAGAAAATGGAGGCGGGCCGGGAAGAATTCAGGCAAAACGGCCAGCCGGATGTGGACCTGGTGCTCACCACCCGGGAGATCATCGATATGATCCGGGAGAGCGGCATTCTGCTGCAGGATCTGGAGATGGAAGCCCCGGATCTGCCCTTCGGTATGGGCTCCGGCTCCGCCAATTTCTACGGCGTTACCGGCGGCGTGGCGGAAGCGGTGGTGCGGCACTGCGTTCCGGACAAATCCCGGAATGCTCTGCGGGATATTGCCCATCTGGGTCTTAGGGGCGACGGGCCGGTGAAGGAAGTCACGGTGCCTCTGGGAGACCAGGAATTAAAGATTGCCGTGGTCCACGGCCTGGTGCATGCCCGCCGGCTCTTAAAGGAAATGGACGAGGGCAAGGCTTTCTACCACCTGGTGGAAGTGATGACCTGCCACGGGGGCTGCGTAGGCGGCGCCGGCCAGCCGGACGGCCTGAATGCGGTGAAGATCCGCCGGGGCGAGGGCCTGCACCGCATTGATGATGTTTCCTTGGTAAAGCGGGCGGAGCGGAATCCGGTGGTGGCTCAGATCCTGAAGGAAATGGGCGAAGAAAAAGCCCACGAGCTGCTTCATGTGAGCTATGTGAAATAAAAGGAAATGATAAAATGCGTCAGGGGATCTGTCTTTACGGCCGCTCCTGGCGCATTTTTGTGCGTTTCCGCTCCGGTCTGTCAATCAAATAACAATGCTTGCCAAACGCTTCATTCCCGGCTATAATGGGGCTACAATACCTTGTCGGAGGAAAAATCATGGCTATTAAAGTCGGTATTAACGGGTTCGGCCGTATCGGCCGTGTTGCATTGCGCATTTTGGAGGAGCGCGGCTGCGACAATTACGAGATCTGCGGCATCAATCTGCGGAATGCAGACCTGGATTATATGGTTTACCAGGCCAAGTATGATACCATTTTCCGTACCTTCCGGGGCGTTATCACCCGGGATGAACAGCATCTGATCGTGAACGGCCGGAAAATCCGGGTCTTCAGCGAAGACAATCCCGCCAATATCCGCTGGGATGCCTGCGGCGCCGAATACATCATTGAAAGCACCGGCGCTTTCAATAACACGGAAGGAGCCTCCGGCCATTTCGAGCATGGCGCCAAGAAGGCGGTGCTGTCCGCTCCCGCCAAGGGGGAAATGCCCACCTTCGTGATGGGGGTCAACCATATGGAGTACACCCCGGATATGAAGGTGGTGTCCAATGCTTCCTGTACCACCAACTGCCTGGCTCCCATGGTGAAGGTAGTAAACGATGCCTTCGGGGTGGAGCAGGGCTTAATGACCACGGTGCATGCCGCTACCGCCAAGCAGAAGGCGGTGGACTCCCGGGCGGGCCGCGACTGGCGTACCGGCCGCAGCGTGCTGGGGAATATCATTCCTTCCTCCACCGGCGCTGCCAAGGCTGTGGGCCTGGTGTTGCCGGAGCTGAAAGGCCGCCTCACGGGCATGAGCTTCCGGGTCCCCACCAACGATGTGTCTGTGGTGGATCTGACGGTGCAGCTGAAGACCAATACCAATTATAATGATATCTGCGATGCCATGCGGGAAGCCGCCCGCACCTCCATGCGGGGCATCATCACCTGCACCCGGGACCAGATCGTGTCCACGGACCTGACGGGCTTCTTTGAGACCTGCATTTTCGACGAGACCGCCGGGGTGATGATCAGCGAAAACTTCGTGAAGCTGATTGCCTGGTACGACAACGAATGGGGCTATACCAACAAGCTCATCGACCTGCTGACCCATATGTACCGGGTGGATCAGGCCCAGGCGGAATAAGCCTGCATGGAGCTGCCGATCATTCTGCTCTTTAGCGCAGGGCTGATTCTTTGCCTGCTGCTGGATCAGTCCATATTATATGCTCTCGCCTTCGGATTTCTTCTTTTCTGTTTTTACGGACGGAAAAAAGGCTTCTCCTGGCGGGAGCTTTTTCAGTGGGCCGGAGCCGGTATCTACCGGGTGCGGAATATCCTCATCACCTTCGTGCTGATCGGCCTGCTGACGGCCTACTGGCGGGGGGCCGGCACCATTCCCTCCATTGTTTCCTATACTTCCTCTCTCATAAAACCGGCGGTATTTCTGCTCATGACCTTCCTGCTGAACAGCCTGATTTCCGTATTGACGGGCACGGCCTTCGGCGCCGCCGCCACCATGGGGGTCATCTGCGCCACCATGGCCATCCCTCTGGGGATTCCCGTCTGGCTGATGGGTGGTGCGGTGCTTTCCGGGGTTTTTGTGGGAGACCGCTGCAGCCCCGTTTCCACCAGCGCTCTCCTGGTGGCGGAGCTGACGGAAACCAATATTTTCGATAATATCAAGGGGATGCTGAAATCTTCCCGGCTGCCCTTTTTGGCGGCGGCCCTGCTGTATTTGGCGATAGGTTTTCTGCTGCCCCGGCAGGGAGAGGGTATGGATATGCACAGCCTCTTTGCCGGGGAGTTTATGATTTCCCCCCTGGCCCTGATTCCCGCCGGCGTCATTATGCTTTTGTCGCTGCTGCGGGTGAATGTGAAATGGGCCATGTCCGCCAGCATTATAAGCGCCATTCCCCTCTGCCTTTATCTGCAGGGGATGGAGGGGGCTGCTCTGCTGAAGGCCGCCTGGTCCGGGTATGAGGCGGCGGATGAGGCGCTGGCCCCCATGATAAACGGCGGCGGCATCCGTTCTATGATGAAAACCGCCGGCATTATTATCATATCTTCGGCTTATTCGGATATTTTCCGCAAGACGGGGCTTTTGGACGGAGCCATGGCCTGGGCAGAGCGGCTGGCTGGCCGCAGAGGCGCCTACCCGGCCATGCTGCTGACGGGCTTTGTTTCCGCCATGATCGCCTGCAACCAGACCCTGGCCATTATGCTGACCAACCAGCTTTGCGGCGGCATCAAAAAAGATCCGGGACGGTTTGCCCTGGATCTTGAGGATACGGCGGTGATTGTGGCGCCGCTTATTCCCTGGTGCATAGCCGGGAGCGTGCCCCTGGCTACCGTAGGCGCCCCGCCCCTGGCGGTGCTGGCCGCCTGCTATTTGTATTTGCTGCCCTTGTGGCGCTTATTCTTCTATAAACAGCACCCCCAGGGTCCCCGGCCCGCAGTGGGAGGAGACGGTGCAGCCGGCTAAGGTGTGATGTACTTCCCGGCAGCCGGTCATTTCGTAAACCAGTTTAGTCAAATCTTCTATGATGGCCGGATCCACTTCCCCGGATTCCGTAATAAACACATGGGCGGGGCGCACCTTTACCCCCTCCAGCATTTCCGTTACATATTGCTTATAAACCGATTCCATCTTGCCCCGGTATTTCTTAAACACTTCCAGTTTTCCTTCATGCATCCGCAGGGCGGGCTTTAAGCGCAGCAGATTGGCTCCCAGCGCCGTGACGCCGGAGCAGCGGCCTCCCTTCCACATAAAGGTCAGGGTGTCCAATACGAAGCTGGTGGACACCTTGTCCGTGAGACCCCGCAGATAATCCGCAATTTCCGCCGCTTCCATGCCCTTGTTCCGGCATTCCGCCGCTTCCAGGGCCAGGAGTCCGCCGCCGGTGGAAAGCATGCGGCTGTCCACCACATGAACCCCGGGCAGGCGCCCCGCCGCCAGGCAGGCCACATTGTAGGTGCCGGAAAGCTCCGCGCTGATATCCAGGTGCACCACTTCAAAGCCCTGGTCCGTAAAAGATTTGAAGAAATCCCGGAAGTCTGCTTCCGAAGGGGCCGCCGTCTGGGGCAGGGTGCCGTCCTCCCGGAAACGGGCATACATTTCCGGAGGGGTAAAGCCCTGGCCGTCTAAAAAGCTTTCGTCTCCTAAAATAATGGTTAAGGGAATGATATGTATCTGGAACCGCTCCAACAGATCCGCGGAAAGGTCCACGGTGCTGTCCGCCGTAATCACCACAGGCTTGCTCATAAAAGAATCCTCTTTCTATGCACTATTCTATTCTGTTTCCACGAAGAATTATTATAGGATAAGTCGGAGGGAAAGGCAAGAGCCTCTCTTTTTTATTTGCGGGCTTTTCGGGATGCCGGGGGAAAATGCCGGCTGAAAATATAAGACAATTCAATAAGAAACGTCGCTAATATTGCGAAAAATTTTATTGCAATTTGGACGAATACAGTATACAATTCACCCGGTTAATAGCATATATTTAGAACATTTTGTAATACTATCCGTATCACACATAATAAAAATCAATACCAAGGAGGAACTAAATGCTTAAGCATGCGTTCACAAAAACCCGCAGCGGAAATGCCGCTGCCAGACGATTTCTGGCCCTTTCCCTGGCCTTCTTGCTGGCGATTTCGGGCCTGGGAGCCGTCGGCCGCTTGGGAGCCCGGGCGGCAGAAGGAAACGGATCCGTAAGCGTATCCAAAGTGGATGAATCCGGCCGTCCTCTCGCCGGCGCCACCCTGCAGCTGCTGGACAGTACGGGGGCGGTTAAGGACGAGTGGGTCAGCGATGGAAACCCCCATGTGGTGCAGGGCTTGCCTTACGGCAGCTACATCCTGCACGAAAAGGCGGCCCCTGCCGGCTATAAGGCGGCGGCAGATGTGCCTGTCGTCCTGGCCCCTGCCCAAGCAAATCCGGTACAGCAGGATGGCAAAGTGGTTATCAACCCGGGCAGCACCGGGTACAGCAAAGCCATCAGTATGAACGGCACGGCGGCTTACTGCCTGGACCGGCATACCTATTTCGATTTGGAAAACGCGGGCTCTCAGAGCGATCTGTCTGCCCTGGGCAACGGCCCCGTTCCCGCCGGTCTGGAAAACAGCGGGAATATTGTGCCCAACCGGGACAGCATTATCCGGGCCCTGATAGCGGGTTATCCCAACGATGCTCTGGGGATCGGCAAAAAGTACAATCTGTCCGATAAGGATTTTAATCGGGTAACCCAGGATGTAATCTGGCAACTGACCAATGGTGTGGAGCCGGGAACCTATGATACGGACAAGGCGGATTATGCGGTCCATCAGAGTCCCCGCTATAAAGTGTATTACGGGGAGCTGCTGAAGGCGGCCAAGGATACCACACTGGACATTTCGGGTTATGATGCTACCATTTACTGGTCTCCGGGTTCCCAGCCCGTGGTGGGGGCTCTTTATAACGCCAAGGCCCATGCGGAAGTGACCCTGGTGAATGAAAAGCTGAACACGGTGGAAATCTCCCTTACTAAAAAATGGGTGGATGCTCAGGGCAATGCTGTGACGAATCTTGAGGATCAGTGGGCTACATTCCAGCTTTACAAGGATGGTGTCCCCGACGGCGGAGAGATCCGCTTGGACAACACGACGGGCTGGTCCTATAGCTTTGGAAATCTGCCTGCCGGCCATCAGTACGAAGTCAAAGAAGTGGGATCCAGTGGGACCGGCCTGGATACGAAGCCGCAGGTTAAACTTACCACCGTCACGACACCGGATCAAACCAGTACCCGGACCGAGTATCGTAAGGGGCTGAAAGAGGTGGATCCCGTGATAGGCGGCGGCCCTTATATCATCCATGTGGAGACCTGGAATCAGGGAGACGGAGAACACAATATCCGTGTGCTGACGGATCCCCTGTCTGCGGAAAGCAATCCGCCTACGGATCTCAACAATATTCCCGCCGGTTATTGGTGGAATCTGGCAGATGCCGGAAATGGTTCTTATTATCTGCGAAGCGGACAGGGAAGCACCATAGCCTATACTGCGGGAGGTTCCAATAATGAGTTGACCGCAGCCCTGGCGAATCAAGCCACGGGAGCCCGCTTCACCCACAGCAAAAATGCGGACGGTTCCTATAGCCTGCGGACGCCTTATAAATACCTGGGGGTGGAACGCACCTATATCCTTTATCTCACCTCTGACAATGGGATCAAGTTTAAGCAGGATAGCGGGTCTGTGGGCGTAGAAAACAAAGTCCGTTTCTATCAGGTGGTGGAAGAGGCCGTTACGATAAGCGAAACCATTCCCGGCAGCACGCAGACCACCGGGGCGGAGTACAGCTTCACCAATACCAGGAACCCGCTACGGAGCCTTCCACGGAGCCCGCTACCGAGCCTGCCACTGAACCGGCCACCGAACCGGCTACTGAACCGGCCACGGAGCCTGCTACCGAGCCCGCCACAGAGCCCGCTACCGAGCCTGCCACTGAACCGGCCACCGAACCGGCTACTGAACCGGCCACCGAACCGGCTACTGAACCGGCCACGGAGCCTGCTACCGAGCCCGCCACGGAGCCTGCTACCGAGCCGGCCACGGAGCCGGTCACCGAACCGGCTACTGAACCGGCCACGGAGCCCGCTCCCGCTACGGAGCCTTCCACGGAGCCCGCTACCGAGCCTGCCACTGAACCGGCCACCGAACCGGCTACTGAACCGGCCACGGAGCCTGCTACCGAACCGGCCACGGAGCCTGTGACTGAGCCTGCTACCGAGCCTGCTACCGAACCGGCTACCGAGCCGGCCACCGAGCCCGCCACGGAACCAGCCACGGAGCCCGCTACGGAGTCGGTAGAAACCACTACATCGGAGGATGAAGAGGAGGAATCCACTACCGCCCCGAATGAAGGCGGCACCCTGCCTCCCGGCGGCGGAGAGGAGGTAGAGCCCACCACCGCATCGGAGGAAGAGGACGAAGAATCCTCCTCACCGGAGGAAGGCGGCACCCTGCCTCCCGGCGGCGAAGAAGACGAAGAATCCGTAAATGCTGAAACAGAAGTACCTGAGACGGAACCCGTCACCGAGCCGGAGGAAGGCGGTACCCTGCCTCCCGCCGAGGAAGAAGAAAGCACACAGGTAGATGCGGAAACCGAGGCGCCGGCGACCCTGCCTCCTACGGGGCAGGAAAAGGCCACCACGGTGAATGCGGAAACCCAGACCCCCGCGCCGGATACCGGCGACCACAGCCATATAAGCCTGTACCTGGGGCTTATGGCAACGGCCGCGGCCGGAAGCCTCCTGCTCCTGGGGCTGGGCCGAAACAGAAGTAAAGAGGAGTAATCCTCTTTGCGATAAACTCCCATAGAAGGACCCGGTAAGGACATGCGCCTTACCGGGTCTGTTTTTGGGATATGGAATAAAAAAGGGGGGGATCTACGGATTCATCAACTTATGATAGGTGTCCACCAGCATATGGATGATCTCGGGGTGATCATAATTCTGGCGGCATACGATGTGGCGGAGCCTTTCCGTTTTCAGATCCCGGATAGGCAGAAGTTTCAGCTTGTTCCGACGCCACTCATCCACACAGGCGCTCTTGGCCAGCACGGAGAGGCCGAAATTCCGGCGTATCAGATCCTTGATGGTATCGATGGAATCGATTTCCATAAATACATTGAAGTCCTGGATGCTTATATTGATGGCATCCAGGGCTGCCACAAACATATTCCGGGTATTGGCCTGGGGCAGGCGCAGGATCAGGGGCTCCTGTTTGATGGCCTGAAGATCCACCTGCTCCAGCTCCGCCAGGGGGTGCTCCGGCGGTAGCACCAAAACCAGAGAATCCGAGTCCAGCTGCGTGTACTGCAGCTGAGGAGAATTGATGACCTGATCCACAATGGCGAAATCCAGTTCATAATTCTGAACCAGGGAGATGAGTTCTCTGGTGGAATTGGTATAAATCTTTAAATTCGTGTTTTTCAGGCTGTGGGTAAAGGCGGCAATGGCCGTAATGGTCATATTGCTCTCTGCCGTATGGGTGATGCCCACGGTAAGGGAGCTGATCTGCCGGCCGCCGGTCCGGATTTCCTGGGCCATGGCCTGTTCCAGGGCGGTAATCCGCCGGGCGTAGGTCAGGAGTACCTTTCCTTCCCGGGTCAGTTGAAGCTGCTGCCGGGAGCGGATGAAAAGGCGGATGCCATAGCTGTCTTCCAACTGTTTAATGTGCTGGGTGACGGCGGGCTGGGACAAAGACAGGGATTCGGCCGCCTTGGAGAAACTGCCTAATTCCACCACTCTTAAAAAGGATTGTAATGTCGATGTCTTCATGGAAACGAATACACCTCTGCTTTTGTATAATAATTTATTATGCGCCTTGATTTGTTCATAATGTGAACATATTTCAGCTGCTTTTCCTCATTATACACCTTGAAAATTCAATAAGCAAATCAAATTTTCTTTGTTTATTTTTAATTATATAATCAATTATTATACCAAATAAGTCCGGTATCAGCGGTTCTCCTCCAGCACCTTCCAGAAGTCCTCGTAATTGTCCTGCAGCAGCCGGGGCGTATCCAGGCTGTAAGGACATTTGGCGGCGCAGGCCCCGCAGTGGAGGCAGTTTTCTATCTGACGCATCTTTTCCTGCCACTCCTCCGTGAGCCAGGCCTTGGCCGGCGCCCGGCGGAGCATGAGGCTCATACGGGCGCAGTTGTTGATTTCAATGCCCACGGGACAAGGCATGCAGTAGCCGCAGCCCCGGCAGAAATCCCCCGCCAGTTCCGCCCGGTCTTTCTCAATGGTTGCCTGGCGCTCCGGGGTCAATTCCGCCCCGTTTTTCACCACATCCAGGAACTGCTCCAGCTCCCAGTCCCGCTGCACGCCCCAGATGGGCACCACCTCCGCTTTGCCTTCCATAAAGGCGGCGGCGGTGTAGCCATCCCGGATGAGGCCTCCCGCCAGGGCCTTCATGGCAATGAAGCCCATGCCTGCCCGGCGGCAGGCTTCCAGCAGTTCCTCCTCCTGGGGGCCGGAAAGATAGCTGTAAGGGAATTGCAGGGTGGCATACAGGCCGGAATCAATGGCTTCCTGGGCCACTGCCAGCCGGTGGTTGGTGATGGAAATATGCCGGATTTTCCCTTCTTCCTTCGCCTTTAAGGCGGCGTCATACAGGCCGTCCTCGCCCCCGGGCAGAGGGCAGAAGGCGGGATTGTGGAATTGGTAAATATCAATATAATCCGTTTTCAGATTCCGCAAGCTGGTTTCCAGATCTTTCCGCAGACCTTCGGCGGTGAGGGCTGCCGTTTTGGTGGCGATGATCAGCTTGTCCCGCATGCCTTCAAAGGCATAACCCAGCTTTTCTTCGCTGTCGGAATAAGAGCGGGCGGTGTCAAAATAATTCATGCCTCCCTCAAAAGCCATTCGAAGAAGCCGGGCGGCCTCCTCCTTGCTGATGCGCTGGATGGGCAGGGCCCCGAAGCCGTTCTTTTCAATTTCAATGCCGGTCTTGCCTAATTGTATGCGCTGCATGCTGTACCTCCTGCCGTTCGCCATATTTTCTTTATCATACCACAGATACGGGGGTTTGCATAGTAGGACCCGCCCCTTCAACAAACCTTTCGACAGGCCCTTCGACAAGCTCAGGGACCGAGGCCGCCCCTACGAAAAAAAACCTTGACAACTGATTTTGATATGATATCATATTGATATCAAAACAATGCCGGCCGCCGGAGGCCGCAAAAAGGAGCCATGATGAAAGAAATCGTGCTGAAGAAAAACAAAAACGGCCTGCTGATGCTGGCCCTTTGGGTGCTGCTGTACGGGGCGGCCATTGCCGCCTGCATTCTGGGGGGCATCAGCCTGGAACAGGACGGCAAGGGATTGATTCTGCTGATTGCCGGCGGGCTTTGGCTTGGTATAGGCTGGATTCCCTTTCTGGGCCTGAAGGTGGTGCGGCCCCAGGAGGCCCTGGTGCTGACCCTCTTCGGGAATTATATCGGCAGCCTGAAGGAACAGGGCTTTTACCAGGTGAACCCTTTCTGTGTGGCGGTGAATCCGGCGGCGGAAACCAAGCTTTCCCAGTCCGGAGATGTGGACACCCCCAAATCCAAATCCCCGGTGGTTGTCAGTTCTGAGGGCATCAATCTGAATTTCGGCAAATCGGAAGGCAAGAAGATTTCCTTAAAGGCTATGACCTTAAGCAATACCAGACAGAAGATTAACGACTGCCTGGGAAACCCGGTGGAGATTGGGATTGCGGTAATCTGGCGGGTGGTGGATACCGCCAAGGCGGTGTTCGAGGTGGACAATTATAAGGAGTATCTGTCCCTCCAGTGCGACAGCGCCCTGCGGAACATCGTGCGGATTTACCCCTACGATGTGGCCCCCGGTGTGGATACCACCGGAGACGGTAAGGCGGATGAAGGCTCCCTTCGGGGCTCCAGCGAGGTGGTGGCGGAGCGGATCCGCCAGGAGATCCAGGACAAGGTGGCCCAGGCGGGGCTGGAGATTTTGGAGGCCCGGATCACCTATCTGGCTTATGCGCCGGAGATCGCGGCGGTGATGCTGCAGCGCCAGCAGGCCAGCGCCATAATCGACGCCCGGAAGATGATTGTGGACGGGGCCGTGGGCATGGTGGAAATGGCTCTGGAGCGACTTTCGGAGAATCACACGGTGGAGCTGGACGAGGAGCGGAAGGCGGCCATGGTGTCCAATCTGCTGGTGGTGCTCTGCGGCAACCGGGATGCCCAGCCGGTGGTGAATTCCGGGAGTCTGTATTAAAGGACGCCTCGTAGGGGGGCGGCCCGCCCGGAGACGATTGACAGCCGCCCCTGCGGGAGGATATGATATGAATGATTCACAAAAAAAACAAGTGCCCCTGCGCCTTTCCCCCAAGCTCTATGCGGCCATTGCTGCCTGGGCGGAGGATGATTTCCGCTCGGTGAACGGCCAGATTGAGTATCTGCTTACGGAATGCGTGAAGCAGCGGAAAAAGGACGGGAAGTATGTAGGGGAGAAGATAGATGAGCCCATAGAGTTGGATATTTAGGGATTAGGGAATCAGAAAGGAATAAGCTATGCTTCGAATTGAACACTTGACGAAAAAATACGGCGACAAGGCTGCGGTGGAGGATCTGTCCCTCCACATCGCGCCGGGAGAAATTTACGGCTTCATCGGCCACAACGGGGCCGGCAAAACCACCACCCTTCGCAGCGTGGCGGGTATCCAGCAATTTGACGAAGGCGAGATTTTCATCGACGGCGTATCCCTGAAGGAGGATGCCTTGGAATGCAAGCGCCGCATGGCCTATGTGCCGGACAACCCGGACCTGTTTGAGTACATGAGCGGCATCAAATATCTGAATTTCATAGCGGATGTCTTTGGGGTCAGCGCGACGGACCGGAAGCGGGATATCCAGGATCTGGCGGAGCGCTTCGGCCTGGCAGAGGATCTGGGCCAGCCTATTTCCGCCTATTCCCACGGCATGAAGCAGAAGCTGGCCCTCATCGGGGCGCTGATTCACAAACCCCGGCTGATTCTCATGGATGAGCCCTTTGTGGGGCTGGACCCCAAGGCGGCCCACTTGCTGAAAACCATGATGCGGGAGCTTTGCGACCAGGGGGGCGCCATTTTCTTCTCCACCCATGTGCTGGAGGTGGCGGAAAAGCTTTGCGACAAGGTGGCCATTATTAAGGACGGAAAACTGGTGCGCTTCGGCACCATGGAGGAAGTGAAGGGGGATGATTCCTTAGAGGAAGTCTTCCTGGAACTGGAGGCGGAATAATGCTGAAATTGCTTATTAAAAAACAGTTCAGCGAAATGTACGCCGGCCTGTTTTTTGACCAGAAGAAAAATAAGGCCCGGACCAGGGGCGGCACCATTGCCATGATTGCGATGACCGTTTTGCTGGGCCTGGGGGTCTTCGGCGTGATGATGACCATGCTGTCCAATGCTATTTGCGGCCCTCTGACCCAGGCGGGCATGGGCTGGCTGTACTTTACCATCATGGGCCTCATGGCCCTGCTCCTGGGGGTGCTGGGGGGCGCTTTTGCGGCCTACACCCATTTATACAAGGGGAAAGACAATGATACCCTGCTTTCTCTGCCCATCCCCACCCGGGATATTATTGCTTCCCGGATTCTGAGCGTGTATTTCACCGTGGGAGGCATGGTGCTGGTGGCCCTGCTGCCGGCGGTGATTGTATATTGGATCACCACGGGCTTTACGGCGGGGAAGGTCATTTGCGGAATTCTCTTCGCCCTGGCGGTGTCTCTGCTGGCACTGGTGCTCAGCTGTCTGCTGGGGCTTCTGGTGGCCCGCATCAGCACCAAAATGAAAAACAAGAGCTTCGTGACGGTTTTCATTTCTCTGCTGGGCATGGGCCTGTATTATTTATTCTATTTCAAGTTCATGGATTTCATCCGGACGCTGACCTCCAGCCCGGAATCCTTCGCCCGGCTGGAGAAGATACCGGGGCTGAAATTCTTTGGCCAGGCAGGAGAGGGAAAATGGCTGCCTCTTTTGGTGGTGATGGCTCTGTCTCTGTCTTTGGCGGGCCTCACCCTCTTTTTGCTGGTCAGAAGCTTTAAGAAGATTATTACCGCGGCGGACAGCGTATCCCGGGTGAAATATAAGGCCAGAGAAGCAAAGCAAAAAGCCCCGCTGCGGGCGCTGCTGGGCAAGGAAAAAAGCAGGCTGACCACCAACCCGGGCTACATGCTGAACGGGGCCATGGGTTCCATCTTTCTCATCCTGTTGGCGGGGGCGGCCCTGATCAAGGGGCCGGAGCTTATGGCACACCTTGGCCCGGCAGGCGGCAATATGGCTAAGGAGATCCTGGTCATAGGAGCCGCCGGCATCATCGCTTTTCTGGCGGGAAGCAATAACCTGACGGCCCCCTCCGTGTCCCTGGAGGGAAAGCAATTGTGGATCCTGAAATCCGCGCCGGTGGAAAGCAGCAGCGTGCTGAAGGCCAAGCTGGGGCTGCACATGATAGTGACCGGCGTGCCGGTTCTGCTGGCCAGTTTATGCTGCGCCCTGGTCCTAAAGCCCGGCCTCATGGGGGGGCTGCTGCTGATCCTTTTCCCGCTGCTGTATATCCTGCTTTTCGGCGCATTCGGGCTGATGATGGGAACCTTAAAGCCGAATCTGAACTGGAGCAATGAAATGGTGCCCATCAAGCAGTCCCTGCCTTCCATGATGACCATGTTCGGGGGCTGGTTCTACGGGGCGGCCATAGTGGGCCTGTATTTCTGGGTCGGACAGAAGATGGGGGGCTACCTGTTTCTGGGCATCGCCACCTTGGTGACGGCCCTTTTGGCCGGGGCGGTACTGCTGTGGCTCATGACAAAGGGCAGCGAACGCTTCGACGCACTGTAAAAATAGGACAGGGGGACGGTTTGGGACAGGGGGACGGTGGTGGGACAGGGGGACGGTTCTTTCTGTCCCATTTTGGAAAAATGGGACAGAAAGAACCGTCCCCCTGTCCCACCA
>CADBFP010000036.1 GCA_902793995.1 uncultured Lachnospiraceae bacterium | reverse complement strand
AGAGAACTTCCCATTGGTCAGGTGATCGCCTTCCTGATAGCGAACAATATCCCAGGCCGGATCATATTTGATCAGCTGCTGCAGAGACTTGGAACCGGTGCCAATTTCCTTGTTCCGGTTTACATTCAGTATATTGGAAGAACCGGTCTCTTCCACCGTCTTGCCAACAGTAAAAGCGGCGGTGCCGATATTGTAATCCCAGTGGGCGCCGGAAATCACGTATTCCACCCCGGCTTTTACCCGGATGTCCTTCTGGCTGTCATTCCCGGTGGTGGTCCAGCGATGCACAACCGTGTCGCCTTCCTTAACCGTCACCTGCACGCCGGCAATGGGATTGCCGTTCTCATCCACAAAAGGATTGCCGATACGGAACCAGGTCTCGCCGTAGCCTTCGTGCTGGTTGGTACCGTCATTCGCCGGGAAGTCTGCTACCGGCTGCGGGGTAACAAAAACGGAAGTGGCGCCTTCTTCACTTACCCGCACGGTGACGCTCTTCGCTTCGCCGTCGTAAGTGATGGCCGGGTCATTCCCCTTCACTTCCTCCATCACGAATTCATATGTGCCGGCCCGCTTCGGAACGGAAACATTCTCGAACACCACGGAGCCGTCCGCCTTGTTGGTGGCGGTGTATTCGTCTCCGCTGCTCTTGTCCCGCAGGGTGAAGGTGAACTGGTCATCCTTCAGCGCCGGGGCAGCTTCGCCGGTTAAAATCTTGGTGGCTCTGACCGTGGTGGTCAGGGTGTCGTCCGCCTGTACCTTAGTGCTCCGGCCTGTCTGAGGCAGTAAGCCCAGCACCAGCGCAATAATCAGCACAGAACAAAGCAGCTTCTTGGTAGCATTCCCTTTCATAACGCTATCATTCCTCCCATAGAATAATTAGGTTAATAATTATATAGAAACATTTTGTGTTTCATTTTACTGTCCGGCCCTTGGTGCTCAGGGGTTTTTCTGCCACCGGACGATGAGCAGACATGCCCCCTCAATTTACCTATATAATGGTTACACTTCGGATAGTCAAGTACTTTTTATAGTTTTTGCCGGATTTATTACAATTCCTTATTTTCTTAAGTAAAAACGCCCTTAAACCGCTTAATCCCTACTGCCTAATGCCTGCTGCCAATTCCTCCCCCCTTCCCTTTTTGTAATAATATGGTATAATCATCAACACAGTACCTCGCCTATATTCCTTATGAAGAAAGGAGCCTGTTATGAATTTCTGTCCCAACTGCGGCCAAGCCATAGAAGAGGGCGCCCTCTTCTGCACCAATTGCGGAAGAAAAGCGGAGCCCGGCACCCCGGCAGACGCCCCCGCGCCTTCTCCCGGCCCTCACACCCTTCCCATCTCGGAGTCCCCCGCCTGGAAGGCCCTGCGGAAAAGCCTTTCTTCCACCAGCTTTTTGCTGGTGGCGGTGTTTCTCACTTTATTCCTGGCCATCACCCTTATCACCCAATTCCTGGGTTCCGCTGCCGTTCCCAGCATCGGCGGCATAGACAAATCCTCCCAGACCCTGGGGATTCTCATCGGCTCCATCCCCATGCTTTTGTATGCGGGGGGCGCCTGGCTTCTCTGGAGCAGCAGCAAGGGAAGCGGCCCCTTAAAGGGGGCCGGCGGCATCCGGGTAGCCTCCGTGATCATGATGGTGCTGTTATCTTTTGTTATCGTGCTGATGCTCTTTACGGTGCTTCCCTTCCTTCTCTCCTGGATCAGTGGAAACCTTGTCCTTTCCCAGGCAGATCTTCAGGAACTCATGAGTTTGTTTAACGGAAGCCGGGTAATCGGATTTGTGATGCTCGGCTTTGCCATACTGATTCCCGCTTTGATGCTTTTGTATTTTGCCAAGCTTTCCTCCCTGGCGAAAACCATCCGGGCCATAGACGAGACCGGGCTGCATACCAAACCCATCTCCTCTTTCCTGAATATCTGCCATCTTTGCCTGATTATCCTCTCCGCCGCCGCTCTCATAGGGACCCTGGCCGCTTCCGGCCGCTTTAAGACCTATCTGAGCCAGCATAATCTGGATTTTTCACCCCTGAGCCTGATTTCTTCTCTGGTCAGTTTCGGGCTGCTGGTCTCCCTGTATCTGTCTATCCGGAACCTGAAGAAAAATCTGCAGCAAGAAGGCATCCGCGGCTAAGCCCCCCTGTCCTCACAGCCCCCCTTGCGTAAACAGGGGGGCTGTTTTATAATGTCTGTATCAAAAACCGGAGCAATGCCCTGCTCCGGTCATGGCACGAGGAAAAAACTATGCGCGTAAACCTGCAACACCTGACGAAAAAGTTCCCCAACCTTAACAAGAAAGTGGGGGGGGATGTGATAGCCGTCAATGATTTTAATTTCGAGATCCCGGACGGCAAGCTGATAGGCCTGTTAGGCCCCTCCGGCTGCGGCAAAAGCACGGCCCTGAACCTTATCAGCGGCCTGCTGGAGCCTACGGAGGGCCATATCTTCTTCGGGGATGACGAAGTGACCCACTTGCCCCCGGAAAACCGGGGGGTGGGCCTGGTGTTCCAGAACTATGCCCTTTACCCCCATATGACGGTGCTGCAAAACATTATGTTCCCCCTGCAGAACCTGAAAGGGGAGGCCAAACTCCCCCGGGAGGAAATCATACGCCGGGCCACGGAAGCCGCCAAACTGGTGCAGATCGACGGCCTCCTGGAGCGGAAGCCTTCAGAGATGTCCGGGGGCCAGCAGCAGCGGGTGGCCATTGCCCGAGCGCTGGTGAAAATGCCTTCCGTGCTGCTTTTGGACGAGCCCCTTTCCAATCTGGATGCCCGGCTGCGGCTCCAGACCCGGGAAGAAATCCGCCGGATCCAAAAGGAAACCGGCATTACCACCATTTTCGTCACCCACGACCAGGAGGAGGCCATGAGCATTTCCGATCTGATCGTGGTGATGAAGGATGGGATGATTCAGCAAATCGATGCCCCCCAGGAGGTGTATGACGACCCGGCCAATCTCTTTGTGGCCAAGTTCCTGGGCACCCCCGCCATCAATGTATTTCATGGGGAAGCGAAGGGGGGAGAATTGTATTTGGCGGGAGAAAATACCCCCGTCCTCTCCGTCCCCGGCGTGGCGGATCAGACGCTGTGGGTGGGCATCCGGCCGGAGGGCCTGATCCCGGATCCCGCGGGTCCTTTGTGCTGCAGCCTGCGGAATGTGGAGGTTATGGGCCGGGATACCAGCGTGGTCTTTGATCATCCGGCGGCAGACAGCGAAAACCCCCGGGCCATCGTGGCCAGCGCTAGACGGCCGAAGGCCGGGGAGACCCAGGTCCGCTTCAGCCTGGACCGGGAAAAAGTGCACCTCTTCCAAAAAGATACGGAGGAGCGGATCCGTTACGGGGAGCAGCGCCATGAAGAATAATAAACTCAAGGGCTGGCTCTACCTCCTGCCCGCCATCCTCTTTTTAGGCTTTTTTATGGTTTATCCTTTGATAGACGTGTTCATTTATTCCGCGGAAGAAGGCTATAATTTCGTCACCCAGACCTCCAAAGGGGTAGGACTGTACAACTTTTCCTATGTGCTGCGGGATCCCTATTTCATGCAGGCGGTGAAAAACACCTTTATCATCGTGATTATCACCGTGCCCCTGTCCACCGGCTTCGCCCTGCTGATTGCCCTGGCCTTAAACTCCATCACCAAACTGAAGGAGCTTTTTCAGACCATTTATTTCCTGCCCTATGTGACCAATACCCTGGCAGTGGGTTTGGTTTTCATGATCCTCTTTAGGAAAACCGCCTACACCGACGGCATGGTAAACCTGCTGATCCAGTTCTTCGGGGGCGAAGGGGTGGATTTCATAGACGGCCCCTACTGGGCCAAGATGTTTGTGATGTGCTTTTACACCATCTGGGTGGTGCTGCCCTTTAAGGTACTGATTTTAACCAGCGCCCTGGCCTCCGTGAACCAGGATTATTACAATGCGGCCAAGATAGACGGCACCTCCAAAGGGCGCATTTTCCGCCGCATTACCCTGCCTATGATTTCCCCCATGATTTTTTACCTGGTCATCACCGGTTTTATCGGCGCCTTTAAGGCCTACAGCGACCAGGTGGCCCTCTTCGGCACGGACTTAAATGCTGCCGGCATGAATACCATGGTGGGCTATGTGTATGACATGCTTTACGGCAATGCGGGAGGATATCCTTCCTATGCCTCCGCCGCCGCCGTGATTCTCTTTGCCATCGTGCTGACCATTACCTGCGTGAATCTGATGGTCAGCAAGAAAAACGTGCATTACTAAGGAGGGCCGGCCATGAGCGAATTATCAAGCAGCTACGCCATAATCGAAAAAAGGGCCCGCCGCCGGAAAATTGCGGGGCGCACTTTCACCTACCTTTTCCTGGCCTTCTGGGCCATTATGGTGCTTTTCCCCTTTTACTGGATGATACTCACTTCCTTAAAGAGCACCAGCGCTTATAACTCCGAGTTTGTACCTAAATTTTTCACCCTGGCTCCCACGCTGGAGAACTATGGGGAGGCCTTCTCCGCCGTGCCCCTGGCCCGGTATTTCCTGAACACTTTGATTTTCACCCTGGCCACCACCGCCCTTATGCTGGTGGTGATCGTGCTGGCAGCCTATGCCTTCGCCCGGCTGGATTTTAAGGGAAAAAATCTGGTCTTTACCCTCTTTCTGGCCCTGATGATGATTCCCGGGGAGCTGGTGATCATCACCAATTATGTCACCATTACCAACTGGGGCCTTAGGAATACCTTCACCGGCCTGATTCTGCCCTCCATCACCTCGGTATTTTATATTTATCTGCTGAAGGAAAACTTCGCCCAGGTGCCGGAGGATCTGTATAAGGCCGCCCGGGTGGACGGCTGCACGGATCTGGGCTTTTTGCTGAAGGTGATGGTGCCCATCTGCCGGCCCACCATCGTGACGGTGATCATCTTAAAAGTCATCGAATGCTGGAATTCCTATGTATGGCCCCGGCTTATCACCACGGATCAGAATTATTTTCTGGTATCCGGGGGCATTCAGCAAATCCGGGAAAGCGGCTTCGGCCGGGACAATGTGCCGGCCATGATGGCGGCGGTGGTGGTGATTTCCCTGCCCCTCATTGCGCTGTTTTTGGTGTTCCGGAAGAAAATTATGGCGGGGGTTTCCCGGGGAGGGACCAAAGGATGAAGAAATCGCTTATTGCTTTGCTTTTACTGCTGGCCTTGTGCACGGGGCTTTTAGCGGCCTGCCACGGAAAAGGGGTGGTGAAGCCGACGGTCCCTTCGACCGGCCCTTCGACAAGCTCAGGGACCGGCTCAGGGACCGATTCAGGGACCGGGGCGGCTACCAGCCGCCCGCAAAACGAAGACGACTCGACTTCTGCAGCAACTACCGTCCCTTCGACAGGCTCAGGGAGCGGAGAGACCGACCCTTCGACAGGCTCAGGGACCGGGGAAGCCCCCCTCTCCTTCGACACCTCCCGGAAGCACACCATCAGCTTTTGGGCCAAAAACGACTCTAATCCCACCCAGAAAGCCATTTACGAAAAGGCCAAGAAGGATTTTGAAGCCCTCTATCCCAATATTACCGTGGAAATCCGGCCCTATTCGGATTACGGCAAAATCTACCAGGATGTGATTACCAATATCGTGACCCGCACCACTCCCAATGTGTGTATTTCCTACCCGGATCATATTGCCACCTATCTAAAGGGTCAGGATGTGGTCATCGATCTGGATCGCTATATGGCGGATCCGAACTACGGCTTCGGAGGGAAGGAGCTGCTTTTCGACGGCCCCGGGCCGGACGAGCTGATTGATAAGTTCATGGAGGAAGGCTTTTTTGACGGCCACCAGTACGATCTGCCTTTTATGCGCTCCTCGGAAGCCCTGTATATCAACAAAGATATGGTAAACAAGCTGGGTTATGAGATTCCGGAAATCGTCTGCTGGGACTGGATTTGGGAAATCTCCGAAAAAGCTATGGAAAAGAAGGGAGATGTGTTCACCGTAAACGGCCAGAAAATCATGATCCCCTTCATGTACAAATCCACGGACAATATGATGATCCAAATGCTGCGGCAGAAGGAAGCGGGCTATGCCACCCCCCGGGGAGAGGTACAGCTCTTTAATGAGACGGCCAAAGAGCTCCTCTATACCATTTACGAGCATGTGAACACCCGGGCCTTTTCCACCTTTAAGATCGACAGCTACCCCGGCAATTTCTTCAATGCGGGCCGCTGCATTTTTGCCATCGATTCCACCGCCGGCGCCACCTGGATGGGTTCCCATGCCCCTCTCCTGGATATCCACGCCAGCGATGTGGTGGAGTTTGAAACCGTTGTGCTGCCCATTCCCCAGTTCAATCCGGAGAAGGTGCAGATGATTTCCCAGGGCCCTTCCCTTTGCATTTTCAATAAGGAAGATCCCCAGGAAGTGCTGGCCTCCTGGCTCTTTGCCCAATACCTGCTTTCCAATGAAGTGCAGATTGCCTATGCCAAAACCGAAGGCTATGTGCCGGTGACCAAAAAGGCCCAAAACGACCCGGTGTATCAGGATTACCTGGCCCGGGCCGGCGAGGATGACAAAGAGCATTATGATGTAAAAATCAAGGCCTCCCAGATGGTGATGGCCCATATGGACGACACCTTTATTACCCCGGTGTTTGCCGGCTCCACCTCGGTGCGGGATGCCGCCGGGGCCATGATTGAAACCGTGGCCAAGGGCACCCGCCGCAAGCAGGTGGTCCTAAACCCGGAAGGAACTGCCCTGGATGAGGCTTATCTGAAGGGGGTTTTCGACGAGGTGAGCCGTCTGTATAAACTGGACGAGATTGAGCTGAAGCCTGCGGATCCCGGCCAGACGCCGGAAACAGCCCCTGCCGCTCCCGCGGAAACCAAAGAGGGAGAAACGCCGGCGACCCCTGGGTCCGCCGCCCCCACGGCTCCTCCCGCCGCCACCGAAAGCACGCCGGCAACTCAAAAGGAGCCCCTGCCCACCACCGCCCGCTTCCTTTTGGGCTCGCTGGTGGCGGTCTGGATCATCCTGGGAGCCGCCGCTCTCATGGGATTCATCAGGAAAAAGAACAAAAATCATTGATTTTTCATCTTTTTTCTCTATAATAGATGGGTAATCATTCTGCTTTGGCAGAATCAAAAAGGAGAAATACCTATGAAGAAACTGTTGGCCATTTTGTTAAGTCTGGCTATGGTCCTGTCTTTGGCAGCCTGCGGCGGCAAACAGGAGCCCACCACCACGGCCCCTGCCACCACAGAGGCACCGGCCACCACGGCAGCTCCTACAGAGGCCCCTACCACGGCCCCCACTACGGCTGCCCCCACCACGCCGGCTCCTACCACCCAGCCCGCCCCCGAGGCCATGAGCTACGAGGAATTCATGGCGGCGGAAAACGAGGCGGAGGTGACCATCCTGGCCACCATCCAGCTGGCAGCTTATAACAAGGAGTATGGCAATGCCAGCCTCTTCCTGGCAGACAAGGACGGCGCTTACTTCGTGTACCGTATGCCCGTGGATGAAAAAGACGGGGAGAAGATGAAGGAAGGCACCGTGCTTCTGGTAAAGGGCAATAAGACCGAATGGAGCGGCGAAGTGGAAATCGGGGAAGGCGCCACCTACGAAATTGTAGAAGGCGCGGAGCCTTATATCTCCGAAGCCCTGGATGTGACGGAGCTGATCCGCACGGAAGACCTGATTAACCATATGAACCAGCGGATCTCCATCAAGGGCGCCCTCATTGCTCCCAGTGTGGACGGAGAAGAAAAAGATGCCGCCTTCCTGTACAAGTTCAACGGCAGCGGCGAGCAGGGGGATGATATCTACTTCAACATCCGTCTGGGCCACGAATACTACAATGTGCTGGTGGAATCCGATGAATTCGGCGCCGACACCGATGTATACAAAGCGGCAGAAAAACTGGACATTTGGGCCACGGTGGAACTGGAAGGCTTTTTATACTGGTACGAAGGCCCCCAGCCTCATATCACTTCCATAAAGGTGACCCAGGATGCCCCCGTTCCCATGGATAAAGAAGCCTTTGACGCGGCCGCCATAGACAGCGAGGTGCTGGTGGATGCCTATGTGCAGCATGCCGTTTATAACGAGCAGGACGGCTATGTGAACCTCTTCCTGGACGGCCCGGGCGGCGCCTACTATGTATATAAGATGAATGTGACGCCGGATGAGGCAAAGCGCTTAACGGAAGAAAAGGGCCTCCATGTCTGGGTTAAGGGTCTGAAGACGGCCTGGAGCGGCGAAGTGGAAATCGTGGACGGTTTCTGCGAAATCTTCCAGGGCAGCGAAATCAGCGAACCGGAAGATGTGACCGCTCTGCTGGGCGATTCCGAACAGCTGACAGGCTTTATGAACCGGCGGATCGCCATCAGGGGCGCGCAAGTTGTTCCTTCCGTGGATGCGGACGAAAAAGAGCAGCCCTTCCTGTATAAGTGGAACGGCTCCGGGGAAGAAGGGGACGACCTTTACTTCACCGTATCCGTGGCAGATCAGAACTATTTGGTGTGCGTGGAAAGCGACGAATGCCCTGCCGGCAGCGAGGTGTACGAAGCTGCGAAGAAACTGAAGGTAGGCGATTATGTCAATCTGGAAGGCTTCCTGTACTGGTATGAAGACCCCCAGCCTCACATCCACAAAATCGAGGAAGGCGAAGCCTCCCAGGGCATGAGCTTCCTGGATTTTATGGCGGCAGAGCTGGAAGCGGAAGTAATCGTGGATTCCTATGTGCAGCTGAGCGCCTATGACGCGGAGAAAGGCGTGATTTCTTTCTTCATGGAAGATCCCGCCGGCGGCCGCTACTATGTGTATCAAATGCCCGTCACCGAAGAGGAAGCCGCCCAGATTACGGAAGGCGCCCACCTGCTGGTAAGCGGATATAAACGCGAATGGAGCGGCGAGGTGGAGATTCTGGAAGCCAAGTTCCAGCTGCTGGAAGGCCAGTACAAGAGCGAAGCGAAGGATTTGACCTTCGCCCTGAGCGAAGAAACCATCCTGCCCCTGCTGATGAACAGCCGCATGTCCGTCAGCGCCGCCGTCGTTTGCGGCACTCCGGATGCGGAAGAAGCCCTGCAGCCCTTCCTGTATAAGTGGAACGGCTCCGGGGAAGAAGGGGACGATATTTACTTCAATCTGCTGGTAGGCGGCAAGACCTACACTTTCGTGGTGGAAAGCAGCGAGTTCGGCGCCGACAGCGATCTCTACAAAGCGGTGCAGAACCTGAAGATAGGGGATGTGCTGGATGTGGAAGCCTTCCTGTACTGGTATGAAGGCCCCCAGCCCCATGTGTGCGCCATCAGCAGCGAAGCCTATACCAAGCAGTCCGAGGAAGCCTTAAGCTTCGGCCAGTATCTGAATGCAGAAGTGGAAAGCCCCGTGGTGGTGGAAGGCTATGTGCAGCTGGCCACCTCCTACTGGGAGAAGGACGGCCAGGGCGTGGTCAGCCTGTTCCTGGACGATAAGGCTGGCGCCTATTATGTATACAACCTGCCGGTCACGGAAGAAGAAGCCGAAAAACTCGTTCCCGGCACGCTGGTACGGATCAGCGGTACCAAGATTGTATGGAGCGAGCTGCCGGAGATCAGCGATGCCAGCTTTGAGATCCTGGAATCCGCAGAGAAATATCTGGCTGAGCCGGTGCCTGCCATGTTCCTCTTTAAGGAGGATGCGGATCTGGTGCCCCAGGCCCTCATCGGCAAACATATCATGGCTAACGAACTGGTGGTAGAGCCCTCTAAGACGGAGGCCGGCGAGGAAGTGCCCTTCCTCTACAAGTGGAACGGCTCCGGGGAAGAAGGGGATGATATTTACTTCAATCTCAGCTATCGCGGCCAGACCATCACGGCCCTGGTGGAAAGCGATGAGTTTGACAAGGACAGCGAAGTGTACAAAGCCGCCCAGTCCCTGGAGATCGGCGATGTGGTGGTTATGGAAGCCTTCCTGTACTGGTACAACGGCCCGCAGCCCCATGTGTGCGACATCAGTGTGGGACCTTACGCCAAGTGGGAAGGAGCTCTGCGCTACCGGGAGTATGCGGCCATCCCTCCGGAAGAGGAACAGACCGTTACCATCGATGCCTATGTGCAGCAGATTGCCTTCATCCAGGGCGACGAGGGTGTGAAGGTCAACCTGTTCTTAAACGACCGGGTCGGCAGCTACTATGTTTACGGCATGGAAATCTCCCAGGAGGATATGCCGAAGCTGAACCGGGGCACCCGCCTGATGATTACCGGCACCAAAAAGGCCTGGAGCGGCGAAGTGGAAATCGTGGATGTGACCGAGTTCAAGTATATCGGCCAGTCCGGAAACGATACCTACCAGGCGCTCCCCGTTGATCTGACGGAAAAGCTGGGAAACGAAGAATTGCTTACCTCCCTGATGAACAGCTTCTTCATAATCCGCAGCGCAGAGGTGATTGCCTCTGAGGATGCGGACGGCAAGGAGCAGCCCTTCCTGTACAAGTGGAACGGCTCCGGCGAAGAAGGGGACGACATCTACTTCAAGGTGAAATCCGGAGATGCGGAAATGACCCTGGTGGTGGAGACCGACGAGCTGGCCGCCGAAGGCCTGGAATACAAGAAAGTCCAGGAACTGAAAGTGGGGGATAAAATCGACCTGGCCGCCTTCATGTACTTCTACGAAGGCCCTCAGGCCCACCTCTTCGATCTGGAAGTCGTGACGCCGGAAGAATAATCCAATAATCCTTCCAAGCAAAAGTGCGCCAGGGGAAGAATCTCCTGGTGCACTTTTGCATTTCCTGTATTTTTTGCAGATTTACAAAAAAGTCTTGACAGCGATGGAGACGGGTGCTATTATAGTCAAGCACCTTCATAATCAACGCGGGGTAGAGCAGTCCGGAAGCTCGTCGGGCTCATAACCCGGAGGTCGCAGGTTCAAATCCTGCCCCCGCTACTATATGGAAAGACGGAGCGAAACAGATGCTCATTTGATAGATGCTGCGCATCTATCAAATGACTTGGCAAGTAAATACTTGCCAAGTCCCGTTCTCTTCGATTCAAATGCCTTTGAAAGCAAGCTTTCGCGGCATTGAATCTTGAGAACCCGCCTCTTGCCTCGTGCTTCCATGCTTATGCTCAGATAGCTCAGATGGTAGAGCAGTGGACTGAAAATCCACGTGTCGCTGGTTCGATTCCGGCTCTGAGCATATTTTTATTTGGTAAAGTTTTTGAGGTTGTTTATGGATAATCAAAATCAAACGCCTGTAGTGGCGATTCCCATTGAGGCCCCGGGGCCAGCTCCGGCTGGCCAGCCGACTCCGCCGGCGGCTGAAGCGCCAGCCCCGGCTCCCAAAAAGCGGCGCCTTTGGCCGCGCCTGCTTTTCCTCTTTCTGCTGCTGGCCATTCTGGGAGGCTTCTTTTATTGCATGTTTCGGCTGAATGTGCTGCCGCCTCTCTATCTGGGAGCCCTGGGCGGCGGACTGCTGCTGCTTTTCCTGCTTGCTGCCCTGCTGGTTCTGGCCCGTAAAAGCAAATTCTGTGTAGGACTGGGCATTTTTCTCAGTCTGATTCTGGCGGGAGCAAGCCTTTTCGGCGCCCGTTATGCGGTCAAAGCCATCTCTACCCTGGAAACCATCACGGAAAAGGACCGGAATCAGCTGCTGGAAATGGGGGTATATGTGCTGCCGGAGGATCCCGCCGCCTCCATTCAGGACTTAAAAGGCGCCGTTTTCGGCACCCTTTCTTCTCTCAATAAGCCGGAGGCCTATCGGGTACTGCAGAACATCGCCCTGGTTCATCAGGCCAATGCCGTCACTATGAGCTTTGAGACTCCTCTAAGCTTGCTGCAAGGCCTGCGGGACGGCTATATCCGGGCCATTGTGGCAGACAGCCATCTGGTAGATGCCCTGAAAACCCACGGCCACGGTCTGGGCGGGATTTCCCTCCGTCTCCTGACCCTTTACAAGGAGGCGCCGGAAATCCCCTCCGAGGCTCTTCTGCACCCGGATCCCGCCAAGCCCTTTCTCCTGTACATTTCCGGCATTGACAGCCGGGAAGGCCGGGTAGAGCACTCCCTAAGCGATGTGAATATTCTGGCTGCCGTCAACCCCGCCACACGGCAGGTGCTTTTAGTCAGCACGCCCCGGGATTGTTATGTGAACACACTGGTGTCCGGCGATGCCAAGGACAAACTGACCCATGCCGGCTTTTACGGCAAGGAAGTCAGCCGGGGAACCCTGGCCCGGCTGTATAATCTGGAGATTCCCTATTATTTCCGCTTGGATTTCAACGGATTTAAGGCGATCGTCGATGCCCTGGGAGGCGTAGATGCCCATTCCTATTATACTATCCAGATAGAGAACTACACCTTTAAAGAAGGCCTCAATCACCTTACCGGCTATCAGGCCCTGCTGTTTGCCCGGGCCCGTTACGGTGTGCCCGGGGGCGATAAGACCCGGGGCATCCACCAGATGGAAGTAATCAAGGGGATCATGAAAAAGCTCACCCCTTCCACCCTGGCCAAAAACTTTTTCCCCCTGATGGACGCCCTGGAGGACAGCTTTGAAACCTCCCTGCCCTATTCCCTCATCACCGGGCTGGTGCAGGGCCAGCTTCAGGGCGGCAGTTGGGAAGTTCTCAGCTACAGTGTAAGCGGATCGGATCATATGACCGTTCCCTTCTCCCTGCCCCATGAAGCCTATGTGATGATCCCGGACGAAGAGACCCTGGCCACCGCCCGGCAGCTGCTGACGGATGTCATGGCCGGAAAGCGGGTGGCCATTCCTTAGGCATAACTCTTTTATCAAAAGCCTTTGATTATGCTTTCGTTCAGATTCTTTACGGTTTCCACCGCCAGATCCACGGCGGCGGCATAATCCTCCCCGGCGCAGATGCCGCCGGGGGTATGAATGTATCGCACCGGCACCCCCATCACCACGGCGGGTGCCCCTTTCATTTTCTCCTGAATCACCGCCGCATTATTGCCGCCCCCTTCCCGGACAGACGCCTGGGCCGGGATGCCTTTCTCCTCCGCCAGATCCAGCACAAAACGCTGGAAGCGGGGATTGCAGATTACGGAAACATCCATGAAGCGCAGCATGGGGCCCTGCTTCAAAAGGGTCTGCCGGGCATAGGCCTCCCCAAAGGTGTCATCCGCCGGGCAGCCCTCAAAAACAATGGCGATATCCGGATTCACCCTTTCCACCGCCACGGAAGCCCCCCGCTCTCCCACCTCTTCCTGGGAGGAAATCACGCCTACCACATCCACCGCCAGATCCAGCTTTTCCAGCCGGCGCATGGTCTCTGCCAGGGCGGCGCAGCCGATGCGGCAATCAAAGGCCTTCCCCTGCATCACATCCCGGGCCTCATCATAGAAAAAGGCCGTCGCCGGCACCGCCGGCTCCCCGATGCGGATGCCGAAGGCTTCTTCCGCCTCCTCCTTGGAACGGGCGCCTATATCCATCACCAGATCCTTATAATCCGCCACCCCCTGCCGGGCTTTTTCTTCGGTGCTCATAAAATGAGGCGGCTTGGCGGCAATCACCCCGGGAATCCATTCCCCCAGGCGGTTGCGGATTTTGACCGCCGTCCCCGGCAGCGTCCCCTTGTTCCAGCCCCCCAGGTTCACGAAGCGCAGGGTGCCCTCCGGCCGGATGGAATGAATCATAAAGCCCACCTCATCCCCATGAGCGTCCAGCATCAGGAGGGGCTTATCGCCGGTATTGGCCCGGCGGATCAGATACAAATTCCGCAGGGAATCCTCCTGCACCTCGCAAATATCCGCCAATGCTTCCCGCACCAGGGCAATCGCCTCCTCCTCAAAGCCGCTGGGGGCTTTGGCATTGCTTAAGTTCCGGATCAGGTTTAATTCTCTTTCTGTCATGTCTTCCTCCTGTTGCGGGCGGCCAGTGGCCGCCCCTACGCTTACACCAGCTCGATCCGACCTTCCACATGGGCGTCCAGGCGGTCATGGGTGGCAAAATACTCCTCCACAATATTGTTCAGGGACACCGCCACCACCCGGGGCCGGGCGTTGGCCTTCACCTCTTCCAGAGGCACCCCCAAAAAGGCATCAAAATTGGTATAATGGTAATTCTGCAGGGCAATCTTCAGCTTCATGTCGTCCGTCACCTCTTTGCCCCTAAACTGCAGAGCTTCCAGCTTCCGGCTTTTCTTGTTGTAACGGATATGCACCCCTTTGGAAAATTGATAAAACTCCGTCTCCCCCAGCCAGGCCTCGTCCCGCAAGATATGCTTCACCATTTGTCTGAACTGGGCCCCCGTCACCGTCAGCATCCAGATACTGTCGTCAAAAGGCGTGTTCTCCACCATATCCTGATACTCGATAATCGGCCCCAGCTCCTTTTTCCGAATGCTGCCGGATCCCATCATCATAATATCGAAGCTGCTCTCCCACTGGATGGCGTCCGCATACAGATTCCCCATTTCCGTCTCCTGCTCCCGGGATGGGTGGGTCAGGCGCCTCGCCCAGCGGGTCACCACCCGCTTGTATTTTTGATCCGTTTTTTCCCGGTAGCTGTTCAGCAGCGCTTCCAGCACCTCATCCCGGGGGGCCGTCTTTTCGTTGATGGGCACCAGGGACCAGTCCAGCTGCCGTATCTTTTTCCGTCTTGTATCATACTCCAGCTCCAACCGCCCCAAAACGGAGCTGCCGGTGCCCGCCTGCACAATGGGGATGCCGTTTACCACCTCCGGCGCCTCCATAAAGGTATGGGAATGGCCGCCGATGATCAAATCCACCCCGCAGCCCGGATCCAGCTCCGCCGCCAGCTCCTTGTCCTTTTCCAGACCGATATGGGTCAGCAAAATAGTCATGCTGGTGCGGGTGGTACGGTAATTATCGCAAATGATTTCCACTTCCCGGGCCGCCGCCTTCACATCCACAAAGCTGCCGATGATTTTCTCCTGCTTGGTAGAGGCCAGCACCTCTTCCGTGAGGATCCCGATAAAGAGGATCTTCATTCCCCCGATTTCCACATTCAGATAGGGCTGAAAAAGCCGGGCATTGTTCATGGTGACAAACAAATTGGCGTTGATAATGGGGAAACGGGCGCATTTCTCCAAAAACAACAGGTGGGCCAGGCCGTAATCCACCTCATGGTTCCCCACGGTGGCCACATCCGGCCCCAGCACATTCATCATATCAATGGTGGAAAGGCCCTCGAAATCCGAATCGATCACCGAGCCCCGGAACATATCCCCGGCGTTTACATACAGCAGGTTTTCCTCCTGCTCCCGGGCACGGTTGATATAGCCGGAAATCCGGGTCAGGCCTCCCCACTCCAGGCCGTCCTCTCCCTTTTTCGGCAAAAAATCTCCGTGCATATCGTTGGAATGCAGAATAGTCAGTTTTTTACGCATCAGGCACCTCCTTGGCGGAAGCTGTTTTTTTCATTATACTCCAGTCATCGGCCCTTGTCAAAAATCCGCGCCCCTATGCTACATAAAAAGGGACGGCCGCGGCCGTCCCTAAGCTTGGTTTAGTTTTCTTCTTTCGTCTTCCTGGTGCCCACCAGCAGGCCGATGCCCGCTGTCGCCGCCATACCCATCAGGCCCAGGTACAGGCCCAGATGACTGTGGTCACCGGTGTCCGGTGCGGTGGGAGCCGTGGTCCCAGGGACTTCCGTCTCCGCCGCCACGGAGCTGCCTTCCTCTTCCTCTTCGGCGGGCAGGGTGCCCATGGGTTCGGTTTCCACTGTGGTCTCCGCTACCTCGCTTTCTCCGTCAACGGCGCTTTCTTCTTCCTCTTCACCGCCGCCGGGCAGGAGGCCTCCTTCATCCTCTTCGGTAGAGTTTTCCTCTTCCTCTTCTTCTGAATTGCCGGGCTTTTCTTCCTCTTCTTCACCGCCGCTGGGAACCGAACTGCTCTCTTCCTCTGACTCGGAACTCTCCTCCTCTTCTTCCTCTTCGGAATTGGTCGGAGTCTGCGGATTTTCCTTTATCAGCTCGTTCTTCAGGAAAATGGTATCGTCTTTCACTTCTACCGCATCAGCGGGGGTCACCTCTATGGAAGCCAGGATAATCTGGCCATCTTCATTCACCCTAAAGCCAATCTCGGATTCCACCCGGATGTATCCTGCCGGAGCATTGACTTCCCGGAACGTGTAATGGCCGGGAGCCAGCTCGAATTCCTTAGGGCCTTCGCCGGATGTCCAGGATTCGATGACTTCCTTGGCTTCGTTCATCAGCTCGATTTCCGCTCCGCTCACAGCTTTGCCGTTTACCAGATCCACCTTGCTGATTTTAACTTTGACATCTTTCGTATTTTTGATGGTGATGGTGATATTTCCCTCTCCGTCATCCATATATCCGCCGCCGGTCATGGTATAACCTTCCACTGCAGCCTCTTCCACGAAGTATGCATAGGCCTCGCCCTTTTCATCCACTTTGGGCAGATTGGTCCAGGTGTAGGTCCAGGGCTCTCCCGTCAGGGTCTGGGTGTCCACAGCCACATTGTTGCGGGTCAAGGTGAAATTGATCGCAGCAGCCGGTTCGCCAACCCAGGTTTTTTCCGCCGTCACATTGACCGTCTCCGGCGCCACTTTGGTATTAACAAGAGACCAAGTGACGTTCCCTTTGTCATCCATGGCGGAGCTGGATTGAAGCGTGTAATCATCCAGTTTCTCCTCTTCTACCGTGTAATCGATAGGAGTGCCATCCGCCTGGGTCTTGTCTAACTCGGGCCAGGTATGAGTCCACTTATTATCCGCATTCAGAATGATGGGATCCCCATAGGCTTCTTCGTCCGCAAAAAGCTGTACGCTTACGGATTCCAGTGCCTCGCCTTCCCACTCTTTTTCCACCGTTACACGGATTTTCTCCGGGGCAGTTTCCGTGTTGGTATTGGTAATGGTCCAGTCATTGCCATCATGGGCTACCGTCTTCGTATAGTTGGCAGGAACAGTCGGCTCATCCACCGTATATTCGATCTCCGTCCCATCCGCTTTGGTTTTGGCCAGATCGGTCCAGGTATATTTCCAATTATTACCCTGGTTTAAGGTGACGGGCTCCCCGGAAGCCTTGCCATCCGCCATCAGCTGTACCGTCACCGCATCAGCTTTCGGGCCAACCCATCTCTTTTCCACATTCACCGTAACGGTAGCGTTTTCTTCCTGTTCATCCTTGGTATTGGTAAGGTTGACGGTGACGGTAGTCAATGCCCCCTCGGTTTTTGAGGAGGAGTTCTGGGCCTTGGTAAAACCTTTCAAATTGGCCTCTACAACGGTATAAGTTATCGCGTTCCCGGAGGCATCTACGGCATCCAGACCGGTCCAGGACACGGTGGTGTTGGACTTGGTCAGAGCAGCGGTCTTATCCGTAGCCGTACCGTTGGCATGCAGCGTTACCGTTACGGTAGGCGCATCGCTCTCTTCCAGGCCGGCCCATGTCTTATTCACCTTAACATCGACGGTCTTTTTCGCGTAAGTGTTTGTGAAAGTGAGCGTCGTATCCTGACCGGCTGCAATAGTGCCGCTTGCACTGGATGTGCTGCCGGCCTGAAGTTGGTATGCCTTATTCAAATCGGCTGCGTTCGTCTCTGTGACTGTATACGACTCACCGGCAGGAAGATTTTCGATCTTGTACTGCCCGTTATTAAAGTCGGCATAGGTGATCGTTAGGGTGTTCACGCCCTCGCCGCCCGCATTCTTGCCGGCAACGGTGAAGGACAGCGCCCCCTGATTGGCTGTGGGCAAATCACCCGCAAAGGTTTTCTTGATAATCAGGTTGCCCGTCGTGGGTGCGGTGACCGTGCTGTTGGCGAATGCCGCTGGCAGGGTGACAGAAGAAACCAGTGCGGGAAACTCCGCTGCAATTATACGCTGGTAAGGACCATACTCTATTTGACGTACAGGATTGGGATTGTTTTTATCTGTGTAATAGTGGAGTGTAACCAGATCCGCTACATAATCTGTATTAGGATCGATAACATTCTTCCATATCCTGCTCGCAATCTCATCTAAAATGTATGTTGTTCCATCAGATTCAAGAATATCTCCCGTCTGACGATCAATAAACTTTCCTATCACATGGCGCTCAATAGTCTCTCCACTAATGGGAATCACAATACCTACATCCTCCTGCGGATCGATTAACCCTTGAGCCTCGTTAGTAATGTCTTTAAGGATTTGAGTAGTAAAGTATTCCAGATCTGATTTGGCAACACTAAGATTGCTATACTCAGTCAATCCCATACTGGTTCCCAAATCCATAATCAACTGAGTCAAAGCTCCGGTACCGCTATCATAGGGAGCCCCATAATAAAGGAGCTTTTTGATGGTTTTAATTGTATCGTCAGTTAAATCAGGGGCTTCACTCGGATCGAACACAGTATATGCATTCCCACCATTTCCCACATCATTGGGTGTCTTAGCTCCATCGTCAATACAAAAAGCCATCATATTGCCTATGGTTTGTTTGAACCATTGCTTTTCATTAAGATTACCCATTCCATAGTCCGGATAACCAGAAGCATTTTGGGCGAAGACTGTATTGTTCGCAGCAGTGACATCACCGCTCCCCAATGTATTGACCGCAGCATTGCCGGGGGCAGACTCAACCGCTACCTCAACATTATCTACGGTTACTTTGCTGACTTGGTTATTTTCCACGACAACAACAACGGTTTTCTCACTATCATCATACTTAATGCCGTCCTTGGTATTGTTGGCATCAACGCCTGCGGGCACTTTCTCTTTGACCGTATAAGTATAAGTTCCTGCCGCACTAAAAGTCAGGGCATCAAAAACCACATTGCCGGTAGCATCGTTCTTGGCGGTTTTCACCTCATTGTTGTCGCTGCCAAGAATCTGAAACTCAAACTGGTCGGCCGCCGGTGCCTTGCCGTCTAAGGTCTTGCTCGCCTGAATGGTAAGCTTCGCCTCCCCTGCGGCTTTCACGGCTTTGCCGCTGCCGAAGCCGCCCACACTCCCCAGCACCATCGCCAGCGTCAGCAACAGCGCCAAAACATGCCTGAATAATTTGTTTTTGGAATTCATACGATTCCTTCCTCCCTATCCCCTTCCCGCAGGAAGAGTTTATTTCTGCCTTTGCTCTCAGCCAATGCAGAAAATACGTCTCGAAATCGCTTTCCCTGAAAAAGGGTACAACTTTCGATAATACAAGACGCATTGTGTACTGATTTTACCGAATATCCCGGTTCTTTGACACCCACAACCCTCAAAAAGGCAGATGTGGCCTTATTTTTTTGTCAATTTTTGAAATTATATATTGCGTATATTCGTATATTATG
>CADBFP010000035.1 GCA_902793995.1 uncultured Lachnospiraceae bacterium | reverse complement strand
AAGGGGCTGTGAAAAAACTCCCTCAACCAAAAAAGGTCATCTGGGATACCCAGGTGGCCTTTTTTGTGTTAAAATAGTTTTGATGAAAAATCTTAACGGAATCTATTCTAACCCAAAACAAGGATTTTTACCAGTCTTTCTTTCGGATTGTTTAGACCTGTTGGATCCGGTTTTCACATTTGACAGATTCATGGAGGGAATCGATCTGCAAAAGTACCTAAAGAGCATCCCCCGGCGCAAAACGGGACGGCTTGGGTATAATCCAGTCAACATGCTGAAAACGGTTCTATTTGGATTTATGACCAATGGGTACTGCTCCTTAAGAGGGCTGGAAGACAACTGTAAAGTTAATCTGCGGTTTATGTATCTGATGGACCGGGAAAAACCGAGCTATCGAACCTTCGGATATTTCATCAATGAGATACTAAAGGATTCCATCGAAGATATTTTTGCAGAGATCAACCGCTCCATTTTCGAAAGAGAGCAGGTAGATCTGCAGCATCTTTATATTGACGGCTCCAAGTTTGAAGCCAATGCAAATAAATATAGCTGGGTCTGGAAAAAAGCTACTGAAAAATCCAGGTATCGACTATTCGAAAAAATCACATCCCTAATTGAAGAAATCAACGAGGGATTGTCTTGGGCCGGAACGAAGATATCCACTAACACAGAATACGCCCCTGATTATCTGGACGAGATCGCCGAAAGATACGCCGTGTTGTGGCAACTGGATGAAAATAGCTTCGCGCATGGAAGAGGAAAGCGTAAAACTATCCAGCAGCGACAATACGAATTGCTTTGCCGCTACAGCGAAAAGCTAAAGGAGTATGTAGAGAAGATATCCATTTGCGGGCCGGAGCGCAACAGTTATTCAAAAATAGATCATAGTGCAACTTTCATGCGCACCAAGAAGGATTATGTAGGTAACGACCAGCTTCTGCCCGCTTACAATATCCAAGTGGGGGTGGCAGATGAATATATTGCCGTGGTGGATGTGAAGCAGTACCGATCCGATATGGACTGTTTTATCCCCCTGATGGAGAGATTCAAGAAAACATACGGTTTCTATCCCAAGTATCCCGTGGCCGATGCAGGATATGGATCCTTCAACAATTACATTTTCTGTGAACTAAACGGAATGGAAAAATACATGAAATTTCCCATGTATCGCAAAGAGACTGAAGACAAGAAATACCGCGAGGATCCTTTTCGGGCCGTTAATTTCCCTTTGGATAAAGACGGAACCATGAGATGTCCAAACGGAAAAGCTTTTATCTTCCGATACCGAAAGCCAGTAAAGGGAAACAACTACGGCCGCCAGGAAGAAATATACGAATGCGAAGATTGCAGCGGATGCCCTTATGCAGAACAGTGCAAAAAGGGTGAGGGAAACCGGACGGTACGGATAAACGAGGAACTGACGGCCGTGCATCAAGAGGTAATCAGCAACCTGGAAAGCATCCATGGAGCCCTGCTTCGCATGAATCGATCAATCCAGGCAGAGGGAACTTTCGGAATCATGAAACATGACCGATGGTATAAAAGAATCGTGAGAAAAGGGATAGAATCGGTGTTTCTCGAGGTTTTACTGGTTTCTATCGGCCACAACCTGTACAAATATCACAACAAAAAGAACAGAGCAAACAAAGCAGCATAAAGTCCCTAAAGCTGAAATTGTTGGGGAAAGGGGGAATTATGCCCTCTTTTCAGTTAAAACCGGGGAATTATGCCCTCTTTTCAGTTAAAACCGTTTAATGTAAAAAAGAGAGCAAAGAAAAAGGGAGTGTGAAACTCACAATAGCGTTTTTTCACACTCCCTTTTCGCTTTCGGGCTTTGGAAAATCAATCTTCCACAGCCTCTTTTATCTCTTCTGCGGCTTCCGTAACTTCGGACACCGCTTCCTCTGCCGCTTCTTCTACGGTTTCGGCCGCTTCCACAGCCTGTTCTTCCACGGCTTCCACCGTTTCAGCCACCGCTTCTTCTGCCGGAGCAGCGGCCTCTTCTGCCACTTCTTCCACGGCAGGCAGCACATCCCCTAAAGTCTGCACGGCTTCTTCCGGCGCCTTTTCACTCACGGCTTCCACCACATCCTCGGGAATGGTCAGGGGAGCCGTTTCGGAGGGCTGTTCCCGATCCATTTCCAAAGCCTTAATGGAAATGCTGATCTTCCGGTCATCCGGATTGTACTCCAGCACCTTGGCTTCGATTTCCTGGCCGATCTTCAGCACATCCGAGGGCTTCTCCACCCGCTCGGCGGAAATCTGGGACACATGCAGCAGGGCGTCCACGCCGGGAGCCAGCTGCACAAAAGCGCCGAAGTCCGTCATACGGGCCACCGTGCCCTTGACCACATTGCCAATGGCATATTTTTCATCCGCATTCAGCCAGGGGTTCTGATCCGGGAACTTCATGGACAGGCTGATTTTCTTGCCCTTGATGCCCTTCACAAACACTTCCACTTCCTGGCCCACGCTCAGCAGCTTCTTGGGATTCTCATAACGGCCCCAGCCCATTTCGGAAATGTGCAGCAGACCGTCTGCGCCGCCCAGATCAATGAAGGCGCCGTAATCCATCAGGGAGCTCACCTTGCCGGTCAGGATCTGGCCTTCTTCAATGCGGGAGAGCAGTTCCTGCTCCGCCTCATCCCGGCGCTCAATCAGCACCTTTTTCCGGTTGCCGATTACCCGGCGCTTCTTGGGAGTGCACTCCGTAATCACAAATTCCACTTCCTGGCCCTGATAATGGTTCAGATCCCGCTCGAAGCGAGGGGACACCATGCTGGCGGGGATAAAGACCCGCACGCCGTCCATCATCACGCTCAGACCGCCTTCGGTCACCTGGGATACCGTTCCCTTCAGGACCGTGCCGTTGTCCATGGATTCCTGGAACACTTCATAGGCTCTGTCGGAAGCCAGCCGGCGGTAGGACAATAGCACCTGGCCGTCGCCGTCATTTACCTTCAGCACCTTCACCCGCATCTCATCACCGACTTTCACCACGCTCTTGAGATCCACCGAGGGATCCATGGTGTACTCGGACTTGGTGATGACACCGTCTGCCTTGTAGCCAATGTTCAGGTTGATCTCGTTATCTTTGACATTGATAACCGTGCCCGTCACGATGGCATTCGTACGTATTTGGTTCAGGGAACCTTCTTCAGCAAGCATTTGTTCAAAACTCAACTCGGACAAAATTTTGAACCTCCTCAATAATATTCTTTGGGGTGCTGGCCCCTGCTGTGATGCCCACAACACGTACCGGTTTAAAGCCCAGACGATTCAGATCCCGGGGGGTCTGAACAAAGTAAGTGTTAGCACAATGCGCCTCACAGATATCCACCAGCTTTTTGGTGTTGGAACTTTGGCTCCCTCCGATGACGATCATGGCGTCTGCCCGGGCGGAAAGCTCCTCTGCCTCCTGCTGCCTCATCTGTGTGGCATTACAAATGGTATTCACAACAAGTGCATTATAATATCTCTTTTTTATCTTTTCAACTATTTTTTTCAGTTTTTCCGCATGAAAAGTGGTCTGACTGACCACTAAAAGGGGATTTTCGGGGGGAAGCTCCGGAATCTCCTCTTCTTTTTCTATCACATAAGGCTTTTTTTCGCACCAACCCACGATGGCTTTCACCTCCGGATGGGAAGGATCGCCGGTGATGATTACGCTTCTGCCCTCTTCCCCGGCCCGGCTCACCAGACGGTGGATTTTCTTTACGAAGGGGCAGGTGGCATCTCGGACTTCAAAGCCCCCTTGCTCCATTTTTTCCTGCTCTGCCCGGGAAACGCCGTGGGAGCGGATCACAAGGGTGCCCGGCTCCGCCGTCTCCAGATCCGCTTCCCGCAGAATCCGAACCCCCCGGGCGGCGAAATCCTCCACCACCTGTTCATTGTGGATAATGGGACCATAGGTATACAGGGGCGTTTTCCCTGCCTGAAGCAGTTCTTCCACCATCCCCACGGCCCGGTCCACGCCGAAGCAGAAACCGGCTGTTTTTGCCAACAGAACTTCCATCATTCTTTTCCCCGGTACAAGGCCAGAATCCGGTCCTTTACTTCCTCGATTTCCAGCTCGCTGCTGTCGATCAGCACCGCATCTTCCGCCTGCTTCAACGGGGCGATTTCCCGGTGCATGTCCCGGTAATCCCGCTCCGCCAATTCCCGGCTGATGGTTTCCAGATCCGCCTCCTGGCCCTTGGCCAGCAGTTCCTCGTAGCGGCGGCGGGCCCGGACTTCCACGGAAGCAGTAAGATAGATCTTCAGGAAAGCATCCGGCAGAATCACCGTGCCGATGTCCCGGCCGTCCATCACCACATCTTTTTCCGCTGCCAGCTTTTGCTGCAGCTCCTTCATCTTCTCCCGCACCGGGCCGTAAACCGAAGAAGCGGAAGCCATCTGCCCCGTTTTTTCCTCCCGGAGATAAGGGGTCACATTTTCCCCGTTTAAGTAAACCTGCTGGGCGCCGTCCTCATAAGCGATGGTCACCTCCGCATCTTGACAGGCAGCGGTGATCCCCGCTTCATCCGAGGCCTCAAGCCCCTGCCGAAGGAAGTGAATGGCCATGGCCCGGAACATAGCGCCGGTATCCACATAAATCAGGCCGGTTTCTTTGGCCACCAGCTTGGCAATGGTGCTCTTCCCGGAACTGCCGGGGCCGTCTATGGCAATGTGATGATTGATTCGCATATCTTTTTCCTCCTGGAAATGATTCTTGCACAGACTTTGTGCCGCAGCCCGGCCGGCGGCGGCGCCGGTGGACCAGGCAATTTGCAGATTAAAGCCCCCGGTGTTTGCGTCCAGATCCAGCATTTCCCCCGCCAGATACAGGCCTTTAATCCTTTTGGATTCCATGGTTTTCGGGTCGATGTCCTTCACGGACACGCCCCCCTGGGTAATGATGGCCTCCGGGTAATCCCTCAGGCTGATATTTTCCAGAGGCAGATCCTTTAAGGTCCGGATGAAAGCGCCCCGCTGAGCTTTGCTCAAGGCAGCGGCTTTCAGACTCCCGGAAAGGCCCGCCTGGGCCAGCACTACCGGAATCAGGGCTTTGGGGAGATAGGTCCCCGCCAAGCTGCTTAAAGCCTTGGCCCCTGCCTGGCTGACATCTTTCTGCAGGCGGGCATCCAGCTGTTCCTCCGTCAGGGCGGGTTTCAGGTCAAGGGATAATCGGACGGCCTGTCCTTCCTCTAAACTCCGGCCTATGCGGCTGGAGCAGGAAAGCACCAGGGGACCGCTGACACCGAAATGGGTAAAAAGCATTTCCCCCTGTTCCTTAAAGAGCTGTTTTTTCCCTGCTTTGGCACTTAAGCTCACGTTTTTGAGGCTAAGGCCCATCAGATCCTCCGGCTTATAAGCCTCCGCCGCCTCGGAAAAGGACGCATTTAAAGGCACCAGAGCCGGCCGGCAGGGATTTAAGGCATGGCCGGAGGCCCGGGCCAGCGCATATCCCTCTCCCGAAGCACCGGTAGAGGGGTAGGACAATCCGCCGCTGGCTAAAATCACCCGGTCCGCTTTTATATTCTCCCGGCGGCCGTTTTTCAGGTTTTTCACCCGCAAGCCTTCCACCCGGCCTTCTTTTATCAAAAGCTCTTCCGCCTTTGTGTTCAGACAGATTTCATACACCGTCCGCCGCGCTGCAAAATATCGTTCAAAGACCTTGATCACATCCGAAGACTTATCCGAGGCCGGAAACACCCGTCCCCCCCGCTCGGTTTTGAGGGCCAGGCCTTCTTCCGCAAAAAAAGCTTTTACCGCCTGATTGTCAAAGGCCCTGAAAGAAGAATACAAAAAGCGGGGATTGCTGATGACATGGCTGAAAAAGTCTTCGTCCTCCGCTTCGTTGGTCAGATTGCAGCGGCCTTTCCCCGTAATAAACAGCTTCTTCCCCAGTTTTTCGTTTTGTTCTAGTATGATGATGCGGAGGGGGGCATCCGGCGCCGCCTTTCGGGCCTGAACCGCCGCCATCATTCCGGCGGCGCCCCCTCCCAGGATCGCAATTACCATAAAGCCTCCAGATCCTCCGCCTCCAATTGGCTGAGCACCTTCTTGGTCCGGGCCTTCTTCGCCATCTTCGTTACCCGGCCTGCATGATTCAGCATGGCATTTTCCATCATATTCCGCACTTCCCGGGCGTTGGCGAAGTTATCCGGCTTGTCCTCACAGCGTTCCTCAAAGAGGGCCAGCACCTTCTTTTTGGCTTCTGCCGACAAGGTATATTCGTTCTTTTTGCACATGATTTCCAGGATGGCCACCAGCTCCTCGGGGGTATAATCCGGGAACTCGATGAAGTAATTGAAGCGGGATTTTAAGCCCGGGTTGGTCTCCAGAAACTCCTGCATCAATTCCGTATAGCCTGCCACAATCACAATAAGCTCGTCCCGGTAATCCTCCATGGCTTTTAAGATGGTTTCCACCGCCTCCTGGCCGAAATCATTCTGGCCTTTATGGGCTGTCAGGGTATAGGCCTCGTCTATGAACAGCACCCCGCCGATGGCCTGCTCAATCACCTCGCTGGTCTTGATGGCGGTCTGGCCAACATAGCCCCCCACCAGGCCGGAGCGGTCCACTTCCACCAGCTGGCCCGTGGGAAGCAGCCCCAGCTCCCGGTAAATATCCGCCAGCAGTCTGGCCACGGTGGTTTTCCCCGTGCCGGGATTGCCGTAAAAGACCATATGACGGGAAGTCCCCTTATTCTGCAGGCCGAACTCCTGGCGCATCTGCTGCACCCGGAGAAGATTTACCAGCCGGCCGATTTCATCCTTCACGCTTTCCAGCCCCACCAGGTCGTTGAGCTCGCTCATGATCTCTTCCACCCGCCCCGGATCCAGATCCACGGGACGGGGCGGGATTTCCGCCTCATCCGGTCCCAGGGGCGCCGGAGCGTTTGTGTTTTTCTCTTCCGCCGGATTCTTTCCGCCGCCGGTCTTTCCGCCGGAGACTTTGATGTTTCCGGCCCCGGCCCCCGGTTTGTTTCCTCCGCTGATCTTCACGAATTTATTGCGGAAGATGCCGTAACCTTCCACAAATTTATCCAGCATTTTCACATAGGCCGCCGCCGCGGCTTCCACGCTTTTGCTGCCGCTGATGAGGGCCATACCCTTTCCCAGTTCCTCATAGGTCTGAATGAGGTAGGCTGTTTTCTGGTGGCGGTAAGGGTCGTTTTTCACCCGCCGGCCCGCATCTGCCAGTATAAAGTATTTGATGGAAGTGGGAATCTTTTTGGGAAAGCCCTCTACCTTGTTCAGCTCCGCCAGGGCATCCGCCCGGGTAGCCCAGTTAAGGGGATAGGAAAACATGGTGCTGATAAAGCGTTCCTCGTCCGGGGACATGATATTGTCCTCGTAGGCCAGATACACGCAGTAATTCACCATATCCACCCGCAGCAGGCTCCTGAGATTCCGCTGGGCGGAGTCGCTGACATCCGCCGCGGTAATCAGGTCGCACATCCCGAAACAATTTTCCAAACGATCTTTGACTGCCATGTTTTACCTCAATTATGATTTGAAATCCGCAGGCGCAGGGCGGTTATAACAGGGGCGTTTTCCTTCGCCCCCAGGTCACCTTCTCTTGCCCCTTCGGGGCAATTCACCTTGTAGCCGCCCCTACGGATTTGGATGCGGCCATAGCAGGCCGGGCAATACTTTTCGAACGTATAGCGAACGCGTCAGCGAGAAAAGTTTTAGCCCGGCACGCAAAGGCCGGAGCAAGGCCAGACAATACTTTTCGAGCGCATAGCGAACGCGTCAGCGAGAAAAGTTTTGGTCTGGCCTATCGAAGGCCGAAGCAAGGCCGGACTGCAAAGGCCGGCTTATGACTTCACCAAGGCCGGAATCCCGTAAGTAATAATACACATTATCACGGTAGCCATCAATAAGCCCAGAAAAATGGCCGGCACCGCTTTTTTCAGCTTCACATTCAGCAGGGACGCAATCAGGCCCCCGGTCCAGGCGCCGGTGCCCGGCAGGGGAATCCCCACAAAAAGCAAAAGCCCCAGAAACTCATATTTTTGAATCCGCTCGCTTTTCCCCATGGACCGGGCCTCCAACTTTTCCACCAGGGGCCGCAGTTTCTTTGTCTTCTTCAAGCGATCAAAAATAGGCGTAATCAGCAGTAAAATAAAAGGGATAGGGATAATATTGCCAATCAAGGCAAAAAGAATCCCCCGCTCAATGGGCAGTCCCAAAAGAGCTGCCGCAATCAGGCCCCCTCTTAACTCCAATATAGGAAACATGGATATAATCAAAACCACCAGTTCCTTAGGCAGTCCGTTTAAAGCTTCTGCAATAGACTGGATAATAGAATCCATAAACGATAGAAACGTCCTTTCTTACTGTAATCAGAGAAGTCTGGCATTCAGCAGACGGTAGCGGTCCAGGCCATAAAGCTGATAGGTATTCCAGACCCCTTCCACGATGATCTTCTCCCCCACCGGAGGATAGGTTCCCCCTTCCGGCAGCACAAATTCTACCCCCTGGGAACAGCATCCCTCCGCATCCGCCACAAAGCAGGAATACAGGGTATCTACCTGCACCCCCCTTTCCTTCACGGGAATCTCATTGAGGGTGCCCGCCATGCGGATCACCTTGCCCTCGTAATCCTTCCCGTTGGTAACCATATCATAGAGTTTGCCATATACCACCATACCGCTGAGGCCGCTGATATCCACATCCACGCCCTCCGGCAGCTTTGTGCTGCCGCCGCAGGCGGAAAGCATCAGACTTACCGCAAGCAGAAGGACGACAAGGCTTTTCTTCATCGACATGATTCGTTTCCCCCTTCCTTATATCAGACCTTTTATAACATAGTTTTTACAAAAAGAAAAGCCCTGCGCCAGAAGGCGGACAGGGCAATGGGTTTCGGGATTATTTACAGCTTGCCCCGCACAAGAGCCACCGCCACATCGTTCACATTGGTGCCGGTGGGGCCGGTGATGATCAATCCCCCTGTTGTCTTAAGGGCGTGATAGGAATCGTTGTCCGCTAAAACCCCGGCAATGCTCAGTCCCTGGGCCTCAAGGGCCTCCTCCGTGCCGCCATCCGCATAGCCCCCTGCCGCATCGGTGGGGCCGTCGGTGCCGTCGCTGCCAACTGAGAAAACGGCCACCCGGGACAGGCCCCGGATCTGCCCGGCCGCCGCCAGGGCCAGTTCCTGGTTCCGGCCTCCCAGACCGCTGCCCGTCAGCTTCACCACCGTTTCCCCGCCGGCTATAAGAGCCAGATTCTTTCCTTCCCGGCTGCGGTCCCGGGCCAGTTCTCCCAGCCAGGCGCCCGCAGCTCTGGCTTCGCCGGAAAGGGTATCCGTCAGGATTACCGCTTCATAACCCAGCTTTTCACAGGCCCCGGCTGCCGCCCGGCAAAGGGCGCTGACACTGCCCGTAATCCGGGCATTCACATTGTTTACCTTACGGGGCGGATCCACGGCCAGCAGGCTCATGGCTTCTTCCGACAGGGAAAGCCCGTATTTTTGAACAACGGCCAAGGCTTCCTCCCGGGTGGAAGTATCCCCCCACACCGGGCCGGAAGCAATCATGTCCGGCTGATCCCCTACCACATCCGAGAGGATTACCGCTTCCACCCGGGCCGGAGCGCAGTGGAGGGCAAAGCGCCCACCCTTTACGGCAGAAAGCCGTTTTCGTATCGTATTCACTTCCCGGATATCCGCTCCGCAGGCTAAAAGCCGGCGGGTAATATCCAGCAATTCCTCCTCCGGCAGCAGTGGTTTTTCAAACAAAGCGCTGCCGCCGCCGGACAAGAGGAAGAGCACCACATCCTCCGGAGAAAGGTTCTCCGTCATGGCCAGGGCTTCCTCCGTAGCTTTAAATCCTGCGGCATCCGGCAGAGGGTGCCCCGCCTCCCGGCAAAGGATACGGGGCAGCTTTCCTTTCACATGACCGTATTTGGTGATCACGATTCCCTGATGGATCCCCTCGCCCAATATGCGGCAGGCTTCTCCTGCCATCTGCCAGGCTGCCTTCCCGGCCGCCACCAGAATCAGGCGGCCGGAGTAATTGATATGCTCCACCGCCCTCCGGACGGCAGTATCCGGCTGCACAGCCCGGATAGATGCTTCAATGATCTGTTCCGCCTCCCGGCGCAGGATTTGTTTCATCATCTTATTCCGGATTCAGCCCCCTTACAGGAAAGCGCAGATTGTTCAGTTCATGGCAGACCCGCTCCCGTACCAGGGGTTTTAAGATATAGCCGCTGCAATGATCATAGGCAGCCTGGGGCAGATACTCTTCGTGAGCGGTCAGAAAAATAATATTGATTTGGGGATTGATGTCCCGCAGTCTTCGGGACAATTCCAGACCGTCCATATCCCCTTTCAGCTCAATGTCCAGAAACGCCACGGATATGCGGTTGGAAAGAGCATAAGGCAGGGCCTCCCGTCCGCTGGCAAAGCCAATAATATGGGCCTGGGGCACCACCTCCTGGATCAAACGGATACTGCTGCGCAGCAAAAGAGGCAAATCTTCCGCCACCAGGATGTGCAGGGTCTCCTCCTGCTCCTCCAGCATCCCGTCTAAAAGCTCATGGGTCTGGACCTGTAAACACACAGCAAGCCGGCTCAGCAGGTTCAAATCCGGCAGCCTCGTCCCCAGTTCCCACATGGAGACGGCGCTGCGGGAAACAAACATCTGCTCAGCCAGCTGCTGCTGCGATAGTCCCCGGGCAATCCTCAGGTCTTTGATTTTGTTGGCAAGGGCTTCACATTTCTGCAATAAGCACCTCCGAAACCATTGATACTAGTTGCTTTTCATTCCTTTTCCATCTTTGAAAAGGCCATCCATCCAAGGATTACTCCTTTTGCGGAACCAGTCACGAATCGATTTTCCTCTTTTTCTTCTGTGTTCCTGCAGCTACTGTCCGGCAAAACACACATCCGCCTTCCGTAATCTGAGAGGCCGGCAGTTCTCTGCCGCAGTTCGGGCAAACGGCCGTGACTGGCACAACGCTTATAAACCCGCCGGATACGTTTTCCAGCACTTCTTTATCCAACTCATTGACAGAGCCGCTCTCTTCCGGGGCATAATACTTTTTAAACATAACCTTATCCTCCTGAAAACGTAATGCGTTTCTAAGCCTTGTTTTTACATCGGATTCTTTCTGACTACGCTGTTGCAGATCAGGCAGCCGCCGCTTGTCAACTGGCTTTTCAGGACCTCCCGGCCGCATTTCGGGCAGGTAACGACGGATCCTCCGACAGCGCCTCCGATGCCGCCTCCGACATAGGATCTGATAAACCCGCCGGACACCTCATTCAGGGCTTCCTCTTTCAATTCTTCTACAGGCAGTTCTTCTTCCGGTGTGATTCTTTCCAGCATCTCCTTTTCCTCCTTAGGTTGAATTGAAACTCAGTTCAAACTGCAAACTCTTTTCAGTGCCTGTACCGCTTTCCTTTGCTTACAGTCACATCATACTCCATCCCCCGGGAAGATGCAAGGCCCTGCCACAGAACGTGGCAATTCTGTTTACTTCTGCAATCTTGCCACGCCGCTTTCCCGGGCAGCCCGGGCCACGGCAGCGGCCACCGCCGGTCCCACCCGCTTATCAAAGGCCCGGGGAATGATATATTCGGGGCCAATTTCTTCCGGTCCCACCAATTCCGCCAAAGCCCGGGCCGCCGCCATTTTCATGGGTTCGTTAATATCCCTGGCCCGCACATCAAAGGCTCCGCGGAAAACGCCGGGAAAAGCCAGCACGTTGTTGATCTGGTTCGGATAATCGCTGCGGCCCGTAGCCACCACCCGGGCTCCGCCGGCCTTTGCCTCCTCCGGGAAAATCTCCGGGGTAGGATTGGCGCAGGCAAAAACAATGGCGTCCCGGTTCATGGAGGCCACCATCTCCCGGGTCACGGTGCCGGGGGCGGAAACCCCGATAAACACATCTGCTCCCGCCAGCATATCCGCCAGAGTTCCGGCCTTATGTTCCCGGTTGGTCTCCTCCGCCATCTCCGCTTTAATCCAGTTCAGCCCCGGCCGGCCTTTGTAAATAGCCCCCTGCCGGTCGCACATGGTAATATGGCAGAAACCCGCCGCCAGCAGCAGCTTCACAATAGACACCGCTGCCGCTCCGGCCCCGGAAGTCACCACCCGTACCTCTTCTTTCTTTTTGCCCACCACCTTCAGGGCGTTGGTAAGTCCCGCCAGGGTGATAATGGCGGTGCCGTGCTGATCGTCATGGAAAATAGGGATATCACAGCACTCTTTCAGCTTCCGCTCTATTTCGAAACAGCGGGGCGCCGCAATATCTTCCAAATTGATGCCGCCGAAACTGCCGGAAATGAGAGCCACGGTACGGACGAATTCATCCACATCCTGGGTTTTCACGCACAAAGGGAAGGCATCCACATCCCCGAAGGCCTTAAAGAGCACACATTTGCCCTCCATCACCGGCATCCCCGCCTCCGGGCCGATATCTCCCAGGCCCAGTACCGCAGAGCCGTCGGTAATGACGGCGCAAAGATTATGCCGCCTTGTCAGCTCGTAGCTTTTGTTCGCATCCTGCTGGATCTCAAGGCAGGGCTGAGCCACCCCAGGGGTATAAGCCAGGGAGAGATCTTCCTTGCTTTCCACCGGCACCCGGGGGATGATTTCGATTTTACCTTTCCATTCTCCGTGAAGACGGAGAGATTCCTGTGCGTAGTTCATGATATGGCTATCCTCACTTTCAGTCACATATTTACCGGCGGCAACCGCCGCCCTGAGGGACCTTACAGGCAACTGCAGCCAGTCGCCCTCACCCGTCACGGCCCTTCGACAAGCTCAGGGACCGTGCCACTACCCTCCACCGTCCGGGAGAGGGCAAGGCCGAAGCAAGGCCAGACAATACTTTTCGAGCGTATAGCGAACGCGTCAGCGAGAAAAGTTTTAGTCTGGCCAGCGAAGGCCAAAGCATAGTCTGGCCAGCGAAGGCCAAAGCATAGTCTGGCCAGTGAAGGCCAAAGCCCGGGCGGGCCATAAAGGACTAGGCGCTGCGCGCCGTCGCAATGCCCGCCCCTACGATTCAAACGGAAAACGGTAAGGCAGCTGAAACTTATCCCTCAGCTCTATCAACTCTTTCTGGATGGATTCCCCCACAGGAACCCCCTTATCCTTCCGCTCCTGCCAGGCCTCCCATTCCTTCTCTCCCGCCGTATAAATCCGCTCCGCTCCCGGCGCCTTTTCCGAAGCCCGAAGCTCCCGGCAGATTTCCCCCGCCGTCTCCTTGAAAGTCTCCAGGCCCATAAAGAACTCCGGATTGATCACAAAGAAGAAATGCCCCAGGCGGTACATATCCTTGCTGCCGTCCTCCTTTTTCCCGGAAAGCTGCTTCATAAAGGGACCGCCGGACAGGGCCGCGGACAGGATCTCCACAATGGCGCTAAATCCGTATCCTTTATAGCCCCCCGATGCCTCCCCTGCTCCCCCTAAAGGCAGCAGGGCGCAGCGCCCCGCCCGCATCTCTTTGAGAATCCGGCCGGAATCCGTCAGGCTTTCCCCCTCGGATGTAATCACCAGCCCCGGAGGCGTTTCCTTGCCGCTGCGCTCGTAATACTCAATCTTTCCGTTCTGAATGGTGGAAGTGGCGCAGTCGAAATTAAAGGGGAAGGCCTCATCCGTAGGCATGGTAAAGGTCAGGGGATTGGTCCCCATCATGGGTTCCACCCCGAAGGTGGGGGCCACGGAGGGCCGGGCATTGGTGCCGGAAATACCGATCATCCCAGCCTTTTCCGCCATGGTGGTCCAGTACCCGGCTATGCCGTAATGGGTGGAATTGAAAATACTCCCGCCGGCCATGCCATAAACCTTTGCCTTCTCAATCAGCCGCTCCATCATCCGATAGCTGGCCACCATCCCCAGGCCGTTATGGGCATCCATCACCAGGGTAGTGGGGGTCTCCTTCACGATTTCCAACTCCGTGACCGGCAGCAGGGTTCCCTCCTCAATCCGGTCCAGATAGATGGGCTTAAAACGGTTGCAGCCGTGGCTTTCAATGCCCCGCCGGTCTGATTCCAGCAGCACATCCGCGCAGATGGCGGCATCCTCCCGGGGAACGCCGTAGGCGGCAAAAACATCAATCATAAAAGCATTCATCATGTCCCAGGGGACAAAAGGGCGCGTTTCCGTCATTTTTTTCTCTCTCCCCAATGCAGGGCGCATTCCACTGCCAGATGCCAGTCCGCCAGCAGCGCCTGCCGCTTGTCTTCCTCCATCATGGGCTTAAACAGGGCATCCACCGCCCAGAGCTTTTTAATCTCCTCCAGGCTCTCCCAATAGCCCGCCGCCAGACCTGCCAGAAAGGCAGCGCCCAGGGCCGTGGTTTCCACGCAGGCAGGGCGGGTCACCACTGCCCCCAGTATATCACTCTGGAACTGCATTAAAAAGTCATTTTTGGAGGCACCGCCGTCCACCTGAATGCTCTTTAGGCTAAGGCCCGCATCTTTCTCCATGGCCCGGCAAACATCCGCCGTCTGGTAGGCAATGGCCTCCAGAGCCGCCCGGATCAGCTGAGCCTTGCTGGTGGAGCGGGTAAGCCCCACAATCATCCCCCGGGCGTATTGATTCCAATAAGGCGCCCCCATGCCCGTAAAGGCGGGCACCATATAAACGCCGCCGTTGTCCTTCGCTTTTTCCGCAAAGAACTCCGAGTCCGGGCTTTCGTCCAGAAGCCGGAGTTCGTCTCTGAGCCATTGAATCACGGCACCGCTGACAAACACGCTGCCCTCCAGGGCGTAAGCCGGCTCTTCTCCCAGGGCCGCTGCCATGGTGGTCAGCAGGCCGCTTTCGGAGGAAACCGCCTCTTTTCCCGTATTCATCAACATAAAACCGCCGGTGCCGTAGGTGCTTTTTACCTCTCCCGGCTGGAAGCAGCACTGGCCGAAGAGGGCCGCCTGCTGGTCTCCCGCCGCGCCGGCCACCGGTATTTCTCCGCCGAACCAAAAGTCCCGGGTCTTACCGTAAATACAGCTGGAAGGCTTCACCTGAGGCAGGATACAGGCAGGAATCCGGAACAATTCCAGAAGCTCCGGATCCCACTCCCGGGTATGGATATTAAACAGCATGGTCCGGGAGGCGTTGGTATAATCCGTCACATGGACGCCACCGGTTAGATTCCAGATGAGCCAGGTATCCACGGTGCCGAAAAGGATCTCCCCCCGCTCCGCTTTTTCCCGAACTCCTTCCAGATGCTCCAGAATCCAGGCGATTTTTGAGGCGCTGAAATAGGCGTCGGGGATCAGGCCGGTCCTGGCTTTGATGGTTTCGCGCCAGCCGTCAGCCACAATCCCGTCTATCATCTCCGCCGTGCGGCGGCATTGCCACACAATGGCGGGATAAACGGGCTGCCCCGATTCCTTATCCCATAAAATGGTGGTTTCCCGCTGATTGGTGACGCCGATGGCCGCCACCTGTTCCGCCTTGATGCCCAGCTGTTCCAGAGCCAGGCGGCCCACCTTCAGCTGGCCCCGCCAAATGTCCCGGGGGTCGTGCTCCACCCATCCGGGCTGAGGGTAATACTGCGTAAACTCTTCCTGGGCCATGGCCCGGATTTTTCCCTGCCGGTCGAATAAAATGGCCCGGGAACTGGTGGTTCCCTGGTCCAGCGCCAAAATGAACTGTTCCATCATGATTTCCTCGCATAAGAGAAGGGGCGATTCTCATCGCCCCCCTGGGCCGCAGTGCGCAGACAATACTTTTCGAACGTATAGCGAATTGCGTTAGTGAGAAAAGTTTTCGTCGGCGCACAAAGGCCAGATTTTTTTATTCTTTGATGGTTTCCTTTAAAGCCGTCAGCGCCCCGGCCAATCCCTGAATCTCCGAAGGGATGATAATCTTGGTGGCCTGGCCTTCCGCCGCCTTGGCAAAGGCTTCCAGGGACTTGATCTGCAGCACCGCCTGGTCTGCCCCTGCGTCCTTAATCAGCCGGATGCCTTCCGCATTAGCCTGCTGCACCTTCAAAATGGCGGCCGCCTGGCCTTCCGCTTCCCGCATCATAGCTTCCTTCTTGGCTTCCGCCCGGAGGATGGCCGCTTCCTTTTCCGCCTGGGCATCCAGAATGGCCCGTTCCTTGTGACCTTCCGCTACCAGAATCGTGGATTTCTTTTCGCCTTCCGCCTGCAGGATCTTTTCCCGGCGTTCCCGCTCTGCCTTCATCTGCTTCTCCATGGAATCCTGGATCTCGCGGGGCGGGATAATATTCTTAAGCTCTACCCGGTTTACCTTAATACCCCAGGGATCTGTGGCCACATCCAGCTGGGTGCGCATCTTGGTATTGATGATTTCGCGGCTGGTTAAGGTCTGGTCCAGTTCCAGTTCGCCAATAATATTCCGAAGGGTGGTCGCCGTCAGGTTTTCAATGGCCATGATGGGATTCACCACCCCGTAGGCATACAGCTTGGGGTCCGTAATCTGGAAGAACACCACCGTGTCGATCTGCATGGTTACGTTATCTTTGGTAATCACCGGCTGGGGCTTAAAGTCAATGACCTGTTCCTTTAAGCTGACCTTCCGGGCCACCTTGTCCACAAAGGGCAGTTTGAAGTGCAGGCCCACATTCCAGGTGCCGATATAGGCTCCCAGCCGCTCCATGACGAAGGCGGTGGCCTGGGGCACGATCTTGATACAGGAAATCAGGATTCCCAACAGGATCAATACGACTAAGACAATGGCGCCGCTGCCGATCAGTTTCTCGTCAATAATGGCTAAATTCAACAGATTCATGATTCTCCTCCTTTATTTTCAACAAGGTTCCCCAAAGGTTTTACAATGCATTTGACACCCATCAGCTGTTCCACCGTCACCTCCGTGCCTACGGGGATGATCTGCTCTTCTTCGCTGCTGCGGGCCGTCCAGGGCATGCCGTCCACCACCACTTTGCCGGTAGCCAGAATGTTGTTGATTTCCTCCGTCACCAGGGCGCTGCGGCCGATAATCTTATCCAGCACATTGGTTTTTTCCGTCTTCCGGTTTAGATATTTGACAGCCATGGGCCGGGTAAAAGCCAAAAGCAGCAAGGATATTACCACAAAGGCCAGCACCTGCCAAATCAGCGGAACTTCCAGCACCCGCAGGATAAAGGCTACCAGGGCGCCTCCGGCAAACCAGATGGTTGCCAGGCCGGCGGTTGCCACCTCCACCACCAGAGCCAGAACAAATATGGCTCCCCATATATACAGGCTATTCATGTCCGTACCTCCTTTCCGTGTATCATACCAAACTCCGGGGGCTTATGCAAGTGATTCATGGGACCGCACCTCCTTTTGATTTGTCTGTATTGTAGCGCATTTCCAAGGATTGTTAAACAATTATCAAATTAAAATAAGCGCTTCTATTTTGCTATTTCCGCAAGATAGATTTATTTTGGTCTTATCATATTATTCTGAATTGGTGCTTTTTATAGGTTCAAAATGTGCTATAGTAGGGATACAAGATTGTAAGAACGTGTCCGGGAGGATAAGATAATGCAGAAACAGACTCAGGAGACTTTCTCCGTTCGCACCATTGCCATGATAGGCGCCCTGGCGGCCATCGTTTATGTGGCCACGCTCCTTCGAATTCCCCTTTTAGGGTCCAAGATCCATCTGGCCAATGCTTTCTGCCTCCTGGCGGGCATGCTGCTGGGACCTGTGCCCGGCGGCCTGGCGGCGGGCATCGGCTCCGCCCTGTACGACGCCTTTACCGGTTACGACGCCATCGGCATTCTGATTACCTTTATCAGCAAATTCGCCATGGCCTGGGTCTGCGGCAAGCTGATGGGAAGCCGGGAAAAAACCAGGCGCATCGACCGCACGCTGCTGGCGGCGGTACTGGGGGCCCTGACCTATGTATTCCTCTATATGCTGAAAACCTTCATTTATCAGAAGTTTGTGTACGGCTTCCCCTTGGATGCGGTGATGACCACCCTCTGGCTGAAGCTGGTGCCCTCTCTCTTAAATGCCGCTGCCGCCGTGGTGGTGGCCCCTCTTCTCTACCACGCCCTGCAACCTGCCCTGCGGGCCATCCTGAAAAAATAGAAAAAGTGCACCAGGGGACCTGTCCCCCTGGTGCACTTTTTCTACGGCTGCAGCGTCATTTTCTCTATTACCAATTCCCTGAGGGCCCTAAGTTCGCAGGCCCTGCGGGCGGCCTTGGAAAGTCCGTCCAGATGGATATAATGTTTATCGGCATAGGCCTGGATCTGGGCCTCTCCCGTCCGGATTCCGTAATGCTCTGCCAGCGCCTGGATCAGGAGATAATCCTGAGCCAGAGCTTTGGCCCTGGGCCACTCACGCTGCAGAGACTCAAGCCTTCCTTCATCCAGTTCAAAAACCGCATCGGCCAGCAGTGCTTTTTTCGCCTCCTGCCAGGCCTCTGGCACCGCCTGATGCCCCATTTCCGCCTTGATCAAGGCCTCCCGCCAGGCCTGCACCGAGGAATACTCCGTATGAGTGCGGACAAACTCGTCATTTAACTCCGCCGCTTCCAAACGGTAAATATACAGCAGCGTGATTTCGCAGTAGACCGTTTCCTCCGTGACATAGGGCGCATCCGTATATTCTATGCGGTAGGTTTCTCCCACCCGGCGCCCCGGTGTGACAGAGGCCTGGATGGCTTCCAGTGGAGGAAATCCTTCCGCACCGCAGCGGTAAGGGATTTCAATAGGCTTCGGATCCAGATACAGGCTGTCGGTAAAGGCCCGGTAAGCGATGCGCACCAAATCCCCCTCTTCCAGCACTTCTTTGTCCAATTTGATGACGGTGGGTTCATTCTCCACCTTGTACTGCATATATGCTTCAATCTGCGCCAGCTGCTGGGCTGTCAGTGCCGGGGCCGGTTTTCCCGCCGCTTCCGGATCCCCCATTTGAATCAGGCGGGATCCTTCCAGGAAATCGTTCTGGAGCAAAAGAGTCAGTTCGTACAAATCCTGATCTTCCTGACCTCGGATGATCCAGGCAAAGTCGCTGTTAAAATCAAACATATCTGCGACGCTTAGATCCAGCCAGGCCAGGAAACGCTCCTGCGTCCCCTCTTCTGCTTCCGCAAAATTCACTTCGATCCGATTGTTTTGAACATCCAGGGAATACGAAGACAGTCCCCGGAAGGAATCCGTCTTCTGTTTTTCACCGATTTTGGCATAAATCTCATAAAGCCGGTCATAGCTGTATTTCACCTGTAAAAAGCGGACATATTCATAGTTCAAGGCTTCCCGAAACACCCGGATCAGCTCCGGAGAATCATCCGTGAGGGCCACCACCAGTTCCTTTCCCCCGTTCAGCCAGGCACCGCCGAAATAGGGCCTCCAGGCTTCTCCCTTCGGATTCCGGTACTGCCCGCGCTCGCCGGGTTCCCCACCCAGAAAAGTAAGAAGAGATCCGTAGGCTTTCTGGGCGGCAGATTCAGTATCATTCTGACTGCCAAGACAGCCCCCCATCATAAGCATCAAAAGAAAGGCAAACAAAATGACCCAAATAGTTTTCCTTGCCTTGTTCATGATCACTGCCTCCTCAAGTATTTATCTATAATATCATAAAAACCGGAGAAATGTTGCAGTGCGCAAAAAAACCGCCGGGAAGCCCCGACGGTTTTTGAGTTGTTAAATCCTTTTGGGATCCTTCGGCGCTGACGCACCTCAGGATAACAGGTTTTTTAGCACTTCTCGAACACGGTGGCTACGCCCATGCCGCCGCCGATGCACAGAGTGGCCAGGCCCTTCTTGGCCTCGGGACGCTTCTGCATCTCGTGCAGCAGGGTGACGATGATACGGGCGCCGGAAGCCCCTACGGGGTGGCCGATGGCGATGGCGCCGCCGTTCACGTTTACCTTCTCCATGTCGAAGTTCAGCTCACGGGCTACCGCGATGGACTGGGCCGCGAAGGCTTCGTTGGCTTCCACCAGGTCGATATCCTCGATGGTCACGCCGGCCTTGGCCATGGCGTTGCGGGAAGCGGGCACGGGGCCAACGCCCATAATCTTGGGATCTACGCCGCCCTGGCCCCAGCCGATGAGCTTGGCCATAGGCTTTAAGCCGTACTTTTCAACGGCTTCGCCGGAGGCCAGCACGATGGCGGCCGCGCCGTCGTTGATACCGGAAGCCTGGCCGGCGGTTACCCGCTGCACATGCTTCTTGGTGTCGGCTTCATGTACGCCGGTGAGCTCGAAGGTATGCACGATCTCATCTTCCACGCCTTCAGGACCTACCGGGAAAGCGCCCCGCAGCTTGGCCATGCCTTCCATGGAAGCGCCGGCCCGAGGGAACTCGTCTACCTTGAACTCAACGATTTCCTTCTTAACCTTTACGGGAACCGCAACAATTTCATCTTCGAAACGGCCGCTCTTCATGGCCGCTTCCGTCTTCTGCTGAGAGGATACGCCGAAGGCATCCAGCTCTTCACGGGTGATGCCCCATACGTCGCAGATGTTCTCCGCAGTGGTGCCCATGTGATAGTTGTTGTAAGCATCCCACAGGGCATCATTGATCATGGTGTCCAGCATCTTGGTGTGACCCATGCGGGCGCCGTAGCGGCCGGTGGGCAGGGCATAAGGGGCAGCGCTCATATTCTCGGTGCCGCCGCAAACCACGATGTTGGCATCGCCGGCCAGGATGGCCCGGGCGCCTTCGATCACGCTCTTCATACCGGAGCCGCACACCATGCCTACGGTGTAAGCCGGTACGCCGAAGGGCAGGCCGGCCTTCACGCCTACCTGACGGGCTACGTTCTGGCCCTGGGCGGCGGTCAGGATGCAGCCGAACATCAGCTCGTCTACGTTCTCAGGGGCTACATTCGCCCGCTTCAAGGCTTCCTTTACCACGATGGCGCCCAGATCGGCAGCGGGTACGTCCTTCAGGGAACCGCCAAAGGAACCTACGGCGGTACGGCAGCAGTTGACTACATACAGGTCTTTCATCTTGTTCTCCTTTATATGATTTGTTTTTTGTTCACACAAATCGATTTCCGTAAGTATTATAAGGGATGAAGGGGATGTGTTCAAGGGGGAAATGATGAATTGCGGTTTTTCTTTTTTATAATAGGATTTTTGTTATAACTTTTGAGGATGGGCGGGCGGGCCCTGAAGGACTAGGCGCTGCGCGCCGTCGCCATGCCCGCCCCTTGTATTATAGGTGCGTAGCCTTATCTTTACCTTTTCTACAGGTTAGGCTATGCTATGCATGATGCTGTGGATTGGTCGCCGCCCCTACCGC
>CADBFP010000034.1 GCA_902793995.1 uncultured Lachnospiraceae bacterium | reverse complement strand
GGAAATAAAAGCGGAGTTTTATGTGGGTTCCGACGGCAGGATTCGGCATGAATACGAGATCCGATGGCCCGCATCGGGCAATTGGGGCATGCAGACCCTTCGCATGTATTGCAAGGCAGATTTCGTTGCCTCCTATTTGAACGAAGTGGAATGGGATGCTTTGATAGCTTTGATGGAGACAAATTAAGAACAGATGCTGCGAATAGATAGAGATAAATAGATAGTCCTATGCCCCCAAAAGACCTATACACTAAAACGCAACGGCGCCATAAAGGAGACGATATGACGAAGATGAAAAGATGCATCCTATTCGGCTTGATCATCGCCTTGCTGCTCTCCGGCTGCTCCCCCTCTGCCAGCCAGGGCGGGACGACTGCCTCGACAGATTCTGCCCTAAATACATTGGCGGCGGAGGATACATCTGCTTCCTCAGAATCAGGGGGGATCAGCTCCGAAGCATATGATCGTTTCCGGGCCGGAACCTATGCGACCTTTGCAGAAACGGATCAGTTTTATTTTTGGAAACCCATAGGAAGCGAGGGGCAAAGAATATACTATTATGAGAAAAATAGCGGCACCTCCGGTGTTCTTTGCTTTAAGCCGGAATGCCGGCACAATGGACGCAGCTGCGACGCTTTTGTAGGAGTTGATTGTCTGACGGGGAGCCTGTCCGTCCGGGATGGGATGCTGTACTGGGTCGGAATGGATGTAAGTGCAGTGAAATCAGAAGATATAGAAAACAGCTTCGGCATTTGGCGTATGAGGATAGATGGAACGGAGCGGGAGTTCTTCGGACCGTTTGAATTTGATGAGTATGTGAAATATAGTTTCCAGATAGCATATCTGTGGGGAGATTTCTATTATTTTGCAGGCAGTGCGCAGCGATATCAGCCCGGAAAGCAGCCCGGAGGATCGCCCGAAATCAGTAATCATGTCACTTTGACAAGAGTGCCTGTAAGCGGCGGGGCGGTGGAGCTGTTGGGAGAGTTCACGGATGTAGAGAATCCTCAACCTCCGATGCTTCTGCTGGATACGGATTCGGTATATTTATTTATGGGCGGGGTAGCGGAAAACGATGATGAAAGCTATTCTTACACCTTGTCCCTTTTCAGGTATCATATCGCTGAAAACAGGACGGAAATCCTTCTAAAGAACAAGCAAATGAAGGATGGCGTGGATGAAGTCCGTCTGCACCCGGCAAAAGGGATCATAGCAACGCCGGGACCGCTTAAGGCCAGCGGCGAATACAATCCCGGAGATCCCCTGTTATACAGCTTAACTGAGGGGCAATTGACGCCATGGCTGGATTTAAGCGAATCGCCTTATACCCGGATTTATTTCATGGAAGAAGGCCTGCTTTTGATGCGGTACGAAAGAGGAGAATCTGTACAGACAAAATTTGAATATGAGCTGCGGGATATGGAGGGAAATGTGGTTTCCTCGGGTGTGCTGGCTCCTCCGTTTTTAAAGCCGGAATCACGAAAAGGCGCAGGTTTTTGGGCCATTTGGGGAGGCTGCCGGGAGTTCTTCACGGAAATATGGGATCATGATACAAGTATTCATTATCTGCTTCGCTACCGCGTCACGCCGGAGGGCCTGCAGGAAACCATTTTGATCCAGGCCGAGCCCGATACCGATTAGGGGACACGGGGACGGTGGCATACAGGCTTGCAGAATATGGAATTAACAATACAAAATGTCAGTAAGAAATATGGAAGCAAAGTCGCCCTGAAAGATTTTTCCTATACCTTCCATGAGGGGATTTACGGTATTTTAGGGGCCAACGGCGCAGGGAAAAGCACCCTGCTGGGTTTGATTACAGACAATATCAAACGGGATGAGGGACGGATTCTGTTAAACGGGACAGACATCCTGCAGCAGGGAAAGGCCTTCCGCCGCCTGCTTGGCTTTATGCCTCAGCAGCAGGGGCTGTACGAGGGAATGACGGTTACGGCTTTTCTGGCCTACATGGCCCGCCTGAAGGAAATCCCCGGCGGCCGGGTTTGCGCCGAGATAGACCGCGTACTGCCCCTCACGAATTTGTCAGATGCGGCCCATAAAAAATGCTATGCCCTCTCCGGCGGTATGCGTCAAAGGCTGCTGCTGGCGCAGGCCCTGCTGGGAGATCCGAAGATTTTGATTCTGGATGAACCCACTGCAGGTCTGGATCCCCGGGAACGGGGACGCCTCCGGGATCACATTGCGCAGCTGGCACAGGATCGCATTGTGCTTTTGGCAACCCATATCGTCAGCGATATCGAAGCCATTGCGGATGATGTGCTGCTGATGCGGGAGGGAAGCCTGATTCGAAGCGGTTCTCCCTCCGAGCTGGTAGAGAGTCTGCCTCCGGGGAGCCTGCCGCCGGATCAACGGCCGGATCTGGAAGCGGTTTACCTATACTACCTGGGAGGCGATCCGAATGGCTGAAATCAAAAGGATCCTTTCCGACAGCCGGCGCAGGCTGCTTCTGATTTTGCTGCTGCTGATGGGCCTGGGGGGCTACGGGCTGGGGCTTTTCGGCGGCTGGCTGGGGAATGGCACGGAGGCACTGAAGGAAGAGGCGGCTCAGTATCGGGATCTGCTGAAAGTCATCAAAACCATGCCGCTTTCGGAAGCCGGCCCCTATCTGGAAGGCCGGGACGCGCCGGCCGCCTTGGAATTAAAAAAGACGGTGGAGCATCTGCTGGATTATCCGGATTATATGGAATTTGTGCAGCAGCAGGCAGTCAGGATGTCCCAGTCCCAATTGGCCGGCGGCAATCCAAACAGCTTCGCCTATCGGAACATTCAAAAAACGGCTGCCGATTTTGCCCGGATCCGGGATGTGGAGGTCAGGCTGGGCTCCCAAAAGGCCGTGTCCGTGTGGATAATGCAGCGCTTGCCGGAACTTTTTTCTGCTATGGGCATTCTGCTGATTGTCCTTTCTTTTTTCGATGAAAAGAAAACGGGCCTGCGTGAACTAATCCGCAGTTGTCCGGGCGGGCGCAGTATTTTGACCATCCGGCGCTTGGAGGCGCTGCTCTGTTTCTCGGCCCTTTTTACCTTTCTTTTCAGTGCATTACCCCTGGGTATATCTTTTCTGGTTTACGGAGGATGGGAGGATCTGTCCTGTCCCGTTCAGTCTATTCCGCTCTTTGGCACCTGCCTTTTGCGGGTGAGCATAGGGGGATGGATTGCCCTGTATTTTCTGGTACGGATCCTCTGCGGTTTTACCCTGGGCGTGCTGCTTTGGTTTATTTTAAGCTTTCTGAAAAACTGGCAGTTTTCCTGGCTTTTGCTGGCGCTGCTATTGGCGGGAGAATACATGGCCTACACCCATATCGCCCCGCAGATGAGATTTTCATTTCTGCGCTATATCAATATTTTTGCCTGTATTTATCCGGACGAGATGTTCCGCACCTATGTCAATATCAATTGCTTCGGGAGATCCGTCGGTACGCTGACGCTCATGCTTTGGCTCATGGGGCTGCTGCTGTTTATACTGGGCCCGGCCCTGGTACTGCTGGAAGGAAAACGGCATGCCGTAAACGCCAGGACTGGCTTAAAAAAGCTGCTGGAATGGTTTGATCAAATGCTGGACAAGCTGCGGGGAAGGCTTGGCCTCCTGGCGGCGGAGGGCTACAAACAACTAATGATTAACGGCGGCCTCCTGTTTCTGCTGGCCGGTTTATGGGTTTGCGCCCAGCTGGGGGTGGCTTACCGCTCCTATCCGGGAAATGATGCGGAACGCATGCTGGATCAATATTTGGAAAGCATGCAGGGGCCGGTAACGGAAGCAAGCAGGGAAGAGATGGAACAGATACGGGAGGCTCTGGCCGGGGCGGCGGGCAGCTCCGCAGAGGAAGCCTTTATACTTTTGGAACAGCAGCTGCAAAGGGCCTGGGAAAGAGCGCAGGCGGGCTCCTACGAGGCGTGGCTGGTGAACGAACGGCTTGTCAAAACCTATCTGGATAAGGACATGTCCAGTATCCAGCGCTGGCTCAGCATTGTGCCTTCCTTTTTTATTCTGCTGCTTTGCGCGCCACTCTTTTCCTATGAGAATCAGTCCGGCACGCGGGCGCTTCTTCGGGGAAGCGTCCGGGGCAGGCAGGGGATCTTTCTCCGCAAATACCTGTTGGGCTGCGGGACGGCGCTGCTCTTTTTGGGGCTTATATCGGTAAGGACCTATCTGGCCTACCGGGCTTATCTCGGCCCGCAGATGATGGCTGTGCCCATTGGAAATATCCCGCTGCTGCAAGGAGGGCCGGCGGGCTTAAGTCTGAATGCCTTTTACGGTTTACTGATGCTGCAGCGGCTGCTGATGGGATGCGTGCTGGCCTGTCTGGTACTGTGGCTTTCCGCCCGGATGCGGGATTGGCTAAGTGTGGCAGCGGCCGCCTGTGCCATATTGATTTTGCCCGGGCTTTTGCCTTTCTTCGGCATCGAATGGACGGCCTCCTTCTCCCTCTTCCCCCATATAAGCGGGATCGAATGGATAGACAATCAAAAGGGGATGCAGAATGTGCTGAACGCAGGCATCTGGCTGGCTTTGGGGGCTTTGTCTGTGTGGGATAATTACCGCCGCTGGCGGAAAGCGTGATGGACCGGAGGAAGGCCCTGCTGCCCGCAGGGTCCTTGAATGAAACTCTGCCTAAAGGCTCGTAGGGGGTGTGAAAAAACTCTTTTATGTATTTCACCCCCCTTTTTCTTTTACAGATTTCATACTCTACAGGCTTATTAATCCGGTGTTACACATGATGATAGAATCCTGCCGATAGGGCACGCTCTCAATCAATGATTGTCTCTACCCTTTTGGCGATTTGCTCTTGCTCCAGTATCCCCATAACCCTCCCGATTAGAAATACGTTAGTGTCATTGCCGAACTTGAGTGGAGCATAAGCGGGATTCAGTGAATGCAAGCCGTCTTCTTCGTATTTTTTGATGTAGGTCTCGTTCCCGGCAATGAAGGCGCCTATCTCGCCATATTGCAGGGCTGGTGCATCCGGGATCCGGGCCACCAGTACCATATCCCCGTCATGATAGGCGGGCTCCATGCTGTCGCCATTGACGGTGAAAACATAGTCGGAGCGATCAACCGTCCTGGATGAATACAGATGAATAGGAACGCCGTAATCCTCAATTTCTGTGGGATCGCCCAGTCCGGCGGAAAGTGGGCGACCATAGTAAATTAGTTCCCTGACAAGGGGAGCTTTCTGCTCTGTGATTTCAGCAGCGGTTAGTGCTTCTACCAACTGGTTCACAGCGTATCTGTGTCCGGAATTAAGATTTCTGTATTTATCAATCAACAATTGTTCTTCTACACTATATTGCAAAGAGGGGCCTTCTGCGCCCAAAAGATCATAGAGTGTTATCTCTAAAGCAGCGCATAGCGAGGGAAGTAAATTGAAATCGGGCCGACTGCGGCCGTTTTCCCAATTGCTGACGGCATTGGAAGTCACACCAATCCGCTTGGCCAATTCTTTCTGCTCCAATCCGTTTTTTTTTCGAAATCTGCGTATATTACGGCAGATGGCGGGCAGCTCTTGTATAGGCAAACGGGTTTTCATGTCTTTCACTGAAGATGGTTGTTGTATTATGTCTTCTATTTTTTTTCTAGGCATTGGAGCGGATCCCTTTCTTTGCTGGCATATCCTTGCAGCCAAACAATAACACATAAAACTACAAATGTAAAGCGAATTTACAATTGAAATATGTAAAAAAATGTGTTATTATTTCCGCACATCAATGGCTACTGGATGATGAATGCGTTTTAAGGGAGAGAATTGATGAAAGAAGCGGCCATTACACAGAGTCCTTTCGTTTATATTCCGGGGAGGAATATGAACGAGAAGGAGAAGGAAGAATTATATCGCACGAGGATCGATGAAAGCTACCGGCCTTATACAGTTATAGATGTATTGACGAAAGTATACAGAAGGAATTTTAAGAATGATCTCCTTTTGTATGTAGGAGAACATCTGAAAGAATTCGTAATGCCTGAGGACGGATGGAGTGTTTCACGAATCTGGGTAAATGATTTACAAACTATCCGGTCGGAATCGGTTTTCTTTCAACCTGTGGAAAGATTTGAGATAGATATTCTTGTTGAAGGCAGGATGAAATTTGAGTTTATTCGACGATTCCCTTCGGATATAAAAAACAGTGGGAGCAGAAAAGTTCAACTTAGATTGCGGTATCGGCTGGATCTTAGGCCTTGCGCGCTGACCTGTCATTTTGTCAAAGTAATTCTAACGGAGGAGGAGTCGCTGCAATATCAGGATGCATATTCTTTGCCTGTAGATAAATACTTGCTTCCGGTAATGGGGGCGGATGATTATCAGCACATGGCCAATTGGATACGGTTACATTATTTTACGGAATACTTCGGTCTTGATGTGGCGGTAGACCCGCAAATATGGGTGGAGCGTTTAGGACACACTGTGAAGTATGCATCATTTCCGGAAGAGGGAGTATTAGGGGAGTTCTTTTTCGGATTCGGATCAGCAGACATAGTAAATGAATATTCCGGGGAACGGCGCAGAGATAATGTCGATCCGGGTTCTATTTTGTTAAACATTCAAGTAAAGGAATCCCCATCTTTAAGGAAATCGACCTTGGCACATGAGGGGACACATGCATATTTAGGCAAGTATTTCTTCTTGCTGCAAAAGACCCACGGTCATGAATACTGTTCTTATATGTGCAAGCGAAATTCAGACAATGCGAAAAGTGATTATAAATCGCCCCTGGAACGCATGGAAATACAGGCAAATACCCTTCCCCGTTACCTAATGATTCCTGAAATGGCGGGAAAAGCCCGGGCAATGAAACTGCTGGCTTCTTATGGGGGAAAACGATCGTTAGCTAATATGCAACGTTTGGTAGATGATATGGCCAGTTACTACGGAACCACTAAGATAATGGCACGCTCTCGTTTGATGGATTTCGGGTATAATGAGGTGCGAGGAATCCTTCGGTCAGCAAACGGCAACCTCATTCCGGCTTACTACTCTACCCTTCAAAAGGAAGAAGTGTACGCCATCAGCGAAAAAGATGCGATAGAGGAGTACATGCGCAATCCGGCATTTAGGCGTATTGTTAATTCTGGCTATTACCTTTATGTGCCGGAAAACGGGTGCTTTTGCAGAAATGAACCCAAATATATCTTCTTTGATGACGCTTTGCGGCCTCACTTAAAGCGCTACGCTCGGGAAAACATGACGGAGTGCTGCCTTGTTTTTCGAGAGACCAGTGAAAACACAGTGATCCGCTTGATAAACGGAATCATACAGAAGACTTCCTATGGTGGACGGGGAAGGAAGAAAATACAGTATGTGGGTTTTAACGGGGAGAGTCCGATTACAGAAGAAGGTAAGCAGCTTCGGCGACAGATCGAGAGGCAAATGGCGGAAAAAGCAACGTTAGAAATGAGCTTCAATGATATGACGGTTCATCTTATGCAGATCCGTAAAGTGTCTGTTGGGAAGCTGGCGGAACTGACGGGACTTTCAGATGAAACCATAAAAAACCTGCGTAACAAATCTGGGATTGCCTTCCCTATCCGAGAAGTGGTAGCAGTCTGTATCGCCTTGAAGCTTTCCCCTATAGTCAGCGAATCCTATATTAACAAGAGCCCCACCAAGTTTGTTGATTCTGTGGAAATGCGCCTGTACGAGTACGCCATGAAGCAATGGTATTTGGAGCCGTTACCTGTCGTGAACCGAAAATTGGTGGAGGCCGGTGTGCAGCCCTTAACCAATTTGGTGGATGGTTATGATGAAAATGGGATTAAAATTGCAACCTGAGGGGGGATGAATCATCCCCCCCTCAAAACTCTTGATTCTCAGTCCTTTTTTTCTTAATAAAACTTAAAATGCTTTGTAAACAGGATTCAAACGACCGAATTCGGGTATTTTCCATACCTCCTCGCGAAGTGCCGTCTTCATTACACTGGTGGCAACGGATGGATTGATTGTCCGTTCAGTATTCCGGAAGGCGAGGTAACAAATGGGAAAGAAAGACGGAGTAGAGAGAAGAAAAGTCCAGAAAAAGATTGAGCAGGAAGTAAGGATCTGCCAGTCTGAGAATGTCTCACCGAAGATTATGGAGTTTCTTGTAAACTCAAATTGGGAAATCTACAGGAATAACCGTAATGAGGAGAGAAGGTGCGTATCTCTAACGCTGTTGGAGGGTGTTCTGGAAAGTGCAAACAGTGATCCGTACAACATGATGGAGGTTTGGCTGGAGGAAAAGATTCCTGATAATGCGGAGTTTCCCTGGGTATACGAGCTTAAATGCACCGAGCTACGCGAGACCATTGCTTCATTTAGTCCGGATCAGATAAAACTAATTGAGTTGCTGGGGATAAGAAAAATGAAGCAAAAGGACGTGGCAGTAATAATGGAGATAAGCCAGGGGGCTATCTCGAAAGAATGGAAAATGCTCAGACAAATTATGCGTGCATGTATTCCTGCGGAAGTTAAAAATCGTTTCCGCTTTTATGAAAAAAGGAGATAAAGCTATGGAAATAGATTCTAATGTGGAAATGAAAAACGAAGATGTAATAGAAAAGGCGGCGGCGGAGAAACGATGCTACACCGTGGGGGAACTGCAGGATATTCTGATGTGCGGAAGAGGCACAGTATATGATTTGATAAAGCAGAATCTGTTTCGCACATATAAGCTTGGAGGCAGCGGTTATCGAATATCGAAAAAAAGCTTTGATGAGTGGTTGGATAGCCGCGCATGAAGGAAAGAGAAATGCATCCATTATCCTCAAATCGCACATTTTTCTTTTCCCGGTCAATACATTATCCTGATAAAAAGTATATAGGAGGGCGGTGCGAAAGTGGAGTATCAGGATAAAAAGACTCTTTCAGTCAGAGAAATGGGAAAGTGGCTGGGTCTTAAGAAGGTGGAGTCCTATTGGCTGGTGCATAGACATTATTTTAATGTGGTGATAGTGGGTGGTAGGATGCGCGTCGATATGGACAGCTTTGAACATTGGTATGCAGGTCAGGTTCATTACAGGAAGGTGACTGGAGAGCCACCAGGGATTCGTCTTAAAGAAGAATCCTTTGGATTACGGGATATAGCGGAGGATTTGAATATCAGTGAATATACCGTTCATGACATAATAAAACGTGACAAAATTCCGACCGTTAAAGTGGATTATCATAGGAGAATTCTGAAAAGAGATTATGAGCAATGGTATTCCAGCCAGTTAAAATACAGGAACGCTGAAGATCGCTTTCGGGATGCAGTGGCAGAAATGAATTCAATCACTATGCCGGAAATGGCGCATATGCTGGGGGTCGATCGGAGTTGTGTGTACAGTATTCTTCGTTCCGCAGCAGGGAAAAAGCAGTTAAATGTCGTTGCTATTGGCGGCAGAAAACGTATAACCAGAGATAGCTTTGAAAACTGGTATAAATCACAAAACAAATATGTGCTTCGAGAAAGAAAAGCACTGAAAACACAAAAGAGCCGGCAAGATGAAAAAGGAGAGGCGATGACAAAAAGCGCCAATCCTAAATATCTAACAGTTCAGGAAGCAGCGGCTTTGGCGGGTGTCACTATCAAAAAAGTATTGTACTGGGTTCGGGGAAACAGATTCCCGGTGGTGAGAGTATCGTCGCTTATTCGTATAGAAAAGCAAGGCTTTCAAACCTATCTCAGAGGGATTGGAGGGGAGTAGATTATGGCTTCTATTGTCAAAAGAAAAAACAGCTATTGTGTGGTCTATCACTACCCTGACAAAGGTGGAAAAAAGAAGCAGAAGTGGGAAACATTTAAGACCTTGCCGGAAGCAAAAACAAGACTAAAAGAAGTGGAATACAAAATGCAGGCCGGTGTTTTTTCGGTAACCCCCTGCGTGACAGTCGATGAGCTTCTGGACGAGTATGTAGAAATGTACGGGCGAAGCAAATGGGCACTCTCTACATATCAGGGAAATGTGTCAACGATAAATCACTATATCAGACCCATCATCGGAAGCATAAAGTTGGCTGATGTTACGCCACGTTTTTTGGAACAGTACTATAAGCAACTACTCAAAACTCGTCCGGTTTCCCATCCTCTGACTGGGGAGTCTCGTTCAAAGTATGTGACAACAGGCACCGTGAGGGAAGTGCACAAAATCTTGAATAATTGTTTTAACAAAGCGGTCAAATGGGAGATTATGGAGAGGAATCCTGCGCTAAAAGCGGATGTCCCGAAGCACGAAAATGTGCCACGTGATATCTGGAGTGCAGAAACTTTTTTCAAGGCAGTTGAACTTTGTGATGATGATAATCTGAAACTAAGCATGAATCTGGCATTTGCCTGTTCCCTTCGCCTGGGAGAGGTCCTTGGCCTGACCTGGGACTGTGTAGATGTATCGGAGGATTCTATACGCAAGGGATGTGCCAGCATCCACATTAACAAGGAACTGCAGCGTGTCTCCCGGGATGCCCTCGAAATGGTAGATCAAAGGAATGTAATGTATATATTTGAAACCGGCAAGAGTAATACCTCTACCGTTATGGTTTTGAAATCGCCGAAGACAAAAAGCAGTATCCGGAAAGTTTTTCTTCCTTCTGCTGTTGCGGAAATGTTGGTGGAGCATAAAGAGAAACAGGATTTAGCGAAGGAAACATTTGGGTCCGAGTATAAAGACAATCAGCTGGTTATCTGTGGGGTTTTTGGGGCGCCTTGTGAACATGGAACAATCCAGAAGAAGCTATATGACCTGATCGAAAAGCACAACCTTCCAAGGGTGGTTTTTCATAGCCTGCGGCATTCAAGTATTACTTATAAACTGAAGCTGAATGGGGGGGATGTCAAATCTGTCCAGGGGGATTCCGGTCATTCGCAGTCATCGATGGTCATAGATGTGTATTCGCATATCATGGATGAAGGAAGAGTGAGGAATGCGAGACTTTTTCAGGAGGCGTTTTATTCACAAAAGAAATCGGGAGATGGGGTGGAAAACGGAGTGGATAATTTTAAACCCAGTGTAGATACGGATGATTTATTAAAGTTGCAAAGGCTTCTTGAGAATCCTGAAACAGCGGCAGTGATAAAGGCTTTTTTAGGAGTGCTGGACAAGAAAAAATAATCATAGGCATCAAAGACAGTGTATAGGATAAAAAACACTTTCCCGGCCGAAATGAGTATGATATACTAACGGCTGGGAATTTTTATGCGTTCCCCGGGTGAATTGTGTGATAGATGAATAAAAGTTGGGTATCGTACTACACACTTTTGTTAGAAATTGAGGTGGTTTTGCTAACAACTTGCTAACAAACCACTCGGATTGTTGGCAGAAAACAGCAGAACTGAGCCGATCTCAGCGGACCACAAAGACGCTGTATATGTAGGTGTATCAAGGAATAACGATACCTAAGCGCCCTCCGTAGAACAGCTCCGGTTTCTACTCCTAAGGATCAGTTGGGGGTTCGATTCCCTCAGGGGACGGAGAAGATGATGAAAGAACAACCCAAAAAGATTTGTGTTTTAGGGTCCACCGGCTCCATCGGCCGGCAGACCCTGGATGTGGTACGGCAAAGCGCCGGCGCTTATGAAGTGACTGGTCTGGCGGCGGGCAGCGGTGGGGCGGCCCTGGAGGCGCAAGTCCGGGCATTTAAGCCCCGGCAGGTTTGTCTGTTTCAGGAGGCGGCAGCCCGGGATTTAAGACAGCGGCTGGGGGATATGGCCCGGCCTCCGGTCATTCTCTCTGGCATGGAGGGCCTGCAGGCCCTCATTCAGGCGGAGAAAGCCGATATCTATGCCGTCTCCATTTCTGGCATGATTGCCCTGCGGCCTACCCTATGGGCCATTGAAACCGGGGCTCGGATTGCCCTCTCCAACAAGGAATCCATTGTGACGGCTGGGCATTTGATGATGGATGCGGTGAAGCGCTGCGGGGCAGAGTTGATCCCCGTGGATTCGGAGCACAGCGCCGTGTTTCAGTGCCTGGCGGGAGAAAACAGGGCTGCCATCCGGCAGCTACTGATTACCGCTTCCGGGGGGCCTTTCAGAGGCTGGAACCGGCAGCAACTGCAGAGCGTGACCCCGGCTATGGCTCTGAAGCATCCCAACTGGGCTATGGGGGCCAAGATCACTGTGGACAGCGCCACCCTGGCCAATAAGGGACTGGAAGTGATGGAGGCGCATCACCTTTTTGGGGTGGATTATGATCAGATCCGGGTGGTGGTGCACCCCCAGAGCATCATTCATTCCATGGTGGAGTTTCAGGATGGGGCGGTAAAGGCTCAGCTGGGGGTGCCGGATATGCGGCTGCCCATCGAATATGCCCTGGGCTATCCGGAACGGGGCGCGCTGATGACGAAGGCCCTGGATTTTTGGGATGTGCCGGACCTGCATTTTGAAAAGCCGGATACGGAGACTTTTCCGGCCCTGGCCCTGGCCTATGAGGCGGGTCGCGTAGGCGGCACCTTGCCCACGGTTTTCAATATGGCGGATGAGCAGGCGGTGGCGGCATTTTTGCGGGAGGAGATCAGCTTCCCTGCTATTACGGAAGCTATCGGGGAGGCTATGGCCCGGCACCGGGTGATTCCGAATCCCAGCATAGAGGATATTTTGGCCGTGCAGGAGGAAATGATAAAGAGCTAAGGGGTTTTAAAAAAACAGCTTGACAACAGCGGTTCTTTTTGCTATTCTATGAGCGGATAAGGAATCACAATAGTATAGTTCTTCGGGAAGGGCGCAATATGACGCCTGTTTTGTATTTTCAGGATGTTGCGCGCGGGGATCATCTAACCCATCGGAGACTATGTGATTTCTCTGATAGCGAAATAAATGGCCTATGGGAGGGGCCGCCCGCTCCCCCGTTTCCGGGAAACCGGAGGCGCGGGGAGAAGGGTTGCCTTGGCTGAGATGGCAGAGGATGCGTGGATAGGGCGCTCCTCTGTCATTTTTTGATGGATTAAGACAGATAGCTGATGTGTACGCTGGGGGAGGAGCAAAGAAAGGCGGTAGAGCCATAACTGAGTCCGAACTCCAGGATATCCCCGGCTTTCAGTTCTCCCGGATAATCCGCCACATCCAGCAAGGTGTGGTCCGAGGAGGCCCCCAGCACTTCCACCCCCGGCTGCCGGGGGCTGATGTCTTCCGGATCCCCGTAATCCACCCGGCCCACATTTACAATGGCCCGGCGGCGGATTCCTCTGTCCTGATACACCCGGGGCTTTCCGAAAGCATCCAGCCCCAGCTGTCCCACGGGATGGCTGGGTTTTTCGCGGCATTCCGAAACCTGGGCTTGGAGGGTAAACACATCCTGATGCAGAAAATCCGGATTTCCGGTGCCGCTGGTGCCGTTTAAGATGATTTCTCCCAGCCGCAGATGATTGATGCGGTAAGGCATGCTGCCCTCCAGCACCATATAGACGCTGGTGGAGGCACCGCCGCTGACAATCTCCAAAGGCCGGCCGATGGCTTCTTCCACCTCCTGGGCCAGAGAGGCCAGACCCTGCATATTCCGCTTATCCGGCTTGATGGAGCCGTAGCAGGAGAGATTGGTTCCGATGCCCAATAAATGCAGGTGGGGCAGATTATTCTCCACCTCTAAAGCCGCCTGGATCAGCTCCTCGGCGTGCCAGAAGCCTTCCCGCAAATCCCCTAAATCCTGCATCAGGATCACAGCGTGGGTCTTGCCCTGCCTGCCGGCTTCTTCGTTGATAGCCCGCAAAAGGGACAGGTCGCTGTTTAGGCTGGCATCGCAGAGGGCCACCATTTCCGGAACCTCCGCGGGGCCGGGAATGCGGATCATCATGAGAGGGGTTTGGATTCCTTCCGCTTTCATCCGCCTTGCCTGGTCCAGGCGGGAAGTGCAAAGATAGCGGGGGCTGAATTCCTCCATGACCCGCACCACTTCCCTTAAGGCATTGGCGCCCTTCACCACCGGTGAAATCTCTATAAGCAAATCCTGGCAGCGCCCCGTGAGCGCTGCCAGGTTCTCGCGAAGCTTATTCAGATCGATCACCAGTCGGGGATATTGATCTTTTGAGCTGTTCATAGAATCTTCCTTTATGGGAGGGCGGGTCCTAAAGGACTAGGCGCTGTGCGCCGTCGCCATGCCCGCCCCTACGCGTAAAGCAAATTATGCCGCTTTCTTTTTCTTCTTGGCCAGGCGCACGCCGTCCTTGTCCGCAACCGTGAGACCCAGGTAGGCCAGCACCACGTTCATGATAGGCATCAGCCAGTTAAAGATGGCATAGATGCCGTATCCGCCGGCGCCCCAAGGGCCAAGGCCCAGGGTATCTTTGATGTAGGCGCCGCAGGTGTTCCAGGGCACCAGGGCGCTGGTCACGGTGCCGGAGCTTTCCAGAGCGTTGGACAAGCAGGCAGGATCCAGACCCATCTTATCAAACTCTTCCGCATACATACGGCCGGGGATGATGATGGAGATGTACTGCTCGGGCATGGTGGCATTGGAGAAGATACAGGTGAACTCGGTAACGGCCACCAGGCTGGCGGGCTTCTTGGCGATCTTCTTGATCTGTTCCACGATAACGCCCATCATACCGGTGCCTTCCATAATGCCGCCGAACATCATGGCAATGATGGTCAGGGAGATGGAGAAGAGCATGGAATCGATACCGCCGCGCTCCAGCAGGCCGTCCACGGCTTCCAGACCGGTGGAGGCTTCCAGAGAGTAGCCGCCGTAGCTGGCCGCCATCAGGCTGCCCAGATTGCAATCCTTCTGGAACAGCATACCCAGGATGCCGCCGGAGAAGATGCCCAGGGCAATGCCGGGAATGGCAGGGACTTTCATAGCGATGGCAACAATAACGATAATGGGAGGCAGCAGCAGCACAGGGTTCACATTGAAGATGCCGGCGATGGCGTCTTCCAGAGCCTTGGCCTGGCTCATATCCGCATTGCCGGTGGCGCCGGATAAGCCCATAATGGTAAAGAAGATCAAGCAGATGGCATAGGTGATGCCGGTGGGCAGCAGCATGAACTTCACGTGGCTCATCACATCCGTGCCGGCCATGGCGGGAGCCAGGTTGGTGGTATCGGACAGAGGAGACATCTTGTCGCCGAAGTAAGCGCCGCAAAGGATGGCACCCACGGTGATGGCGGGATTTAAGCCCATGCCGTGAGCAATGCCCAGGAAGGCCACACCCATGGAGGCGATGGTGCCCCAGGAGGTACCGGTGGCCAGGGAGGTGATGGAGCAGATGATCACAACGGCCGGCAGGAAAATGCCGGGGCTTAAGATCTTCAGGCCGTAGTAGATCATGGAGGGCACGATGCCGCCGTCAATCCAGACACCTACCAGAATACCGACGATGGCCAGAATCAGGATGGACTGAAGGGCTTTAAAAATGCCGTCCAGCATCATCTTTTCCAGATCTTTCCACTTGAAGCCGATGACCAGGGCCATGATGGCGGCGATGCACACGCCGACGAACATGGGACCATGGACTTCGTCTACGGTGAAGATGACATATGCCATGATGGCAATAGTCAGGGCCATGACAAGCAGTGCCTGCCAGAGTTTGGGCTTAGGGAAGTTTTTCGTTTCTTCCTGCTTAGGGGTTTTCTTCTCTTCGCTCATGTTTGAACCAGCCTTTCTTTTATTTTGAATCTTAAAAGGTTGCGGGGTTGCGGGTCGATCTGGGGATCGACCCCTACGGTGGTACGCAAAAGGTTGCGGGGGTTTGCGGGTCGATCTGGGGATCGACCCCTACGGTGGTACAGCCGCGTAGGGGCGACCATTGGTCGCCCGCATTGGTCTTCTGGCTTTACCAGCCCAGCTTGGTCATGGCGGCGTCCACCGCAGCGATCACCGTATCGATTTCTTCCTTATTGACAATCAGCGGAGGAATAAAGCGCAGCACATTGCCGTTGGTGTTGTTGATGAGCACCTTGTTATCCTGGTAGCACAGATCCACCACGGGCTGACCGCTTTCCTTCTTCAGCTGGATGCCGTTAATCAGACCCAGGCCGCGGATTTCATCCACCACGCCGGGGTGATTCTTCTCGATGACTTCGTGAGCCCGCTTGCGGAAATACTCGCCCATCTCGAAGCAGTTGTCCAGCACGCCTTCGTTCAGCATCACATCCAGGGTGGTCATGGCCAATGCGCAGGCCAGAGGGCCGCCGGCGAAGGTGGAACCGTGGGTGCCGGGAGTTAAAACCTTGGCGGCTTCGCCCCGGGCGCAAAGGGCAGCAATGGGAACGCCGCTGCCTAAAGCCTTGGCCATGGAGCAGGTATCCGGCTCTACGCCGTAGTACTGGGAGGCAAAGAGCTTGCCAGTACGGCCGGAGCCTACCTGTACTTCGTCGAACATCAGCAGGATGCCCTTCTCATCGCAGAGCTCCCTAAGACCCTTTAAGAACTCGGGGGTAGCGGGACGCACGCCGCCTTCACCCTGCACCGGTTCGGTGAGGATGGCGCAGGTGTATTCGTCCACCAGCGCCTTCACGCTGTCCAGGTTGTTGAATTCCGCATAGCGGAAGCCGTCCGGCAGGGGCTCGAAGTAGCGGTGAACGCCGTACTGGCCCGTGGCGGTACAGGTGGCCAGGGTGCGGCCGTGGAAGGAGTTCTTCATGGTGATTACCACGAAACGCTCGGGGTGGCCGTGATCCTTGGCATATTTGCGGGCCAGCTTGATCTGGCCTTCGTTGGCCTCGGCGCCGGAGTTGGCGAAGAGCACCTTGTCAAAGCAGCTGTTTTCCACAATCAGCTTGGCGGTCTGCACCGCAGGCTCATTATAGAAATAGTTGGAGCAGTGAAGGATGGTCTTGGCCCGTTCCGCCAGACATTCCTGGATGCGGGGATGGTTGTGGCCCAGGCCGTTTACGGCGATGCCGCCCACGAAATCCAGATACTTGTTGCCGTCCTTATCGAAAACCCAGGCACCGTCGCCCCCTTCCAGGGCGATGGGCATACGGACATGGTTGCCGTATAAATACTTGTCGCCGTTTTCAATGACTTCCTGATTGGTTTTGAATTTTGTAATCATAATGCGTCCTTTCGTTCTTTAATCTCATCCCGGGGCAGCCCGGGAAGCCTTTGCGTCAATTACGGATACATGGCCGGGAATAATAATCCCGTGGTCTCCGGCAGCCCGCAGATCAGGTTCAGGTTCTGAATGGCCTGGCCGGCGGCGCCCTTGCCGATATTATCGATGACGGAAGATACGATGAGCCGCTTGGTGCGGGCGTCGTAGGTGGGGGTCATCATGCAGAAATTGGTGCCGTAGGTCCACTTGGTCTGCACGGGATTGGAAGCCGGGGTCACCTTCACGAAGGGCTCGTCTTTGTAGAAGTTTTCGTACAGCCGGAAGAGCTCTTCATTGGTATAATCTTTGTTCAGGGTGGCATAAACCGTTACTTCAATGCCCCGGACCGTGGGCAGCAGATGAGGCTGGAAGTTGATGAACTGCCAGGTTTCGGGCTGCATCAGATCCTTGCCGGTGATGTAAGCAATATTCTGCTCGATTTCCGGGGTGTGGCGGTGAGAACCCCCCAGGGCATAGGCGTTGAAATTGTTCTCTGCTTCGGTAATCAGCTTGTTCTGGGTGGGACGGCGTCCCGCGCCGGTAAAGCCGCTCTTGGCATCGATGACGATGGTGTTGTCCACCACGACGCCTTCCTTCAGGATAGGGAAGAGGGCCAGGGTGGAAGCCGTGGGATAGCAGCCCGGGTTGGCTATCACCTTTTTGCCCTTGGCCAGATCCCGCATCACTTCGGGAATGCAGTACCCTGCGTCTTTGGTCATCTGGGGATCCTTGTGGGTATCGCCGTACCATTTTTCCCAAACCTTGGCATCCCGGAAACGGATGTCGGCGCCGATATCGATGAGTTTCTTGCCTTCTTCAATGACGATGCCGCCCCACTTGGCCACATCCCCGGAAGGCACCTGAATGAACACCACATCGCTGGCTTTTGCGGTGGCCCGCACATTTTCCTCGGTGAGGTCCATGATTTTCTGATCATAGAAGCCCTTCAGGTGAGGGAAGTGCTCGTAAACAGGCTGATCCACCCCATAGGAATCCAAGAGGTTTACCAGCTCGGTTTCGGGATGGGCCACCATCATGCGCAGCAATTCGCCGCACACATAGCCCACAGCGCCAATGGCAGAGTAACGAATCATATCAGAGTTCCTCCTTAAAAAGATACTATCTCAAGCTGGATTCCGGCCCAGCAAGCGGTACATCAGAATGGTTTTCACGGATCGTTCACGAGTTGCATACTACCGAATAATAATATATAATAAAAAGAAAAAAGAGAAAAGCGAAGAAGTTTACTTGATGGCATTCCATAATGGAATGGGCGGAGATATAATGCCAATCAAAGAAAAACAGGGGGCGGCAGATGAACATTAAGAAATACATAGCCTTTCTTCATACCGTGGAGTCCGGGAATATTACCCAGTCTGCCCGGGAATTGGGCTATACCCAGTCTGCCGTCAGCAAGATGATTGCCGATCTGGAATCGGAATGGAAAACCAAGCTTTTAGTGCGGAGTAATGACGGGGTGCAGCTTACCAGCGACGGCATTGCGCTGCTGCCGCTGATTCAGGCGGTGGTGCGGGATTACCGGAATCTGAATTTTATGGTGTCCGAAATGCATCATATGGAGGCGGGGCTGCTGCGGCTGGGCTGTTTCACTTCCTTTTCCGTAGGGCTTTTGCCCAAGATTCTGAAGGATTTTAGGGAGCATTATCCCCATATTGCCATTCAGCTTTTTCATGGGGAGTACGGAGACCTGACGGAATACCTGCAGCGGGGGGTGGTGGACTGCGCCTTTCTGGCCATGCCCGCCGCCCCGGGGCTGGAGGTGAAGTTCCTGCTGCAGGACTCCCTGGTGGCTATTTTGCCGGAGGGGCATTATCTGGCGGCGGCCCCCACTTACCAGGTGAGAAATCTGCCGGGGGAGAGTTTTATCCGCCTGAAGGAAACCCAGGACTACGAAATCAACCGCTTCCTGGATTCCCTGGAGTATCAGCCTAAATCCGCTTACGAGGTCCAGAGCGATTTTGCTTTGCTTTCCATGGTGGAGAGCGGCCTGGGCATCAGTATCGTGCATGATCTGATGCTGCGGCCCATGCGCTACCGCCTGCGGCGGCTGCCCCTGGATGTGACGGCCTTCCGGGATATCGGCATTGCCTGGAAGAGCGGCCCGGAGCCCTCCTCCCTGACAAAGCTTTTTGTGGAGCATGTGCTTTCCTACAAGGAGCTGGGGACATTTTTTGACGGATTATAGATTCAGAGGTGAATACAGAATGATTGCCAATTACCATACCCACACGGCCCGCTGCGGCCATGCCACGGGGGAAGACAGGGATTATGTGGAACAAGCCCTGGCCCGGGGCCTGAAGGTTCTGGGCTTTTCCGACCATGTGCCCATGCCCTTTGCGGACGGCCACGAGTCCCATTTCCGCATCCCCCGGGCCCGGCTGGAGGATTATGTGAAAAGCGTGCTGGCGCTGCGGGAGGAATATAAGGGCCGGATCCGCATCCTTTTGGGTTTTGAAGCGGAATATTATCCGGATTATATGGAACGGGTGGAGGAGATGCTGGCGCCCTATCCCGTGGATTACATGATCCTGGGCCAGCATTTTAACAGTAGTCAGGAATTGACATACAATCCCAGACCCCAGGAGGATGAAGGGGCACTGATCCAATATGTGGACCGGGTGCTGGAGGGGCTGGCCAGCGGCCGCTATCTGTATCTGGCTCATCCGGACCTGTTTTATTTTGTGGGAGATCAGGCGCTTTATCAAAGGGAAATGACCCGGCTTTGCCGGGGGGCCAAGGAACTGAATATCCCCCTGGAGCTGAATATGCTGGGTATGCGGGAAGGAAAGGGCTACCCCAGACCTTTTTTCTGGGAGATTGCGGCCCGGACAGGGAACCGCTGCATCATCGGCTGCGATGCCCACAGTCCGGCGGATGTGGCAGACCCGGGGCAGCTGAAAAACATAGAAGCTTTCATCCGGCGGGCCGGAATTTCAGAGAAGAATATAATTCGGGAAGCATTCTAAAAGCCAGGGGCGGCATTTTTGCCGCCCCTGTTTGTGTTCCATCTCTATTACCATTTCTGCATCAATAATCGTAGGTTTTGGATTCCAAAAAACCGTGGGTCATTTCTGCCCAGCTGTATTGCTGCATATACTCCCCGTGGTAGGCGTTGATGCCCTGGGGGGTTCCGTCCAGATAATCATAGAAATCGCATTGCATTTTGGAGGGCACCACGCTCATGCCGCCCCGCACCACCATCACGGCGTCTTCCAAGCCCAGCTGGCTGAAAGTGTCCGCCAGATCCTTCCGCAATTGCTTGTAATAGGAAGGATGATCTTCGTCTTCCCATAAAATGGCCTGAATTTCCGCAGAATTTACCAGGGCGCCCTTGCGGTCCACCAGGTAGGCCACCAGCTCCTTGGTCTTGGAAAACTTAAAACGGATGGGCTCTTCGTTAAAGAACATTTCGAAATTGCCGAAGCACTGAATCCTAAGGCCGGAAGAAGGCGCCACAATGGGGTGGCGCAGCTCCGCCAGTTCCGTCCGCAGTTTGTCTGCCGTCAGGGGTTTTACAATATATCCGCTGGCATGGAGGCGCATGGCATCCCCGGTGTAATGGGGGTGTGCCGTACAGAAAATAATATTGGTTCCGGGATGATCTTTTTTTATGCGGTGGGCCAGCTCAATGCCGTTCATGCCCGTCATTTCCACGTCCAGGAAGGCAATATTAAAGGATTCTTTTTCTATGGCCTGAAGGGCCTCTTCCGCACTGCCGCACACCACTAAGTGCGCTTCGGGTACCACTTTCCGCACCACGGATGCCGCGCCTTCTCGGATGATTTTCTCGTCGTCCACCAAAATAATCTTCATAACGAGGCCATTATAGCAAAAAGAAAGAAAAAATGCACCTACTATTTCAAAATTCTTTTTCTCAAAAACCCTTGTCCCACAAGGATTTTTGAATTTCTGCAAAAATTTTTCAAAAATTTAACGAAAAAAAACTGATTTTATAACCCTTCTATAACCCTTGCTTTCGTAGAATGAGGCCACAAGAACAAAACACAGGGAAAACAACCCGAAAAAATAAGCACCACCCGAAAGGAAAGAAAAGGAGA
>CADBFP010000033.1 GCA_902793995.1 uncultured Lachnospiraceae bacterium | reverse complement strand
CCACAAGCGTCCCAACGGCGAATCCGGCCTGACCCTCATCAAGGGCAACCTGTACAAGGGCGAAAACATCGCCATGGGTCAGAAGACCTGCGCCGCCGTGATGAGCGCCTGGTTCAACTCCGCCAGCCACAAGGCCAACATGCTGGGCAAGAACTACACCAAGGTTGGCGTAGCCGGCTACGAAGTAAACGGCCAGATCTACTGGGTGATGGTATTCTCCTCCTAATAGAGACTGAAAACGAAAGCAACAAGTCAGACAGACTGAAGAAATAAAACCAAATAAGCCAACTCGAAGAACTATTGTCCTTCCCTATCCATAGGCCCCGCTTGGAAGTAAAACCCCAAACGAGGCTTTTTTATGGCAGGGGGGCGGGAGCGTAGGGGCGATGGCCCCCTAAAGGACTAGGCGCTGCGCGCCGTCGCAGGCCACCTTCTCTTGCACCTTCGGTGCAATTCACCTTGCTATTAGTCGCCTGAAGGCTTCCGGCTCGAAAAATGAAAGGCGGCTGATCCCCCCTCTGTCATCCCCCACTACTTCTTCCGGTAAAGGGCGGCCAGGCCTCCGTGGGAGGTTTCCCGGTATTTTTCGTTCATATCCTTGCCGGTTTGATACATGGTTTCCACCACTTCGTCAAAGGATATTTTCCGGGTGCCGGTGAGGAAGCGGGAGAGGTTAACGGAGCTGATGGCACGCATAGCTGCTACCGCATTGCGCTCGATGCAGGGGATCTGCACCAGCCCGTTTACAGGATCGCAGGTGAGCCCCAGCGAGTGTTCCATGGCGATTTCCGCCGCATATTCGATTTGATTATCATCCAATTTGTATAAACAGGCCAGGGCTGCCGCCGCCATGGAGCAGGCGGAGCCGATTTCCGCCTGGCAGCCGCATTCCGCCCCGGAAATGGAAGCGTTGGTGCGGATCACATTGCCGATGAGCCCGGCCATGGCCAGGGCGTCCAGGATTTCCTCTTCCGGAAAGCCGCGGTCCTTTTCCATGTAGTAAAGCACCGCGGGCACCACCCCGCAGGCGCCGCAGGTGGGGGCGGTCACCACGATCCCTTCCGCCGCATTTTCCTCCGCTGCCGCATAGGCATAGGCGGCTATGGTGCGGTTCATGGTTACATCCGGGCTCTCGTTGTAGCAGCGGGTGTCCAGAAGGTCATTGGCCCGGCGGATGATATTCAAGCCTCCGGGGAGTACTCCCTCCGCCTGCAGGCTCCGCTCGATGGAGTCCTTCATGGCTGCCCAGACCCTGGCCAGGTAGGGGGTAAGGGTAGGCCCTTCCATGTTTCTGATATAGTCCAAAATACGGATGCCTTCCTGGCGGCAGTAGTACTGGATTTCTCCAAAGCTTTTCTGGGGATACAGTTCCCTGTCCCCTTTAAAGTCCTTGCCACCCCAGCGGATGGAACCGCCCCCGATGCTGGCGATCTGCTTTTCGCCCAGCAGGCTGCCCCCCTGGAAAGCCCGAAAGAGCATGGTGTTGGGGTGGGGCAGATCCGTGGTGCGGGTGTCAAAGTAGATGCGGGCCTCCGGCATCACCCGGAGAATTGCTTTCCCCGTTCCGTGGCCCTCCCCGGTGAAGGCTAAGGAACCGTAAAGGGTGACACTGAAGGCGTCGGCCTGGGGGTATTGTTCCTTGAACCATTGGGCGGCCCGGAAAGGCCCTACGGTGTGGGAGCTGGAGGGGCCCTGCCCGATTTTGAACACGGTTTGTATGGTGCGCATAGGAATACCTCTCATCATGTGACTTGTCCTCTATTGTCGCAGATTGTGAGAAAAAAACAAGAGTTTATTTCGATTTACAAAAAGATAGTCTGCCGCTATAATTATGATTATTCGAGATTCAACCTGCGCTATTTGGATTGATTATGATTTCAGGAGGTTCCCTATGCAATTAACATCTTCGGAAGCAGCCAAATTGCTTCGCAAGTATCAGGATGAGTTGGAGTCCCTTAGGAGTTTGGAACAGCAAAGTTTTGTTTTCACGGTGTCCGTGGGAGAAAAGGAAGAGGAACTGCGGCCGGCGTATGATTATGCGGCCACGCGGGAGAAAATGAATGAACTGGAGGGCAAGGTGCGGGCCTTAAAGCACGCCGTAAACCGGTTCAACTGTTCCACCCAGGTGCCGGGTTTTGACATGACCATCGACCAGATGCTGATTTATCTGCCCCAGCTCAGCGCCAAAAAGGCAAAGCTGACAGAGATGAAGGACCGCCTTCCCAGAACCAGGAATGTGCGGTACAACAGCAATTTGGTGGAATACAACATCATCAATTATGACCTGGACCAGGTGCGGGCCGACTATGAGGCTGTCTCCGATGAGCTGGCCCGAGCCCAAACGGCTCTTGACCTGGTCAACACCGGTGTGACCTTTACACTGGATGAATTCGCTTAATCAGTCTGGATGTGGCATTTGCCAATTCCGCTGCTTCTGCCGACAGCATGGTGCGATACTTTTTCGGTGAGGGTTCAAAGTTTAAGTTTTCGGTTATTCACTCTTTATCCTTTATCCGTTTCGGTGTATCGTTTGAGCATACAGACAATGAAGATCTTCTTCTTTTGTCGGCGGAAGCAGGAAAACTTTTGGGCAGAGGAAGTTCGGTTTCAATCTGCCCTTTTGATTATTTCAAAAGGTGACAGGAGATGATTCCCCGGTCACCTTTTTGTCATCCCAGACGCTTATTCCACAAGCGCCTAAAGAGTTTAACCACCGGCGGATACAGCAGGAGAGTGGGAAGAAAAGCGCTGACCACCAGCATCAATTCCCAGGGGATATCAACCAGGAAATAGGCCCAAAGGCTTTTGATCTGATTGGTGTAGATTAGGGCGGTGGGCACAATCATGGTCCAGCTGTACAGCAGGGCGAAGCCTCCGTTTGCAAAAGCCAGGGCGATTTCGTTGTCTGTGTTTTTCAGCAGGGTGCAGGTGATTAAAGGCCCCCACATCCATCCGATCCACTGGGCTGTGGTGAAAATGGGATTGAGGGATCCGTGGAGCGTGGAATCCAGCAGCAAATAGACCGTCACAATGGCGGCGGTCCGTCCCAGCCCCAAAACCTTGGCATACAAGAGAATCAGGAAGAAATTCAGCGTCACATTCGGTAGGAAGAGGAGAAGCTGTTTCTGCAGGAACAAGACCGCCGTCAGCGCCGCCATAATCACCACTTCTATAACGGGATAAGGCGGTTTTTTCATAGCTTACTGAGGAATGTACTTGGTGTTGACAAAGTCGATTTTGTCGCCGTCCTTAAACTCCAGCTGGCCGATACCCACCGGAGCCATTTCGCCGTTGATCAAAATGGATATAAAAGTGCTATAGTCTGCCGGGGTGGTGAGGCTTTCGATAGTCATCAGCATAGGACCGAACTGCCCGCTGTTATCGTAGGTGACATTTTTAAAGTTGTTCTGAACCAGATCCGTCAGCTTGTCCCCGGTTTTGTAGCCGATCTTCTTTTCCGCCAGCAGCTTGTTGTCCACATCCTGTACGGTGATGGTGATGTGGCCGTCGGCCTTGGCGCCGAATCCGCCGGTGAGGGCGATAATGCCCACCACAAGGGCAGCCACTGCCACCAGTGCCAGTACGATCTTCATGACTTTGTTGTTCATTGTTTTTTGTAAGTGGTCTTAAGTCCTCTGCCGTAGTCCGGCGGCAAAAGCCCCAAGGCTTACATCCTCCTGAAAAATGATGCTATCGGGTAAGTCTCCTGGCTCCGCGTCTTTCTAAGACATGCCTTCTCGCGATGGCTCGCAATGGCTGCTTCTTATGGGCTGATGTCTTCGTCTGCGTTACAGTTGCCGGTACAGCTGAGGTCTTGCACCTCATTCCTCGTTATGGCCCTGCGGCCACCCGATGCGGGGGCATTATAACAAAAAAAAGGTTCCTCCGCAAGAGGAACCTTGATGCCCTCTCCCGGACGCGGGAGAGGGGGCCGAACAAAAGTGAGGCGGGTGAGGGCTGCTGGCTGAAACCCGTCATCCTTTTAATACTCAATGCCGTATCTTGCCTGAACGCCCTGATCAAAGGGGTGCTTTATTTTTTTCATCTCGGTAACATAATCCGCCAGCTCTACAAGGGCATCCGAAGGATCCCGGCCGGTGAGGACCACTTCCAGATTTTCGGGCTTGTTTTTAAGGAAGTCCAGCACCGCCTTCTCCGGCACCATTTCACAGGCGATGGCCCCTAAAATCTCGTCCAGCACCAGCAAATCATAGGCTTCGGCCTCAGCCAGTCCGGCAGCCTCCTCAAAGAGGCCGCTGAAATCCGCCCGGGCGGCGGCTTTTTCCTCTGCGCTCATAGTCCAGATAAAGCCGTAGGGCTTATGGCAGACCATGGTCTTTATCCCCGGGATCAGGGCCAGGGACTTTAACTCCGCGGAATCGCCCCGCTTGAGATATTGAGTAAAGAGCACCTTCTTTCCGGCACCCGCCGCCCGCACGGAAAGGCCCACGGATGCCGTGGTCTTTCCTTTATTTTCTCCGCAATAAATGTGTATCAAACCAGACATATAGAATCTCCTTTTTTGCCGGCTTACTCTTTGCAGACTGAATATGGTATCATTCATCCGCAGGGGCGGCTATCAGCCGCCTCCCTTCATAAACAGAGGAAGCCCCAGACTACTGCATCAATTCCTGCTATTATGCTACCTTGTGAAGCGGCATTTGTCAATTTCCAATTCCTGTGGTATCATAGAACGGACACAGGGTGGATGACATGAAATTGCTTGATTGTATAGGCGATGCCCCGGCAGTGGCTATGCTGGGCATGTGCAAAAATGCCGGAAAGACTACGGCTATGAACCGTTTGATCCGAGAACTGGCAGCGGCCGGGCAAGGTCCGGTGGCCCTTACCAGCATTGGACGGGACGGGGAGGCCACAGACCTGGTGACCGGCACCTATAAGCCCCCCATCTATATGAGGGAGGGCATGCTGGCGGCTACGGCGGAGCAGCTCCTCTCTTTTTGCGATGTGTCCCGGGAGATTCTGGCTGCCACGGGGCTGTATACCAGTCTGGGGGAAGTGATTGTTTTCCGGGCCCGCAGCGACGGCTTTGTGCAGCTGGCCGGGCCGGGAATCGTGGATCATATGAAACAGCTGCGGGAGGAATTGACCCGCTTCGGCGGAAAAACCGTTTTGATAGACGGGGCCTTAAGCCGGCTGAGTTTGCTGGCCGGGGCAGAGGGCGGTGTCTGCGTTTTGTCCACCGGCGCCTCCCTGGACAGGGATATGGAAAAAGTGGTGGCGGATACGGCTTATGTGGCATCGCTGCTGACCCTGGAGCAGGGCCAGGCCTCGGGGCCTGCCCTGGGCAAGCTGACCCTGTTTGCGGAGGAGGGGACCGGAGAAGCGGTTTCGGATATTGCTGCTCTAAAACGCAGCGGCGGCGCGGAAACCCTTCTGGCAGAAGGGGCTTTTACCGAAAGCCAGGGTAGGCGGCTTTTGCAGGCCCATTGTCCTAAGGTGGGCTTGACGCTTTTGGTGCGGGATGCCAGCTGTTTGATGCTGAGGCGGGAGACCTGGGAGGCGTTGAGACTCAGAGGGATGGAGTATAGGGTGCTGCAGCCCACCCGTTTGGCGGCAGTGACCGTGAATCCTTTTTCCGCCGGAGGCTGGCAGTTTGACGGCGCTGCCTTTAAGGAAAAAATGCAGGCGGCGGTACCTGTGCCGGTGCTGGATGTGCAGGAATAATAGGATGGAATTGTCTTTCGAACAAAAAGAAGAAATCGGTTTGAAATATGTGCGGGACTTGCTGGAACCCGCCAGTCCTTATGGCGTGAAATACCTGAAAAATGAGGGCTTTTACGGACCGGGGCAGCAGGCGGCCCTGGAGGAGGAATTGGAGAATGTGGCGCTGCTTCTGGAGGCCTTGCGGGAAGATGAGGCCGGGCTGCGGGATGTGCAGCACAGTTTGAGTTATCTGAAGGATTTAAGCGGCAGCCTGGAAAACTGCGCCAATCAGGCTCTGACGGAGGTGGAGCTTTTTGAGATTTCCGCCCTGTGCCGGCGGCTGGCGGAATTAAAGAAGCTGGCGGAAAAGCTGGCGGTGTATTCCGCCCTCCACGGCGTTGCCCTGACTTCCCCGGAAGGGGCTGCGCAGGTGCTGGATCCGGAGGATAGCGGCCGTCAAAGTTTTTATGTGGAGGATGGCCGCACGCCGGCGCTGGAGCGGGCACGGGCTGAAAAGCGCCGGCTGGAGACGGCGCTTAGGCAGGCGGAAGGCGCAGAGAAAGAGCGTTTGCAAGCCTTAAGGCAGGAGGCGGCCAGGGCTGAGGAAGAGGAATTAAAGCGGATTTACGAGGCCATGAGCATGGACCTTCGGCCGCATTTACCCGCCTTGAAAGCCAATGTGGCGGCGGCGGGCCGACTGGATGCAGGCATTGCCAAAGCGATTCTGGCCAGGCGGTTCGGTTGCGTTTGCCCCCGGATAGGGGGCGGGGCCCTGCGCCTTGAGGAAGCGGTTCATCCCCAGGCGGCGGCGGAAATGGCGGCCCGGGACCGGGCCTTTGTACCGATCAGTCTGCGCCTGGATCGGGGGGTGACCCTGCTGACCGGCGCCAATATGGGGGGCAAAAGTCTGGCTCTGAAAACCGTTTTATTAAATACGGCTTTGGCCCTAAGCGGCTGTTTTGTCTTTGCCCGGGAAGCGCAGATCCCTCTCTTTGCCCGGATCGAGCTCATCAACCGGGATTTTGCCGACACCTCCCGGGGCCTCAGCAGTTTCGGCGGAGAGATTCTGCGCTTGAAAGACGCCTTGGCCCATTTGGAAGAGGGCGGCTTGTCCCTGATCGTGATGGATGAACTGGCCCGGGGCACCAACGCCCGGGAAGGGGCCGCCATCTTAAAGGGCACGGTGGCTTATTTGTCCGGTAAAAATGCCATGACCCTGCTGGCCACCCATTACGATGGCGCCGGCGCCTTGGCAGTGCGCCACTACCAGGTGAAGGGCCTGCAAAAAATGCACCAGGGGGACAGGTCCCTTGGTTCACTTTCCCGGGATGGTCTCCGGCAGATTGAGCAGGCTATGGACTACGGGCTGATGGAGGTGCCTCCGGGGACGGATTGTCCCCAGGATGCCATAGCCATTTGCCGGCTGTTGGGTTTGCCGGAGGAGATTTTACAGGAGGGCCGTCTGTCGCATGGAGAATAAGACCCACAAAAAGCAGAGAAGCGTCGGCATTTTCGGGGTTTTGCCCCTGGTGTGGGCCATGGGGCTGTCTGCCGCCATTCCGGCAGCCGTTGGCTTTTGGATCCTGTTTACCACGGGACCTTGGGGCATTCCTTTGTTTTTGACCTATCTTTGCCTGCTGATGATGCCCACGGCCTACCTGATCAGCCGCCGGGAAAACAACAACCGCCGTTTTTTGGTGGGGGAGGAGATTTATTTCAGTGAAAATCCGCTGTTGCGGGAAAAAGCTTTGCGGAAGAAGAGAAAAGAGGGCATCCCGGCGGAACTGCAGCAGTGTCTGGAAAGCCTGCGAAAAGAACTTCCGGATTCGGTGGAAGAAAAGGACGAGGCTTATGAAAAGCTGCAGAAAAGAAATGATTGCTTGTTTTTCGCAGCGGCCCTCTTGCTGACAGGCCTGGCAGCTTTCCTTTTCTGGCGCGGCTGGAGCCTGTATCAGGCAGTTCCGGCATCTTCCTCCCAAAAGACGGATTTCACCCCTTTGTTTCCGCTGGCGGGAGGAATGCTGGTGCTGGCCACGGCGATATGCCTCTTCATGAAAAAGAAAAAGAAGCTCCTGCATTTGGTGACTACCCTGGTGCTGCTTTTCGGCGCCTGGGGGAGCTCTGTGGCCGTCACGGCGAATGGCCGGGTGATGGTGAAAGAAATGCTGATGGGCTTCGGCTGCGCCGTCTTTTACGCCCTGCTGGTTTACGGCCTTCTGGCTTTTGCCCGGGAGGTGAAGACCCCTGCCCAGGCCCGGCGGGATTATCAAACCCTGCAGCTGGAACTCTTTGAGCTGGGCTGCCTGGATGAGGCCACCCTGCGTTTTCGCCTGGAACAGCGGAAAAACGAGCCTACGGCTCAAAAATAATCCGGAAATCATCCGGCAGATCTTTCTGCCAATTCGCTCCTTTTTCAATGCTGTCCCATTCCTCCTGCGTGCCCAGGAAAGTAAGGCTGTGTAAATTGGTGCATCCTTCGAAAAGCTGCTTTCCCAGACTTACCACTCCCGGACGCATAATCACCCGCTGCAGAGAGGGATTGTGGCTGAAGGCTTCCGCTTCCAGCCTGCGCAGTCCTTCGGGAAGCGTCACCTCTTCCAGCTTGGGGCAGTGGGAAAAAGCCCTTTCGCCGATGACTTCCAGTCCGTCCGGGAAGGTTAAAAGCGCCACGCTTTGATGGCCGTAAAAGGCCTCGGCCGCTATTTCGCTCACAGTATAATTGTCCAAATCCTCCGGAATGTGCATTTCCGCTTCCTGATGCCTGCTGCTGACAAGCACGGCGGTGTAGGCATCCCGGATGCGGTAACGATATTGTCCGCCGGCATCCCAAAACTCTTTCTCTTTGTTTTGATTTAAAAACATATACAATCCTCCCGCTAAAAGCAGACAAGCCAATATCAAAACGATAATCCAGCTGCGTTTTTTCATACGATACTCTCCTTTTGTATGTCGTTTTACCACAAAAAGAGGAAATTATAAAGACGCAGGAGTCTTGTTTCCCCGGCGGAAAAGCATTATACTGTAAAAAAATGCCAGGAGGCTCAGTATGAACGTCATCGATCGTTTCCTGAAATATGTGAGCTTTGACACCACCTCGGATGAGGACAGCCCCAACATTCCTTCCACGGAAAAGCAAAAACTGCTGGGGGCGTATCTGGCCGAAGAATTACAGAAGCTGTGCCTGCAGAATGCCCACATGGATGAATTCGGCTATGTGTACGGCTTTCTCCCCGCCACCCCCGGCCATGAGCAGGATCCGGCCGTGGGCTTTATTGCTCATATGGATGTTTCTCCGGCGGTATCCGGCACGGGTATCAAGCCCCGCCGGGTGGTTTACGAAGGAGGCGAGCTGCCCTTAAATGAGACTGTTTCCCTTAGGCCGGAGGTGTTTCCCTTCCTGGAGAAATACATCGGCCAGGAATTGATTGTCACCGACGGCACCACCCTTCTGGGAGCGGATGATAAGGCCGGCATCGCGGAGATTGTCACTGCCATGGAATATCTGCTGGCTCATCCGGAGATTCCCCACGGTCCCCTGGCGGTGGGCTTTACGCCGGACGAAGAAGTGGGCCGGGGCGCCAATCATTTTGATGTGGAAAAATTCGGCTGCGCTTTCGCCTATACCGTGGACGGAGGATGCTTAGGCGAGCTGGAATATGAAAATTTCAATGCCGCAGGCGCCCGAATTACGGTGCACGGCGTGAATATCCACCCCGGCAGCGCCAAAAACAAAATGAAAAACGCGGTGCTGATTGCGGCGGAACTCATCGGCATGCTGCCCCCTGCGGAAACCCCGGCCCATACGGAAGGCTACGAGGGCTTTTACCATGTGGGAGAAATCGGCGGCAATGAAACAGAAACCGTGCTGAAGCTGATTATCCGGGACCATGATCGGGAAACCTTTGAAAAACGCAAGGCAACTCTCACCCGGCTGACGGAGTATCTGAATGAAAAATACGGCGCCGGAACGCTGGAGCTTGAGATGCGGGACAGCTACTACAATATGAAAGAGAAGATTCTGCCGGTGATGCATGTGATTGAGCGGGCGGAAAAGGCTATGAAGGCGGCGGGGGTTGCCCCCATCACCGTGCCCATCCGGGGAGGCACCGACGGGGCAAGACTTTCCTATATGGGCCTGCCTTGTCCCAATCTGTCCACCGGCGGCGAAAACTTCCACGGCGTCCACGAATTTGTTTCCGTGCCGGCCATGGAAAAGATGGTGGAAGTGATCGCAGGCATTGCCCGGGCGTAATCAGATAAGCCCCCCTTTTTGCTTCGGTACCGCAAAAAAGGACTTGACAAGCCCTGTTTATTCGAGTAAACTAAGCATGGTTTATCCGGATAAACAGGGTTTTGTGATAGAAGAGGAGTTCTGTGATGAGAGATTTGGAATTGGGGGCTGTGCAGGAGCGTTTTGCGGATATCGTATGGGCCCATGAACCCATTCCCTCCGGGGAGCTGGCCAAGATATGCGAAAAAGAGCTGGGCTGGAAAAGACCCACCACCTATACGGTGCTGCGGAAGCTCTGTGAAAAGGGCCTTTTGGAGAATAAGGAAGGAATCGTAGCTTCCCGCATTTCCCGGGAGACCTTTTACGCCTCCAAATCGGAGCAGATCATAGAGGATTCCTATCGGGGGTCCCTCCCTGCCTTTGTGGCCGCCTTCGTATCCCACCACGGAATCTCGGAAGCGGAAGCGGAGGAGATCCGGCAGATGATCGATGCCTTCCGAAAGGAGGAAACATGAGCGCTGTATTCTTAAAAATACTGAACATGAGCATTACCGCTGGCTGGCTGATCTTAGCGGTGATTCTACTGCGGGCCTTGCTGAAAAAGGCGCCTAAATGGGTCTTCTGCCTTTTATGGGGGCTGGTGGCTTTGCGGCTGGTTTGTCCCGTCTCCCTGGAAAGTGTGCTAAGCCTCATTCCCAGCCGGGAAACCATTCCCGTGGATATTGTGCAGCAGCAGGCTCCTGCTATCCATTCGGGCATTTCCCTGGTGGATAAGAGCCTGAATCCGGTGATCTCCCAGACCCTGGGCCCCGGGGAGAGCGTCACTTCCGCCAATCCCCTGCAGGTTCTCATTCCCCTGGGGGCGGCTTTGTGGGCAGCGGGTATTTTGATTCTGCTGATCTATGCTTTTATCAGCTACACCAAGCTGAGACGATCGGTGGCCGCCGGCTTGCCTCTGGAGAAGCATGTTTATGTGTGTGATCAGATCAAGGCCCCCTTTATTCTGGGGTTTTTCCGGCCCCGCATTTATCTGCCCTCTTCCCTGGGGGGAGAGACCCTCAAACATGTGCTGGCCCATGAACGGGCCCATTTAAGGCGCCGGGACCACCTCTGGAAGCCCCTGGGCTTTTTGCTGCTGGCCCTTCATTGGTTCAATCCCCTCTGCTGGCTGGCCTATATCCTGCTTTGCCGGGATATTGAAGGAGCCTGCGACGAAAAGGTGATCCGGGACATGGACCGGGAGCAGCTGGCGGATTATTCCCAGGCCCTGCTGGACATGAGCTTCCCCAGAAGGAGGATCGCCGCCTGCCCCCTGGCTTTCGGAGAAGTGGGGGTGAAGGAACGGGTCAAAGGTGTCCTGAATTATAAGAAACCGGCCTTTTGGGTGCTGCTGGCGGCGGTGCTGGCCAGCGGAGCTCTGGCGGTCTGCCTAATGACGGATCCCCCCGCTAAAGCGGAGTCCCCCGGGCCCGGAGCGGAGGATGAGGCCTATCTGATAGAGGATAAGAGTCTGTCTCCTAAACTGAATCTGGCTTTATTCAGCGCCATTTTAGAGCATTATCAATCGGGGAGAATGCCGGGCAGTTATTTTACGGCAGTTTACGATGTGTTGGGCATAGCTGAAAAAGAAGATATCGCCCGGGTCTATGCCTGGGTATGCTATGGGGAATTCAGCCCGGATGACAGCACCCTTTTCCGGGAGGTAAAATTGGAAAGCGCCGGCCACTTCTGCGCAGCGGTCAGCTTTAAGAAGAATGTGGACATAGACGGGAATGCGGAGTATGAGTTGCTGGAATACTGGGAGCCCCGGGAGGGGAGTCTCCTGGCCGGGGATATAAAGGCCAAGTTCCCCCCCTCTTTAGTGGATCAGGCCTTTGACCATTCCGGTCAGGAGGCACGGACGCAGCGTTGTTTTCAGGCGGCCAGAGAGGCCTTACGGGTGGAGTATTTTGCGCCGGGGGAGATAGAGGCCCTGCGGGAGAAATATCCGGAGTACTTCGATCTTTCCACGGCCAAGGGGCTGGAGGTTTATGTGTGGCAGATGGCAGCGGGTGCGTATTCCTTCGCCCTGCTGCCCGGCACGGATCGAGAAAAGACCTGGGATGATCTCTTGCCGCTGGCCAACAAGGGCGGACTTTCTTTAAGGGAAACAAAGGCCATCCTTTCCACGTACAGTATCAAACAGGAGAATGTGGTGATTATTCCCTGGCAGCATCCTGCCTCCAGCTATATAGCGGATTATTGGATCATCCCTCAGAATGGGGATCCTGCGGAAGTGAGGATGAATTATATCAGCCGGATTCGCCGGATGATCTTCGGCGGGGGCTACTATCTTTCTGACGCTTTCAGCTGGTATGCAGCACCGTAGGGGCGGCTATTAGCCGCCCGCCCGGAATAAAAGACCGTTGAAAAGCAGTACGGAAGAAAATCAATTTTATTCTCCACAAATAAAAAATGAGGACCCTACAATATGACTATCCCCCGCCGTTTACTCAGAAGACCCATCCCCACCCTCCTCTGGCTGCTGCTGACCGCCCTGGCCAGCGCCCTGCTGCTGGTGGGCGTCTCCCTGTGGGATTCCACCCGGCAGCTGATCCGAACCCTGGACGAAAACAGTATGGCTGTGGCGGTGCGCACAGACCAGGAAATGGTGCAGGCGGGGCAGAGTCTGGTGCTGGAGGAACGGTATTTTACGGAAAAGGACAAGGCCTGGCTGGAGAAGCTGGACAGTGTGAAGGGCGTTCGTTCCCATGCCATGAGCGCAGCGGCTATTCCGGAAATGAGCCCCCTTATAGATATGGATCGGACAGCAGGCTACAAAGCCCTGGGCCCTGCCCTTCCCTATAGCTACGCCGTTTTTGCAGCCCGCTATACCGGCGCTTACGATCAGGATTTCTTATGCAACTATTATACCATGGAGCTGGAATCTATCCTGCTTTTAGGGGATGAGTATGCGCGCTGCGGCGCCTGGACCGTATTGGAGGAAGCGGGCGGCTTTACCGTGAAGGTCAATCAGTCCTGGGACATGACCGGGGAAGATACGGCAGCCCTTTTGATGGACGTGGGGAAGCGCTATATAGTGGCGGGCTATTATGATCCCGGGCGGGTCCTGTTTCCGCCGCTTGTTAAAGAGAAAAAAACGCCAATCATTAAGAACCTCCAGTTGTATATGAATTATCTGGAACCCCGGGGGGAGGAGATGATCTCCTTCAACACCTATTCCGTTCCCTTGCCGGAAATGGGGCCAAACACATACAGCATCGTGAAAAGCGAGCTGTACTGCTTTCCTGCGCTGGAGGCTTGGGAGGGGGACCCGGAAAGCTTTTTCCGGGATACGCCCCATGGGATCTGGCGGGATTTCGAGACCGCCTGGCGGCGGCAGCTCCATTCCTTCCCGGTGATCGGCACGGATCATCTGGAGGCTGTGTATGCTTTTATGGCGGAGCGGGCTTTGCTGAAGGAGGGCAGAAGCTTTACGGAAGAAGAGTATGAGCAGGGCGCACGGGTGGCGGTGATTTCTCAAAGAGCAGCAGAACAAAACGGGCTGAAGGTGGGCGATGCCATCACCCTGACCCAATACCTGTGCCTCTTTAATGAAGAAGGAGTTGTTTCCGGAAGTATCAGGGACCGGGGCAGTGACCAGGATTGGAAACCGGGCATGCAGGCGGGAAGCTACTACAACGACCCCTCCATCGATATGATGAACCTGGATCCCTTACCCTCCCGGGAACCGGAAATCTTTACCATCGTGGGCACTTATGAGTTATTATCCGATTGGACCTACGGGCCCTACGATTTCGGGCCCAATACCATATTCATTCCCCGGAAGGCCCAGATGGCCGGGGCCTTCGGCGAGATCCCGGCGGAGGAGGGGGGGGCGGATATTTACGGCCTGCTCCTTACGGTGGAGCTGAAAAACGGCCGGATGGAAGATTTTATGACGGCCCTGGAGGGCAGTTCCTATGAACGGCAATTCTTTGCCTACGACCAGGGCTTTGAAGGGGTGCAGAAAAACCTGCATAACCGCCTGGGCTCCACCCGCCGGCTCCTGGCCCTGTCCCTGTTGGCCTGGGTACTTTTCCTCCTTTTGTATCTGCTTATGTACCAGGGCAGCGAAAAGGGAAACCTGGGCATTATGCGTTCCCTGGGAGAACCTGCCAGGCGCTGCGGAATATATCATGGGGGCAGCGGGTTTGCTGTGCTGCTGACCGGCCTGATCCTGGGCACCGCCGCCGGGGCTTTTATCCTGGATAAAGTGCAGCAGGGGATACTGGGGGATGCTTTGGCCTCCCTGGACAGAACCCGGAAAGCGGCGGAGATTGCTGCGGCGGAAACGAAACTCAGGACCATCTTAGAGAACGGACGGCTGGAAACAGGCGAGCTGTTGCTGCTGGCGGGCCTGCAGCTGCTGCTCTTTGCCCTGGCCATTCTGATTCATACGAGGATCCTGTGCCGGAAAGATCCCCGGCAGCTGATGGAGGGTTAATCTATGGCTGGTATCGTCTTTAAACGCATTCGGCGCCGTCCCTGGCTCAGCCTGACGGGTCTGGTGCTGGCCTGTGCTCTATGCTTTGCCCTTTGCTTTCTGGTACGGTACCGGAACGGCCAGCAGCAGGAACTGGAGACCATGCGGGACAGCTTTTCCGTTCAGGGGATCATCACCAATGCCCGGGGCACCAAAGCGGATCATTTGCGGCTCCACAAACGGTATATGGAATATGTGCAGGATGAGGAAAAGGGCATAGGCGCCTATATCCAGGATCTGTGCCTGACCAAGGAGCTGTATCTGGACTGGGAACCCTGGAAGGGACTGGCCATCGGGGTCAATTCTCCCCGGGCAGCCAAGGCTCTGGATCCGGAGCAGGGAGGCGAATACTACAGCACGGAGGCGGATTTTTTCGAAAGCTGTGAGAACTGGTGCCTGGTGCCCCGTTCCCTGTGGGAGACATACGGGGGCCGGAAGGTATCGATGCAGATGGATAATCCCTATAAAAAAACCCACGACAGTATGTCGGACTTGTATACGGAAAAAAGCTTTGACCTCACGGTGGTGGGCTGGTACAAAGGCGAGGAGAGTATCCTGTATCTGCCCTTCCGGGCGGCTTTGGAGCTGGGACGGAGCCTCACGGATACCGTCAGTGTGGATTCCGTTTCCTTCCGTCTGAAGGATAACGCCCAGGTGGATCTGATCCGGGAAATCAGCGCCAAAACCTTTGTGCAGCCGGATCCATCCCGGATCGATCCCAACCCGGGCCTGAGCATTTTAGACCGGCAGTATAAGGCGGCCCTTGCGGAAATGGAGCAGAATGTGGCCCAGACGGAGCGGCTCCTGCCCTTAAGCGCCGCCCTCAGCCTTGCGGTGGGCTTCTTTATGGGCTTTTTGTCCGTCCGGGGAGAGACCCGGAATTATGCCCTTATGCGGACCCTGGGCCTGGGGAAGGGGCGGCTGGCGTGCCAGGCTTTGCTGGAGCAGCTGCTGCTGCCGGCCCTGGGGGCCCTGCTGGTGGGGCTGATCATGCAGCAGGCTTTGCCGGCCTTTGTATATTTTGCCTGCCACGCCCTGGGCTGTATGTTGGCGGTGATCAAACCCGCCCTGGCCAAGCCCACTAAATTACTAAGAGATTCGTAGGGAGGAACATCTTTATGGAAACCGTATTAAATGTCGAAAACCTGAGCTTTTCCTACAGGAACAAGTACCAGACCGTCCATGCGGTGAAACAGGCGGACTGCGCCTTCGAGCGGGGCAAGGCCTATGCCATCGTGGGCAAAAGCGGCAGCGGGAAAACCACCCTCCTGTCCCTTTTGGCAGGTCTGGAGACCCCTGCCGGAGGCCAGATCCTTTTCGACGGGCAGAATACGGCCCAGATGAACCGGGATGCCTTCCGCCGGGACAATGCGGCGGTGATCTATCAAAACTACAATCTTTTTCCCCTGCTCACCGTTATGGAAAACGTGCTTTATTCCATGAAGCTGAAGGGCATTCCCGGGAAGGAGGCCCGGCAGCGGGCGGAAAAGGAGTTGGCTGCCGTGGGCATTACGGAGGATCAGTTTAAGCGCTTCCCGCCCCAACTTTCCGGGGGTGAGCAGCAGCGGGTGACCATTGCCCGGGCCCTGGCAGCGGGAAATGAGATCATATTGGCAGACGAGCCCACGGGAAACCTGGACGAGGGGAATTCCGAACTGGTGGTGGATATCCTTCTCAGGCTGGCCCACGAGGAGGGGCGCTGCGTGATCATCATCACCCATGACGGAGAAATCGCCGGCCGGATGGATCATATTTATACCATGCGGGACGGGGTGCTGGAAGGGTAGGACCGGGCAAAAAACCGCTTGCTTTTTTTCTCATTTTTCAATACAATACCAAAGGATATGCTTCACGGGTAGTGGATTTTGAAAGTAGGGGCGGCCATAGGCCGCCCTCAAAATAGAGACGGCATTTTTGCGGAAAGGATAATGCTATGAAATCACTCATTCGGATTCGCATGGGGGCGGAGGACGCCCATTACGGCGGAAATCTGGTGGATGGAGCTCACATGCTCCACCTCTTCGGAGATGTGGCTACGGAGCTTTTGATCCGCCATGACGGGGACGAGGGTCTCTTCTGCGCCTACGACAATGTGGAGTTCCTGGCCCCGGTGTATGCGGGGGATTATATTGAGGCGGAAGGGGAGATTGTTCATGTGGGGAACACCTCCCGGAAAATGGTTTTTGAGGCCCGGAAGGTGATTGTGCCGAGGCCGGATATTAATGAGTCCGCCTGTGATGTGCTGGCAGAGCCTATTGTGGTTTGCCGGGCCAGCGGCACCTGCGTGGTGCCGAAGGATAAGCAGCGGGGGGGCGTCAATGGATAAACTCATCATCACCGCTGCCATCTGCGGGGCGGAGGTCACCAAGGAACAAAACCCGGCGGTACCTTATACTGTGGAAGAAATTGTCCGGGAGGCGAAAAGCGCCTATGAGGCCGGTGCCGCCATCGTGCACCTGCATGTGCGCAGGGACGACGGCACCCCTACTCAGGACAAGGAGCGTTTTAAGGCATGTATCGACGCCATCAAAAAGGAAATCCCGGATGTGATTTTAATCCCTTCCACCGGGGGTGCCGTAGGCATGAGAGCCCAGGAACGGCTGCAGCCCACGGAATTATTCCCGGAAATGGCAACCTTGGACTGCGGCACCTGCAATTTCGGGGATGATGTCTTTGAAAACACCATGCCCATGATGCGGGATTTCGGCAAGCGGATGCTGGAAAATCATATCAAACCGGAGTATGAATGCTTCGAAATGGGGCATTTGGATACAGTGCTTGCCATGGCCCGAAAGGGGCAGGTCCCCGGGGCGCCCATGCAGTTTAATTTTGTGCTGGGAGTTCCCGGCTGCACTCCGGCCACGGTGGAAAACCTGGCCTGGATGGTGCGGCATATTCCGGAAGGCAGCACCTGGACTGCCACCGGCATCGGCCGGGCGGCCTTTCCCATGGCGGCGGCTGCCATCATTATGGGAGGCAATGTGCGGGTAGGATTTGAGGATAATCTGTACCTGGAAAAGGGCGTTTTGGCGGGGAGCAACGGCGAGCTGGTAGCCAAGGTGGTGCGCCTGGCCAAAGAGCTGGGCCGGGAAATCGCCACCCCGGCGGAGGCCCGGAAGATACTACATTTATCGTAGGGGCGATTACAAGGTGAATTGCCCCGAAGGGGCCGTAGGGGCGATTATCAATCGCCCAGGGCGGCTAATAGCCGCCCCTACGAAACGAAACCCCGTAGGGGCGATTATCAATCGCCCAATAAAAAGTATAATACAATAACATAGGAGCACAAAATCATGAACCAACTCAAAGGCAACAAATATGGCACCCACCGGGTCATCGAACCCCAGGGGGTTCTCACCCAGGCCGCCTGGAAAATCGACAACGATATGTCCAAGCATTATTCCAACGAGATCATCTGCGATGTGATCTCCCTGAACATCGACTCCGCTTCCTTTACGCAGATCGAAGAGGTCTGCGGCGGGGACGAGCAGAAGATCGGTGAGATGATTATGGGCATTGTGGCGGAGCGGGGCAAGCAGCAGAATCCCGTCACCGGCTCCGGCGGCATGTTTATCGGCAAAGTGGCCTATATCGGTGAGGACTTAAAGGACCGGGATCTGAAGGTGGGCGATAAGATCGCCTCCCTGGTGAGCCTTTCCCTGACACCTCTGAAAATCGAGAAGATCCTGGCCATCCACAAGGAGATCGACCGGGTGGATATTGTGGGCCAGGCGGTGCTCTTTGAAAGCGGCATTTATGCCAAACTGCCGGAAGATATGTCCGAACCTCTGGCCTTGGCGGCCCTGGATGTGGCCGGCGCTCCCGCTCAGGCCCGCCGCCTCCCCAAGGAAGGCGACAGCGTGCTGATTTTAGGCGCCAACGGCAAATCCGGGGTGCTCTGCGGCTACGAAGCCATGAAGAAGGTGGGACCGAAGGGCAATGTGGTAGGCGTGGTACGGAACCCGAAGCAGGTGGAGGCATTAATGGAACTGGGCGTGTATCACAAGGTGATCGTAGCCAGTGCCACGGAGCCCGTGTCCGTGCTGGAGGCGGCTCTGGCGGCCAATGACGGCAAGGAATACGACCTTTCCATCAGCTGCGTGAATGTAGAAGCCTGCGAGATGAGTGCTATTCTGCCGGTGCGCGACGGCGGCACCGTGTACTTCTTCTCCATGGCCACCAGCTTTACCCGGGCGGCCCTGGGGGCGGAAGGCGTAGGCAAGGATGTGAATATGATCGTGGGCAACGGCTACGCCAAGGACCACGCGGAAATCACTCTGAATGTGCTGCGGGAGAACGCCAAGATTCGGGAGTTGTTTGATAAGAAGTACGTTTGATCAAAGGAGTAAAAACAGAAACGACCGCTGGCCTGTAGGAAGTTAGCGGTCGTTTCGTGTACTGCCACAGGGAAACCGTCTATCGGCATCACCCGTCAGGGCCATTATATGGCCCTGATGTTTATTTGTCAAGATTTTTGCAGCCTTGCCACCCTTACGCCTCCAGGAGGTCGCTCAGTTTCCGGCCGTAGAAGAAGTCATAGACCACCTGGTCGAATTCCCTCCACATAGGGAGGGTTTCGCAGACCTCCTTCCGGGGACAGTCGAGCTCACCCTTTGCCAGGCAGACTACGGAGGAGAGCGTCCCTTCCATCCGCTCCAGGATTTCGCCTACGGTATATTCCTCCGGCATGCGGCAAAGCTGATACCCCCCGCCTTTCCCGCTGACGCCTCTCACGAAGCCGGCCTCCACCAGTTCTTTAACAATAATCTCCAGATATTTCTTGGATATGTCCTGCCGGGCGGCAATATCCTTGAGCGGGATATAACAATCCTGCTCCTGTTTGGCCAGATCCAGCATCACGCGAATGGCATAGCGTCCCCGGGTAGAAATCATAAGAGGTCCATCCTTTTCTTTGATTTGCCTATTATACCGCAAGGTAAGTAGGTAAATCAAGATTTTTATAAAAACCTATTGACATAGTAGGTAAATAAAACTATGATGGAGGAGAAGAAAAATCAATTTCCAAAACAGGAGATGATCAACATGATATATGCAGATAATGCCGCCACAACCCCTCTCTGTGAGGCGGCGCTGGTAACCATGAACCGGCTGCTTAGGGACTGCTACGGCAATCCCTCCAGTCTTTACGGACTGGGGCAGGCGGCCAAGGAAGAACTGGAAAAGGCCCGGGAGGAGATTGCCTCTCTCATAGGCGCCCAGCCCCGGGAAATCTATTTTACCTCCGGGGGAAGCGAAGCGGACAATCAGGCTATTTTGTCTGCCGCCGCCGTCGGGAAAAGAAAAGGAAAGCGGCATATCATATCCACTGCTTTTGAGCATCATGCCGTGCTGCATGCCCTGGAAAAACTGAAAAAAGAGGGCTTTGAAGTGACCCTTCTGGATGTGCATGAAGACGGGCTGGTGCGGCCTGAAGAAGTGGCGGAGGCCATCCGGGAGGACACCTGCCTGGTCACCGTCATGTATGCCAACAATGAAATCGGCACCGTCCAGCCCATAGGGGAAATCGGGGCCGTCTGCCGGGAAAAAGGTGTGCTGTTTCACACGGATGCGGTGCAGGCCGTGGGGCATATCCCGGTGGATGTGGTAAAAGATAATATTGATATGCTGTCCGCCTCGGCCCATAAGTTCCACGGCCCTAAAGGAGTGGGATTTCTTTACGCACGCAAAGGGGTGGCTCTCACCAATCTGATTGAAGGGGGCGCCCAGGAGATGGGCCGCCGGGCCGGGACGGAAAATGTGCCGGGCATCGGCGCCATGGCGGCCGCTCTGCAGGAGGCAGTGACGGAAATGGAGGCCCGGGCAGCCCACTTGACAGCCTTGCGGGATCGCCTGATAGCCGGGCTTTCGGAAATCCCCCATTCCGCCTTAAACGGCGATGCTCTCCGCCGCCTCCCCGGCAATGTGAATTTCTGCTTTGAGGGCATCGAAGGAGAGTCTTTGCTACTGCTTCTGGATGATAAGGGGATTCAGGCCTCCTCCGGCAGCGCCTGCACCTCCGGGTCTTTGGATCCCTCCCATGTGCTGCTGGCCATCGGCCGGGTGCATGATGTGGCCCATGGCTCCCTGCGGCTGAGCCTGGGAGAGGAGATGACAGAGGCGGATATTGATTATATGATTCAGGCGGTGAAAGAGGTGGTGGAGTATCTGAGGGGCTTTTCGCCGGTGTGGCGGGATCTGGTGGCCGGGAAGGCACCGTTTATCCTCTGAGATGTAAGGGCGCTTAGCTGCCGTCTTAGGACCCGTGAGAGGGAAGAAACAGGGCGATTGATAATCGCCCCTACGGATTTTGTTGCAGCCGTAAACCCAAAACAACAACCAAGGGAGAATATAAAATGGCTTTATACAGTGAAAAAGTGATGGATCATTTCCGCAATCCCCGGAATGTAGGGGTACTGGAAGATGCCAACGCCATCGGCGAAGTTGGCAATGCCAAATGCGGCGATATCATGAAGATGTATCTTAAGATCGAAGACGATGTGGTGCAGGATGTAAAATTCGAAACCTTCGGCTGCGGCAGCGCCATCGCCTCCAGCTCCATGGCTACGGAACTGATCAAGGGAAAACCCTTAGAGGAGGTCAAAAAACTGACCAACCAGGCGGTGACAGAGGCCCTGGACGGCCTGCCCGCCCACAAGCTCCACTGCTCCGTGCTGGCGGAAGAGGCAATCCAGAAGGCCTTAGAGGATTATTACAGCCGGCAGGCCTGAAGGGCCCGCTTATCCCATCCAAAAAGGGGCTTCCACTTCCTGGTGTGCTACCCGTCAAGAGGACAGTGAATAATTAAAAAGTTTCGTGCCGCCAGTCGAGCAATCGGCTGGCGGTATTCTTATGCAGCCGCGTAGTAG
>CADBFP010000032.1 GCA_902793995.1 uncultured Lachnospiraceae bacterium | reverse complement strand
CATCTGCCCGAAAACCTTCCCCCGCTGCGTGTGCGGCGCCGTCAGCAAGGGGCGTGTGATTACAAAAAATCCGCTGCAGCCGGAGCCGGAAGAAAAGGAAAAGAACAGCCGGGCCGCCAGTGCCAAGCTGAGAGTATTTGAACGAGGGCTGCAGTAAGAGAGGTGTGTTATGGCTAAACAATATGAATATTATCAGGAAGGCAATACAGTCCGGACCCGGGTTATGGAAATTCCGAATCCGGAAGAGGAACTGCTGAAACTCCCCCCGGAGGAGAAGCGTACTTCCCGGGCTGCCCGGAAAAGGACGGCCCCCCTGTTTAATCCTGCCAAAATCGGTGTATTTATGTTGCTGACTGTTTTGACAGTGCTGCTGGCAGCCGGGGGTCTGATGTATCTGAAGCTGCATGCTTCCATCACTGCCTCCCGCCGGAATATATACAAATTGGAGAAAGAACTGTCTGAAAAGAGAACGGCTAATGAACTGACGGCCAGCCGCATGGAAGCGGATCTGAATTTAGCGGAGGTTTACCAGATTGCCACGGTGCAGCTGGGGATGGTCCATGCCGACGGAAGCGAAACAATCCGCTATGAGGAGCAGGTGAGGGAGTACGTAAGACAGTATGAAAATATCCCGGGAAACTGATGGCAAAAAACGCCTGAAACTGAATATCTATATGCGAAGAAAACTGACGATCGCCTTCGGGATTGCATCGGCAGTTTTGTTCGCTTTAGCCCTGTACCTGGTTTTTATCATCCGGGACAACGGGGAAAACTATCAGAAGAAAATCCTGACCCAGCAGGACTATTCCTCCACGCTGGTTCCCTTCAGACGGGGCTCCATTGTGGACCGGAACGGCACCGTGCTGGCCTTCAGCGAGGAGGTCTATAATCTGATTCTGGATCCCTCGGTGATTTTGTATTCGCCGAAAAACGACGGCAGCCAGCCCAATCGGAAAGCCACGGTGGACGCTCTCTGCGCCGCTTTGGAACTGGAGCGGGAAACGGTGGAAAAGGTGCTGGACGAGAACCCGGAAAGCAAATACATCCGCCTGGTCCGGCAGATGAGCGCCGCCCAGAAGGAAAGCTTTGAACAAGTTCAGAACAGCTATAATACCGCAGAAAACAGCGAGGGAAAACCCCTCCACAGTGATACGGTGACCGGAGTCTGGTTTGAAACGGAATACAAAAGGACTTATCCCGAGAAGACTTTGGCGGCCACCGTGCAGGGCTTTTCCGGGACGGATGCCACGGAGGGACACTGGGGCATTGAGGAGTATTATAACGAGTACTTAAGCGGTATAGACGGAAGAAGCTACAGCTTCATGAATCAAAACGGGGAACGGGAACAGGTGCTGCAGCCGGCGGAAAACGGCCATACGGTGGTGAGCACCCTGGACTGGTATATCCAGAATATTGTGGAAAAGCAAATCAAAAGCTATATTCAGGACCCCGCGCACGAATACAAAAACGTAGGGGTGGTGGTGATGGATCCCGCCAATGCGGAAATCCTGGCCATGGCTACGGACAAATCCTTCGACCCCAACAACCCTATGGATATGCAATATACCTATTCGGCAGCAGCCCAGGCGGCTATGACGGATGAGGAAAAGGAAGCGGCCAGGAACCAGATGTGGCGGAACTTTACCATCAGCGATGCCAACTCCCCCGGCTCCGTATCCAAGGAGTTTACCGTGGCCATGGGGCTGGAAGAAGCGGTGGTGACCCCTCAGACCCAGTTTATCTGTGACGGCGGGGAAGAAATTAACGGCGTATTCATCGGCTGCACCGAAGAGCACGGCACCCTGCTGCTGGAAGAGGGCCTTTGGTGGTCCTGCAACGATATGATGATGAATATCGCGGGGCGTCTCAGCGTGCCCGCTATGCTGCGGTATCAGCGGAATCTGGGCCTGGGGGCCCGCACCGGCGTGGATCTGCCCGGGGAGGCCACCGGCTTTATTTTCACGGAAGAAACCATGTCCGCCGTGGATATGGCCACCAGCTCCTTCGGCCAGGGCTATTCCGCCACCATGTTGCAGATGGCGGCAGCGTACTGCGCTTTGGTAAACGGCGGCTATTATTATCAGCCTCGGATTGCCCGGCAGATTGTGGACGAAAACGGCGCTCTGGTGAAGAAACTCGAAGCGGAATTGGTGAAAACCGTGGTGACGGAAGATACCTCCGCTTTCATCCGCCAGGCGGCCTTCAATACGGTGGAGTCCTGGAGCACCGCCAGTGTGGGACATATCGACGGCTATAAAATAGGCGGCAAGACCTCTACGGCCCAGAAATATCCCATTGAGGAAAACCGTTATTTCATCGCCTATATCGCCTTTGTTCCGGCGGACGATCCTCAGCTGCTGGTTTTTGCAACGGTGGATGAACCGGAACTGGACGAGGAAGGGGACGCTTCCAACCACGGCGTGGTGGTTTTGGAGCGGGAGATTATGCGGGAAATTCTGCCTTATCTGGGCATTCCCCAAACCGAAAAACCCTGGGAAGGAAGATAAGACATGAAAGAAATCGCAATCGCCGGCAGCATAGCCTTTGTCCTGGGACTGGTGCTCACCCCCATCCTGATTCCCCTTTTGCAGAAACTGAAATTTGGCCAGGTGATCCGGGAAGACGGGCCCCAGGGGCATTTCAAAAAAGCGGGCACGCCGACCATGGGAGGCCTTGCTTTTATCGCAGCGTATTTGCTGACGGCTCTCATTTTCCTGCCGGGCCATATGGAATATCTGCCGGTGCTGCTGGTGTCCCTGCTTTGCGGGCTTATCGGCTTTGCGGACGATTTCCTGGAAATTGTGAAAAAACAGAACGAGGGCTTAAAGCCCATGCAGAAGTTCCTGCTGCAGATTGCCGTGGCCGCCCTCTTTTTGCTTTACCGCTTTCTGGCGGTGAAAGATCCCACTTTGATTCTCCTGCCCGGCGGCGGCAGCTGGAATATGCCTTTCTGGCTTTATATCCCCCTCTTTTTCATCATGTTTGCGGGGACGGACAACGGGGTAAACTTAAATGACGGTCTGGACGGTCTTTGCGCCAGCGTGACCCTGGTGGTGGCCATGTTTTTGACCTTCCTTTCCCGGAAATACGGGGGCGGTCTGGAAATCCTGACCACGGCGGTGGCCGGTGCCCTTTTGGGCTATCTGATTTTCAACACCTATCCCGCCCGCCTGTTTATGGGAGATACCGGTTCTTTGGCTTTGGGGGGCTTTGTGGCGGCAGCCTTTATTACCCTGCGCCAGCCGCTGCTGATTCTCATTGCCGGCTTTGTGTATCTGGCGGAGAGCGTTTCCGTCATTATCCAGCGCTATTATTTCAAGGCAACCCACGGGAAGCGTTTCTTCCGCATGACCCCCATCCACCATCATTTTGAACTGGGGGGCTGGTCCGAACCCCGGGTGGTGATTGTCTTTACGGTGGTCTGCTTCTGGACCTGCGTGTTGGCTTATTTATTGGCATAGGAGAGAAGAATGGACTGGAAAAAAGATGCGCCCATTTTGGTGGCGGGGGCCGGCATCAGCGGCACCAATGCCCTTCGCCTTATTCTGCGGGAGGGCTATACCCCTATCCTATATGACGGCAATCCGAAGGTGGACCTGGAAAAAGTTTACGCAAAAGCGGGGAGCCGGGATTTTGAAGTGGTATTGGGGGACTTGCCGGAGGATGTGATCCGCCGGGTGCAATTCTGCGCCATGAGCCCCGGAATTTCCCTAGATAAGCCCTTTGTGCAGCAATTGATAGGGGCGGGGGTTCCCCTGGTGAGCGAGATTTCCTTGGCTTATCATTTTTCCCAGGGGAAGGTGGCGGTGGTCACCGGCACCAATGGGAAAACCACTACCACCACCTTAATCGGCCATATCATGGAGGCGGTGAATCCGAAGACCCGGACGGTGGGCAATATCGGCCGGCCTTATTCGGAGTACGTGAGGGAAACCACGGAGGACTCCCTGACGGTGATTGAAATGTCCAGCTTCCAGATAGAGACCACGGAGGATCTGGTGCCGGATCTTTTAGTGATCACCAACATCCGGGCAGATCATCTGGACCGCCACGGCAGCATGGAAAACTATGTGGCTTTAAAGAAAAAACTGAGCATGAACCAGCGGCCGGATCAGGTCTGTATTATCAACGGGGAGGATCCCTGGCTTCGGGATCTGCCGGAGCTGACAAAGGCCCGGGTGCTGCGTTTTTCCTCCCAAAGGGAGCTGGAGGAAGGATGTTTCCTCAAGGAGGGAGAGATTATCCTGCGCCTGGACGGGCAGGAATTTGACATCTGCCACAAGGATCAAATCCAGCTTTTGGGCATGCATAACACGGAAAACATAATGACGGGGATCCTGGCGGCTTATGCCCTGGGAGCACCGGTGGAAGTAATCCGCCGGCAGGTCTTAAGCTTTACCGCCGTGCCGCATCGCATGGAGTATGTCTGCACCAAAAAGGGGGTGCAGTATTATAACGACTCCAAGGCCACCAATCCGGATTCTGTTATCAAAGCCATGGAGGTGGTGACGCCGCCGGTGGTGCTGATTGCCGGAGGCTTTGACAGAGGAGCGGACTACCGGGAGATGGTGGAAAGCTTCCGGGGGAAGGTCCGTTCTGCCGTGCTGTTAGGAAAAACCGCCCGGAATATCGGGGCGGCCATCGATAGTTTCTGCCCCCTGCCCTGGACCCTGGCGGAAAGCATGGAAGAGGCGGTGCGCCTGGCAGCTTCCCAGGCAAAAGAAGGAGACACGGTGCTGCTGTCTCCCGCCTGCGCCAGCTGGGATATGTATCCGAATTTTGAAGTGCGGGGCGATGAATTCAAGCAATTGGCAAAAGAGTTATGAAAGTAAAACGCATCAGTTTAAAAGAACAGAAATACGGATATGACATAGGCCTTTTGTTTGTCACCATCTTTTTGTGCATTTTCGGCCTGATTATGATCTACAGCGCCAGCTATTATACGGCTACGGTGCGGGGCCTGGGCGCCGGCTATTATCTGAATAAGCAGCTGGTGTCGGATCTCATCGGGCTGGGGGTGCTGGTTTTTATGTCCCTCTTGCCCTACCGTTTTATATCCTCGGGCTGGGTCATTGTCCCCTCCTATATCATCGCGCTGATCCTGATGATCCTGACCACCGTTTCCCCCCTGGGACACACCGCCGGGGGGCGGACCCGCTGGATCACCCTTTTCGGCCAGACATTCCAGACGGCGGAAATCGTGAAAATCGGCGTCATTTTGATGCTGGCTTTTCTGGTGATGCAATTGGCCCGGCAGTGGCGGGGCTGGAGGCTCTGGGGCATCATGCTGCTGGCGGCCGCTGTCCCGACGGTTTTTATTTTCAGCAATGACCTAAGCAGCGCTGCCCTGGTGATGACCATCCCCCTTGTGATGATCGTGATCCTCAACGGCAACAAGAAGTTCAGCATTGTCATGCTGATTCTCTTTCTGCTTTTGATAGCGGCTTTGATCTACATCAAAACCATGGATCTGAACAAGCTGATGAAGGCCGGGGACTGGATTGCGGAGCATACCTTTGTGCATGAGTACCAAATGCGCCGCTTTTACATCTGGAACGATCCGACTTATGATGCCCAGGGAGACGGCTATCAGGTGCTCCAGGGGCTTTACGCCATCGGATCCGGCGGCCTCTTCGGGAAGGGCCTGGGAGGCAGCACCCAGAAACTGGGCTTTGTGCCGGAAGCCTCCAACGATATGATTTTCACCATTCTGTGCGAGGAACTGGGGCTTTTCGGGGCCTTCGCCCTGATCCTGCTTTATGTATTTATGCTTTACCGCATGCTGCGGATTGCCACCCAGGCGGAGGACGCCTTCAGCTCCCTGGTGACGATAGGCGTCATGACCCATGTGGCATTCCAGGTGTTTTTCCATATTGCGGTGGTGACCAATCTATTGCCGAATACCGGCATATCCCTGCCCTTTATCAGTTACGGCGGCACCTCCTCCATCTTCCTGATGGCGGAAATCGGGCTGGTCATTAATGTGGGCCGGGGACGCAGAGAGAAGAGGCTAAGGTGAAAAAAGCGCTGTTGGCGGTTCTGCTGCTTTTGGGGGCGGCGCTGTTAGTGCTGCTGCTGATTCCCGCAGGAGAAATCCGCTTCGAGGGAAATGATTATTACAGCGAAGAGGAGCTGTGGAATGATATTTTCCGGGACGAAAAACCCCGTTATTTTGTGGTGCGGGCCCAGGAATGGCTGGGCAAACATAAGGAAATTCCCTTTGTTGATCACTATGAACTGGTCTTCGGTCCGAAGCGGAGCATCACGGTGCGGCTGTACGAGCGGTCTCTGGCCGGGTATCTGAAATTCCAGGATTATTACCTCTACTTTGACTGGAGCGGTACGGTGGTGGAAAGCAGCCGCCAGCCCCTGGAGGATGTGTTTGAAGTAAGCGGCCTGGGGGTGGACCACGCGGTGGTGGGAGAGAAACTGCCGGTGACGGACAGCAATGTGATAGACACGGTGCTGACCATCAGCCAGTTTCTGCGGAAGGAAAGCATCCGCTGGAAGCAGCAGGAAACGAAGCTGTCGGATTTAACGAAACGGATCCGCTTCGGCGGGGACGGCGCCACAGTGGAACTGGAGGATATACAGGTCTTTCTGGGAGGAAGCGAGCAGATGGACGGCAAGCTTTTTCTGATGGCGGATATATTGCCGGAGCTGTCCGGACGCAAGGGAACCCTCTATCTGGATAATTACCAGGCGGGGGCGGTAAGGCCGCATTATATTTTCAAAGAGGAGCCCGGGAGTTGAGTCCGCCTTTGTTTTTTGCCTTTATATCTTACGATTTTTTCTTATTTTTTTAATAATGCATACTTGATTATTGCAGAAAAATCCCCTATACTTGTGGGGGTAAAAAGGGAGACACTCTGGAGGTACGAGGATGTTAGAGATAAAAGTCAACAATGTGGAAAGCGGCGCCAAGATTTTTGTGATCGGTGTAGGGGGAGCCGGCAATAATGCGGTAAACCGGATGATCGATTGCAATACGGAAGGGGTAGAGTTTATCGGCATCAATACAGATCGCCAGGCTCTGCAGGCCTGCAAAGCACCCACCACCATTCAGATAGGGGAAAAGCTGACCAAGGGACTGGGAGCCGGCGCCAAACCGGAAATCGGTCAGAAGGCCGCCCAGGAAAGCGAAGAGGACATCGCCCAGGCGATTCAGGGCGCGGATATGGTATTCGTGACCTGCGGTATGGGCGGCGGCACCGGCACCGGCGCAGCCCCTGTGGTGGCCCGGATTGCCAAGGCCATGGGCGTTTTGACCGTGGGTGTGGTGACCAAGCCCTTCCGCTTTGAGGGCCGGGTCCGCATGGAAAATGCCTTGAGCGGCATCGAAAACCTGCGGGAAAATGTGGACACCCTCATTGTGATTCCGAATGATAAATTGCTGGATATCATCGACCGCCGCACCTCTATGCCGGACGCTCTGGCACGGGCGGACGAAGTGCTGCAGCAGGCTGTGCAGGGCATCACGGATCTGATCAATGTGCACGCTCTCATCAACCTGGACTTTGCGGACGTGGAGACCGTTATGCAGGATAAGGGCATTGCCCATATCGGCATCGGCCGGGCCAAAGGAGATGATAAAGCCACGGAAGCCGTGCGCATGGCGGCCACCAGCCCTCTGCTGGAGACCAGCATTATCAACGCCACGGATGTGATTTTGAATGTGTCCGGGGATGTGGGGCTCATGGAAGTGTACGAAGCTGCCCAGTATATCACGGATATTGTGGGCGATAATGCCAATATTATTTTCGGCGCCACTTATGACGATACCATTCAGGACGAGGTCACCATCACGGTGATTGCCACGGGCCTGACGGATCCCACGGCGGAAAGCAGCGGCAACACCGCTGCCAAGACTATGGCGGCCTTTAAGAATGAGCGCCCCGCAGCTCCCAAGGCGGCGGAGAGCGGCGACAAGCGTCCGGAGATTCCGGCGGTGAACAGCGGCAGCTATGTGCGGCAGCCGGTGCAGGTGCCGGGAGCCACGGTAAACCGCCGGGAAATCAGCGTGCCGGGCTTTTTGAAGAAATAACCAAAACGGGAAAGGAATTCCCTTAAAGGGCGGGCTTGACCCGCCCCTTGCTTTTTTCGGCTGTGCCATCCTGAAGGAGCTTCCGCAGGAGGGGCAGTCAAAGCATCTGATTAAGGAGACTGTATGGAACTCTTAATTGTCAGCGGCATGAGCGGCGCCGGTAAAACCCAGGCCCTGCGGACTTTGGAAGACATTGGCTACTATTGCGTGGACAATATGCCCCCGCAGCTTTTTGTGTACCTTCTGGAACAGGATTATGCCGGCGGCATGGTGCGGGAAAAGATGGCGGTGACGGTGGATATCCGCAGCGAGCTGCTTTTGTCTTCTCTGGAGATGGTGGCCAAGGGGCTGGAGGCGCAGCAGGTGGAAATCCGCATTCTCTTTTTGGACGCCGGGGATGAGACCCTCAAAAAACGTTATAAGGAAACCCGGCGGCTGCACCCTTTTTTGCAGCAAAAAAAGGCCGCCACCCTGCCGGAGGCCCTGGCCATGGAGCGGGAGTACCTGGAGCCCTTAAGGAGCCGGGCAGAGGAATTGATTGACACCTCCCATCTGCGGGCCAAGGAATTGAGGAACCGTCTGATTAAACTCTTTGCCCCGGCAGGCTTCGAGGATACCAGCATTGAGTTCGTGGCCTTCGGCTTTAAGTACGGAATCCTGGCGGATGCGGACCTGGTGTTTGATTTGCGCTGTCTGCCCAACCCCTTTTATGTGGAGGAGCTGCGGACCTTAAGCGGCGAGGATCAGGCGGTGCGGGAATATGTAATGGACAGTGAGGAGGCCCGGGGGCTGTTCGCCCGGATCGAGGAGCTTCTGCGTTTTTCCCTGCCCCTGTACCGGAAGGAGGGGAAGGCCCGGCTGGTGGTGGGCTTTGGCTGCACCGGCGGCCAGCACCGCTCCCTGGCGGTGGCGGGTTTGATGCAGGAGGCCCTGGAAAAGGATTATCCGGGTATCCGGGTCATCAGCCGGGATAAAGATGAGAATCGGTACGAGATAAGTATGAGGTGAGATTATAGCCTTCGCTGGCGCGATGAAAAGACTGACACAAAGTGTCATCCTGAGCGAGCGCAGCGAGTCGAAGGATCCCGTAAATAGGCTAATTAAGGAGGAATCACAATGGATTATCAGGCGCAATTGGACAAGGCAAATACGAAGAATGCGTTTATGCTGCATAACGGCATCCGGGCGGTGTCCGTGAACGAAAAAGAGGCTGTCTGCGAAGCCATGGCAGCTCCGGAGGCCTTAAACCATATGGGCAGCGTGCACGGCAGTATGATGATGAGTCTGGCGGAAATCACCGCAGGGCTTATGGCCCGCAGCGACGGCCGGGGCTATGTATCCGTGGAGGCCAGCTTCCGCTTCATAGGCGGCGGCAAGGCAGGAGAGAAGATGACGGCCCGGGCGGAAGTAGTAAAGCGGGGCCGCACCATGGCCTTCATCCGTAGCAGGGTTTACCAGGGAGAAAAGCTGCTCCTGGACGGAGATGTGATATTCTATTGCACGGAGGCGTAGGGGCGGTATAATATGGGGACGGCGGATGCGGTCACTGAGCGGTCCCTGAGCGGTCCCTGAGCTTGTCGAAGGGCCTGTCGAAGGGCGTCGAAGGGCGGCCCCGTCATCGTGATAAAATCACAGATAAGATGGATCAAAACAGTTATAAATTAACTGTCAAATGACAAAAAGGAGGTATCACAAATGTCAGCCATCACCATTACCAAGGATAATTTTGAAACGGAAGTATTGAAATCGGACAAGCCCGTCCTGCTGGACTTTTGGGCATCCTGGTGCGGCCCCTGCCGCATGGTAGGCCCGGTGATTGAGGAAATCGCCGCCGAGCGCGCCGATATCAAAGTCGGCAAGATCAATGTAGATGAGCAGCCGGAACTGGCAGCCCAGTTCAAGGTCATGAGCATCCCTACCCTGGTGGTAATCAAGGACGGCCAGGTAGCCAATCAGGCAACCGGTGCCCGCCCCAAGGCCCAGATTCTGGCTTTGCTGTAGGCGTCGGGACGATGAGAAATCATGGAACGGCTCCTGGGCTTGTCGAAGGGCCGTGGCGGGTGGTGACAGGGGGATAATCCCTGTCACCTTTTATTCTGCCAGCTGCTCCAGCTTTGCCCGCTCCGTAATCTGTACCCGGCCTCGGGCCAGCTTCACCCAGCCCTCCTCCTGGAAATAGCGCAGCAGGCGGGTCATGACCTCCCGGGGGCTCCCCAAATGGCGGCCGATGGCCTCATGGGTAATGCGGATATCATCCTTCCCTTGTAGAGCTGCTTCTTCCAGGAGAAAGGACGCCAGGCGTTTATCCAGACTCTTCCACAGAATCTGCTCCATCAGCCACATCACATCCGTGAAATGGGTGGCCATGATTTCGTTGGTATAATTGGCTACGGCGGCGGATTCTTCCATCAAGGCCCGGTAAGTATCCGGCGGAATGATCCAAAAAACGGATTCTTCCTCCGTTTCTATCATGATATCGAACTGCAGGGAATGCAGCATGCAGGAGGCGGAAAAAAGGCAAAGATCCCGGGGCAGGAGACGGTAGAGGGTAATCTCCCGGCCATCCTCGGACAGGATATAGGCCCGCAGCCTGCCGCTTTTTACCAAAATCAATCCGGTGCAGTCGGAATCCCCGCCGTGAATCTGGCTGCCTTCTTTTTCCTGCCGCAGGCGCAGGGCCTTTTCTATTCTCTGCTGCTGGGGCAGCGTCAATTTGTTCCATAAAGGAAAGTATTCTTGAAATGCCATGGTATTTGCACCTCCTGCTGCAGTATAGCACAGGAGGAGGGAATAGGGAAGTAGGCATTAGGGGATAGGGAGTAGGCATTAGGGATTAGGGAATAGTGAATAGGGGGGGGCGAGCTTCGCCTCTTGACATTCCTCCCCAAACATACTACAGTTTCTGGGTGACAAGGTCACGGAAATAAAGGGAATCCGGGAGTATCCTTGAAGAAAAAAGGAGGATGCTTTCATGGATCAGACTCAAAAAAAGAAATGGCTGCGGCCCCTTCTCTTTACGGCAGGTGGCGCATTGATCGGTTTAGTATATTATTTCCTGGTGGGATGTGAGAGCGGCAGCTGCCCCATCACATCCAGTCCCTGGTCCTCCATGCTGTATATGGGGGCTCTGGGCTGGCTGTTCTCCGGCGTTTTAGGCGGAGGCTGCTGCTGCGGAGGCGGAGGATGCAATTTGTAACCACATTTTTAGAAGGGATCATCACTTTTATATCCCCTTGTCTGCTGCCTATGCTGCCGGTGTACCTGTCCTATTTTGCCGGGGGCGGGGAGCGCAGGAGCGCCCAGACCATCAAGGCGGCTCTGGGCTTTGTCTGCGGCTTTTCCCTGCTTTTTGTGGCCATGGGAGCCCTGGCGGGCAGCCTGGGGGGATTGCTGAAGGAGCACCAGACCCTGGTGAATCTGCTTTGCGGCCTGGTGGTGATTTTCTTCGGCCTGAACTTTCTGGGCGTTTTTAAGCTGAATCTGTTTCAGGGGGCCTCCGGCGGTATGCAAAGGGGCGTCAGCGGCTTTTTCTCCGCGCTGCTTTTCGGCATGGTTTTTGCCCTGGGCTGGACCCCCTGCGTCGGCGCCTTCTTAGGCTCGGCCCTGATGCTGGCTTCCCAGCAGGGGCATGTCTGGGAAGGCATGCTGCTGCTTCTGACTTATTCCCTGGGGCTTGGCATTCCCTTTCTCTTAAGCGCTGTATTAATCGATTATCTGAAGGGGGCCTTTGACTGGATCAAGGGGCATTACCGCCTAATCAATACGGTCAGCGGTCTGCTGCTGATTGTCATAGGTATTTTGATGGCTACGGGCTTGATGAACCGCTGGCTGAATCTGCTGGCTTGAGGTACAAAGATGAATAAAAACAGAATCTGGATCCTATTACTGGCTTTCGTGCTGCTTTTGGGCGGCGGGGCCTTTCTGTACCATAAACTGGCCGAACAGGCACCGGGGTCTCAGCTGCAGACCCTGGTCCCGGGGGGCAGCAGGCAGGAGAACACCTTGCCCGTGGGAGAAACGGTGACTTTGCCCCGGGAGCCGGCCACCGCTGCTTCGGGTTCCCCGGCTTCATCGGGGAGCGCTGCGTCTTCTCCGGCGGCGGAGGCGGCAGCCAGGACTTCTTCTTCCACGACGGCAGCCATGACTTCCTCAGCCGCAGTGGAGACGACGGCCTCCCAGGAAACCCGGGATCCTCGCTTTCAGCTGGCTCCGGATTTCACTTTTTATGATGCGGAGGGGAAGGCCTTTAAGCTTTCAGATTTCAGGGGGGCTCCCGTGGTTCTGAATTTCTGGGCCAGCTGGTGCCCGCCCTGCCAGATGGAAATGCCGGACTTTGAGACACAATATAAGGAAGCGGGAGAAGAGGTCCGCTTCCTGATGGTGAATGTGACGGATAACCAGCGGGAAACGGTGGAGGGGGCCGCCGCTTTTATAGAAGAGAAGGGCTACACCTTCCCGGTTTATTATGATACGGCCCAGGAAGGAGCCAGGACTTATCAGGCCTATTCCATTCCCCGCACTTTTTTCATTGACGCGGAATTTGATACGGTAGGGGGAACCCCCCAGTCAGCTTCGCTGACAGCCCCCCTATGAAGGGGGGCTGTCAGCACCTTAGATTATTGTATTACTGTAAATTTTTGTCCAAAAACCGCAGGGCGTTTTTGTACAGAATATCCTCTGCCTGGGCCTGACTCATGCCCCGCTCCAGCAGGTAGCCATAGAGCCCGGCGGCCTTCTTCGGACTGCTGAGGCACTCCGGCAGCCGGCAGCCGTCAAAATCGGAACCCAAAGCCAGGTTCCGCTGCGCCCCCAGGGCAAAAAAGTGCTCGATATGCCGCAAAATGGTTTCGTAGCCGGGCACCTTCCCTTCATCATCCAGGAAATCCACATAATAATTGAGGCCGATGAGGCAATCCCGCCGCACCATCTCCCGGATCTGATCATCCGTCAGATTCCGTTTATGCCGGCAGATGCTGCGGGCGTTGGAATGGGTAGCCACAAAGGGCTTTTTAATCACCGCCATCAAATCCTCAAAGCCATGGTCATTTAAATGGGACACATCCACCAGGACGCCTTCCTTTTCCATTTCCGCCACGGCCTCCCGGCCGAAGTCCGAAAGGCCGTGGTCCGTATCATTGCCGGAGGCGATTTCGTTTTCTCCGTTCCAGGTAAGAGTCATACAGCGGACGCCATCCTTAGCTAAAAGGGCCACCCGGCGCAGGTCTCCCGCCAGGGGAGAGCCGTTTTCTATGGTAAGAAAAGCGGCGGTCTTGTTCTCTTTCCATGCTTTGTCCAAATCCTCGGCGCTGCGGCAGGGGGAAACCCGGTCCGCAAACTTCTCCATCTGTTCATAGAACAGATCCCGGTGATATTCATAAAAACGCACCGCCTCCGGACCTCGCAGGGCATCCGGCAGGAAGATGGCATAAAACTGTCCCCAATGGACTTCCTTCGGAATGGCGCTTAGGTTTACCACCAGCGCCGGATCGTCCAGAATATCCGGGTCCCCGGGCTTCGGGTCTTTGTGGCGGGTCAGGGTATCGCAATGCAGATCGAAGAGATAAGCAGGATATTTCATCATGGCTCCTTTCCGGGATGGATTTCCTGTCTGCACTATAGCACCGGGCTTGATCCTCTGTCAAGGCACGCCGCTCGCATCCCTACTGACTGATCCCTATTCCCCATCCTTTTTTTTCAAAAATGATTGACAGCGGGGAAAGATTATACTATAATCACCCTTGCGCTTAAATTGCGCGGGTGTAGTTCAATGGTAGAACACCAGCCTTCCAAGCTGGACACGTGGGTTCGATTCCCATCACCCGCTTCCCTGGCGCCATAGCCCAAAAGGGGCGCAGGGGAAGTCAATATGGTGGGTTTAGCACAGTTGGTTAGCGCGTCAGATTGTGGTTCTGAAGGTCGTGGGTTCGAGTCCCACCACCCACCCTCCTTGGGCTATAGCCAAGCGGTAAGGCACAGGACTTTGACTCCTGCACTCGCTGGTTCGAATCCAGCTAGCCCAGTCGTCCAGCCTGCCACCGGGTAAGCTCAGGATAGTCGGGCGATTAGCTCAGGTGGTAGAGCACTTGACTTTTAATCAAGTTGTCGAGGGTTCGAGTCCCTCATCGCTCAGAAAAAGCGGCCGTAGGGGCCGCTTTTTTGATGATATTAGAGTTGTCCTCCAGTCGCCCTCACCCGCCTCACTGTGCTCGGCACCCTCTCCCTCGTCAGGGAGAGGGCAAGAGGAAAGGGGGGGATCAGCCATCGATTTCCTCCGTGAGCCGCTCAATCTCATCAATAATCGATCCGATATAATCAATGGTATCCAGCAGGGGCTTGTCCGTGGAAATATCGATGCCTGCCAGCCGGGCCAGACCCAGGGGATCCAGGGTGGAGCCGGCCTTTAGGACCTTCATCCAGTCTGCCACCGCCGGGGCGCCTTCCCGCTCAATCCTAAGAGCTGCCTGGGTGGCAATGGTGAGGCCGGCACTGTAGGTATAGGAATACAGGCCCATATAGTAGTGGGGCTGCCGCATCCAGGTAAGCTCGGCTCCCTCATTGATTTCCACCGCGTCCCCCCAGAAGAGCTCCAGGTTTCGGCGGAAAATCTCGGAAAGCTTCTGTGCATCCACGCTGCCTCCTTCGTCAATGATCTGATAGACTTCCCGCTGGTACCAGGCCTCCCGCAAATGGGTCACAAAGTTATGATAATAGGTATTGCCGATCAGAGAGGCCAGCACCCAGCGTTTAAAGCGGGGATCGTCGCTGGTCCTCAGCAAATGATGCGCCAGCAGAATCTCGTTCATGGTGGACGGCGCTTCAATGAAATACCCGGACACATCCGTATCATAATAGGACTGGTTCCCGTTGGTGGCCCGGTAATGCCCTGCATGGCCCAGTTCGTGGGCAATGGTAAACACATCGGACATGCGGCCGTTCCAGGTCAGAAGTATAAAGGAATTCTTCCGGTAAGGAGAAGAGCAGAAGCCACCGGTGCATTTTCCCTGGTTTTTGGCAAAATCGAACCAGCGGTTCTGATATGCCTCATCCACCATGGCCACATATTCCTCCCCCAGGACGGAAAGGCCGGCCCGCACGTATTCGTGAGACTGGGCAATGCTCAGCTGGGGGTCGAAGTCCGGATCCAGGGGCAGCTTCAGGTCTGCGAAGGTCATTTTCTCCAGGCCGTAGATCTTTTGAATCAATTTGGCATACCGCCGCATGTGGGGGGCCAGTTTTTCGGTGATGATATCAATCTGCCGGTCGTACATTTCCCGGCTCACCTTCTGGAAAAAGAGGAGATAATCGAAAACGGACTGATGGCCCCGCAGCCGAGACTCCACCTTTTCCTGGGTGACGCAGGCATTATAAGCGGCGGCGGTCACATTTTCGTACTGGCGGATCTTTTCGGAGAAAGCCCGAAAAGCCGCCCGCCGCACCTCCGTATCCCGCTGGTATTCGTAATCATCCTCAAAGAGGGAGTAACCCAAAGGATACTCTCTCCCGTTTACGGTAAAGGAAGGGAATTTCATATCCGCCAGCTTGGCCATATTGTAGATTTCATAGGGCGTGGAGAAGCTCTGGGAAAAGGCGGCCAGCACCCGCTCCGTTTCCGGAGAAAGCATATGGGGCTTTTCCCGCAGGATGTCCCGCAGATATCCCCGGGAACGGGTGGCTTTTGCTACCGCTTCCTGCAGCACTTCTTCCGGCTGCTCTATGATTTCCGAGCGGATAAAGCTGAGGCGGCTGTAAATGTCCGTGAACAGGGTTCCATTCTTCCGGTCCCGCTCCAGAGCGGCGCTGTCCAGACGGTCCACCTCCACTGCCAGCCCGGAATAGGCCTCAATCCAGGCGGAGAGGATTTCCACTTCCTCATATTGATCCAGACAGGTGAGTATGGCCTCGGGGGTGGTGAGCTTGCCGCGGTAGTTTGCGCAAATCTCATCCGTTAAGGCCTTGATCTTTTCAATATCCGCCAGATAGGCTTCCTCGGTAGGATAAATCAGGGACAGATCCCAGGTTTCCTCCCGGGGGACGTCTTTTCTAAGTGGCAGTTCCATTTTCTATCCTCCTCATAGGCAAATATCCATCATACATCATATCGTAAAAAAAGACTGAATACAATGAGTTTTTGATGGCGGGCGGCCAATGGCCGCCCCTACTCCCTATTGCCTCTTGCCTGCAAAACCCCTATAATGGGGACGGAGGGAGAAACTATGCTATCACCGGATGTCAAATATATGCGAAAAGCCATTGCCCTGGCCCGGCGGGCCGCAGCCATGGGGGAGATTCCCATCGGCTGCGTGATTGTGCATGAGGGGAAAGTGATTGCCCGGGGCTTTAATCAGCGCCTGCATAAGCACAGCACCCTGGCCCATGCAGAGCTGATTGCCATTGATAAAGCCAGCCGGAAGCTGGGAGACTGGCGGCTGGAGGGCTGCACTATGTATGTGACCCTGGAGCCCTGCCAAATGTGCGCCGGCGCCCTGGTGCAGAGCCGTATGGACCGGGTGGTGATCGGCACCATGAATCCCAAGGCGGGCTGCGCCGGCTCCCTTCTCAACCTGCTGCAGACACCCCTGTTTAACCATCAGGTGGAGATTACCTACGGCGTGTGCGAAAAGGAATGCAGCACCCTGCTGACAGAGTTCTTCGCAGACCTCAGAGTCAGGGTGAAGGAAGAGAAAAAGCGTTCGTAGAGAAGCGTGGGCCCGTCCTTAGTCGTTCATCTTTTCGAATTCGTAGCTTCCACCGTAGTTCGTCATAATCATATGTCCGTTCGGCAGGATCTCAAAGGTGGCCGATCCCCTTTCAAACGGTATCGTCAGAACGCCTGTATTGATATTGTAGTCAAATACTTTCATCTCGCTCCAGCGTCCTTTTACCGCCCAGAATTTCAGCTGGCTTTCGAAGTAGCCGAATTCCCCCTCGGGAAATTCCTCGTCGGGTTCAAGATATATGAGCCCGATTACATAAGAATCGGCATCCTTTTTCTCATCATCCACCAACACCCAGCATCCGGTGAATTTGCTCAGTTCCCACTTGGTATTCATCGAGTACGGAACCGGTTCCGATTCAATGCCCAGGAGTCTCTTGTCCTGGTTCTTTACATACTCGCAAAGGGTGACAATCAGACTCATCTCTTCATCCAGGGCCCGGTCTTTATACAGATCCTTTTTGTCTATGATGACTTCCTCCTCAAACTTGCTCTGGGGGATCTCCCACTCGAGGGTTTCCAGATTGGCGGTTTTGATGGTGAGCAGATATCCTTCCACCACCTTATCCTGGGCTGCCACACTGTTTTTCGGCATCTTGACCACCAGGTCGCCGTCCTCATTTTCGGACAGCTCCGGTTTTCCCGTCTGATCCAGCATATACACGGTATAGCCTATTTTTCCGCTTTTGTTTCCGTCATCTTTTCCGTGCAACTCCACCATTGGCAAAATCAGATCCTGCGAATCCTTATTATACTTCTTCAGATCCTTTACATACGCCCCCTTTGTGAAATTGGAATAGGAGATTCCGGGCGAGATTTGGACATCCGGAAACACCTTTCTGATTCCGGAGTCCAGCGCCACCAGCACGGGGCCCGGATCAATGCCTGTGTATTGGAAGCCGCGGAGCGTCATATAATATCCGCCAGCTGCGGTATCCAGATCCGCATGGGCCTTCCCGCCTTTCGCAAGCTCCGCTATGGCGGGGGTGCCGTACTGCTTTTTCTTGTACTCCGTCATATAATCCCTGCCCATTTCATACCTTTTCCCTATGAAATAGGCCTTGAAATGGGTGTTGACTTCCTCTTCCGGAATCCCTAAAAGGGAGGCGATGGGCTCTGAAATCTTCGTTGCGGTGAAATAGCTTCGCGCCTTCATCAGCTTGTGCCCCGTGATTTCTTCCCGGCTGCTGACTTTGTCTACGATATACAGGAGGAATCCGCTGAGGGTGTAACCGGATTCACCCTTTGCGGTCTGCTTTTCGTCACCGGAGAGCTTGTTATCCTCTTCACCGTTGATGGGGAGACGCATCCGGGCCCAGTGGTTGTTGGGAGTCAGTTTTTTGTGTTCGACTTTCTTCACATCTCCATGTTCCGCAAACCAGTCATAGGCCTTCGTTTCCATATACACCGCCGCCATCTCGTCGTATCGGGCCGCTTCCGTCAGCACATCTATGGGAAGGCGGTATCTGTTTTGACAGATGTGGAACAGTTCATGAGTGAGAGTAAGGAGGAAGTCGCCGTATATGTCATCGTCGTAGCTGAATCCTCTGATTACCGTGGCGTACAGGTCAAACTGCACATAGGAGCCGATAAACTGCCTGTTTATTGCTTCAGCCAGCTTTCCCGAGCCGAGTCCTCCGATGTTTTTGAAGCAGACCTGGTAGAGTGGCATTCTCATGTTTTCTACTTCCGCCAGGTACTTATATGCTTTATCAATCAGATCCTTTGTTTTCTCAATGACTTCCGGCAGACTGAACAACTTTTCTTTGCATAGTTCTATCAGCTTCTCGTCCCCTTCTATAGCCGCTTCGAAATAGGCCAGGGTCGCCGCATTTTCGGACAGCCTTTCGTACCACGCCAATGATTTTCTGTATTCCAGCGCGTCATTCCAGTACTGTTTCAGTTTCGAAATAATCTCATCAATCTTCTTATCATGCCTTAAGTCAAGATCCTGTTCCATCCACTGGATTTTATATTTGCCGTAGTCGTTTTTGCATTCTATCTCCGTAAACTGCTGATTCCAGAAATTGATGATATAATACCAATTGCTTTCGATGGTCTGATATACGCTGAATCCAAGGCTGGCCAGACAACCGGTCACTACAATGGTTGATATGATGGAGTTTTGCTGGGATGAAAAGCTCAGGATTCCGTTTTCCACCTTGCTGTTAAGCAAATAGTATTCGCCGTCGTCGCCGATTCTGGCCACTTCTACCGCTTCGTAGAACTTCGGATCTATTGTCGTCTTCGACAAATCGATTTCCGCCTTGTATTCGCCGGGCATCAGCTCGTCGTCCGCCAGTCCGAAATCCACCTCCCAGGAATCCATCATCAGGTATCCGTCATCGCATAGTCTCTGCTCAATCTTCATGATGTTCGAGGTATCATTGCTTACCGCCTTAACGCTTAGCTTTTCCGGATCCTTCCAGAATGCGCCCTTCGCCGCGGTTATACGGACCCCCTCGCAAGGCCTTTCATCGATCTCCCTGCTGTTTCCGTTGTAATTGGAGGAAGCAATGTCCGGCTTTATACTGCTTGGGGCCGCCTTCGTTGATTCAGACGGCAAGGATTCAAGCGGCTTCGTGGGGAGATAGTAAACAGGGGGCCTTTCCGGTCCGCACCCCGCCAGCATAATCAAAATCATCCATAATGAAAGCAATCTTACGGTCTTCTTCATGTTTCTCATCATAAAACCTCGCTTTAACAGAAACGCCCGATTGTTTCATAGCTATCATAGCAGATTATTGCATAAATGACACGGGAAGTTTCATTAAAACAAAAAATCTCAGAAAAAAGGGTGAAAAAATCTCTGAAATCTCTTGACAAGCATCTTCATATTTTGTATATTGGCGTTTGCATGGCGAAAGCCTGCTGCTGTAGCTCAGTCGGTAGAGCGCATCCTTGGTAAGGATGAGGTCACCGGTTCAAATCCGGTCAGCAGCTTGATAGCAAAAACCCTTGTGCCACAACGGGAAACAAGGGTTTTTATTTTTTCGGAAATCACCGTAAAAATCGGCCATAATATGCAAAATCCGTACGAAAAATCCGCTCGCACCCAGTGACCTACCTGGTGACGTGGCAATCTTAACGACTATTCATCCGCACCCGGCAGGAGGGCATATAACCGACTTGCAAGCTGCCTCACGACCTTTTGGTACCTTCTGTGCGGAATTGTCCGCTTTACACCCTAAAACCGCTCACAGGCAAAAATAGAGGCCGTGTTCAGTTATGCTTGGCAATCCCCCCATAGTGACAGAAAAGGCAGGACGGATCACCCCTGCCCTTTGGCATATTGTTTCCTGCCCTATCTGTGTATCAGTTTGCCAACCGTTCCGCAAGTGCTTCCTGCAATACACGGGAGAAGTTCAGCCCGGCCTTGCGTGCTTGTTCGTCCAGATAATAAGGAATGGTGCAATTTTTCTTTACCATCCGGGAATCATGCTTTCTCCGATATGCCTCCACATCCACATCAATCATGGTGGGAATGCCGGAGGAATACTGGAAATCCTTATCGTCTGCCTTTTCCTTGGCAATCTGTATAGCTTGGGCATAATCGGAAGCAGTAGGCATAGCTTCCCCGGCCTCTTGGATAGTGACTAAATAAATGCCTATAGCATCCCTTGCCATGAGAATGGCCTCCGGGTAGCTTTTGCCCTCCGTGAAAATATCCAGGTCAGGCACAAATACAAGATAGTCCTTTTCATGTTCTGCAATCATAGCAGGATAAATAATGCTCATACAGTCTCCTTGTCTATGGTGTGGCAAACAAAAACAAATCCAACTTTTTCTGCTTCTGGATTAGGCTATTGCATTTCATATCTTCTCCTTATTTGCCTTTGATGATACGCATATCATACGCATTTATCAAGAGACGATATGACAGTGTAGAATACCCCGGACCGGATAACAAGCATTGCGCCTATGTGGCCCTTTTTCTCATTTTCTCCTTCTCATTCTTCCTCATCTGTGCTATACTACGGAAGAATTGTTGTTTGACAGAAGCAAAAAGATATAACTCCCCGCGAGGTGTGTATGGAAAAGCAGGTATATCAAAACTATATCGCTATTTTAGAGCATGAATTGATTGAGGCCACGGGCTGTACGGAACCCATTGCCATAGCCTATGCCGGCGCTAGGGCCCGGGCGGTGCTGGGGCGGGAGCCGGAGCGCTGCCTGGTGCGCTGCAGCGGCAACATCGTAAAAAATGTGAAAGGGGTGGTGGTGCCGGCCTCCGGCGGCCGCCGGGGCATAGAAGCCGCCGCCATCCTGGGCATTGTGGGGGGCGACCCGGACCGCCGTCTGGAGGTGCTGCAGGATATTACGCCGGCCCACCGGGAGAAGATGGAGCAGCTGCTGGCGGAAGGCTTTTGCCGCTGCGAGCTGGCGGAGGGGGTGGAAAACCTGTATATCGACCTGACTCTCTACGCCGGGGAGGAATGGGCCGAAGTTCTGATTCAGGATACCCATACCCATATTGCCAGAATCATTAAAAACGGTGTGCTGGTGGAGGAAAACGAACTGGCACAGCAAATGGCGGAGCCGGATAAAAGCTGTCTGAATATCCGGCAGATTCTGGAATTCGGCGATACGGCGGAGCTGGCGGATGTAAAGGATTTGATTGAAAAGCAGATCCACTGCAACGAAACCATTTCGAAGGAGGGCCTCAGCAGCGCCTGGGGGGCCTGCGTGGGACAGACTCTGCTGCGCAGCGCCAAAGCCGGAGACTTAAAGGCCCGGGCCTGCGCCGCTGCTGCCGCCGGCAGCGACGCCCGCATGGCCGGCTGTGCCCTGCCGGTGGTGATCAACAGCGGCAGCGGCAACCAGGGGATTACCGTTTCCCTGCCCCTGCTTACCTATGCCGAGGCCTATGAGATACCCCGGGAGAAGCTGATTCGCTCCCTTTGCGTGGCCAATCTCATTTCCGTGCATCAAAAGAAATATATCGGACGGCTTTCCGCCTACTGCGGGGTGGTGAGCGCTGCCTGCGCCGCCGCCTGCGGCATTGCCTATATGCTGGATGACCCTTACGAGGTGATTGCCCGCACCATTACCAATACCATCTGCACCGTGGGAGGCATTGTCTGCGACGGCGCCAAATCCAGTTGTGCCGCGAAGATTGCGGCTTCCTTAAATGCGGCGCTGACCGCCTGGGAAATGGCCCGCAGCGGCCTGGCATTCCAGCCCGGAGAAGGCCTGGTGGGGAAAGATGTGGAAGAAACCATCGCCAAGGTGGGAACCATGGGCCGGGAAGGCATGAAAGAAACGGATGTCCGCATCCTGAAACTGATGCTGGGCGAATAAAAAAGGCGGCTTCAGGCCGCCTTTCAATTTGTTATTTCCACTCCCGGGGATAGCCGCTGCCGTGGAGGGCGTCATACAGCGCATCGCTGATGAGGGGATAAAACTCCCGGGGAATCTCTTCCAGTTTGGCAAACATGCGGGAAAAGTGCCGGTCCAGAATGTTTTTGGAATAGGCTTCATACAAAGCGCGGCCCGTGTCTGTCACCTTAATCAGCATGGCCTTGCGGCTGCCGGGCATATAGCTTTTCTCCAGCAGACCCTTTTCCACCAGACGGCTGACAATTTTGGTGAAATTGCTGCGGATGATGCCCAGACGGTTGGCGATGGTGCTCATGTTTTGCTGCTTTTCTTCGTTTTCCAGCAGATACTCCAACACCTGGATCTGGGCATAGGAAAAACGAATGCCCTGAAAATTCATGCGTTCTTTTTTATAAGCAGCGGCATAAATATTGCAGTAGTGTACCAGCGCTTCCACCACTTCTCTGTATTCGCCCATCCAGTCCAGTTTCATAGGAAATGTCTCCCAACTGTATTTTTGTTTCCACATTATATCAAAAAAGCGGTGAAATGCAAGGGCGGAGGGCGTAGCCAAAGCGGAGAGATAAAAGAAAAAGAGGAGCGGCTTTCTTGTGCAGGGGCCGCTTATTTGCTATGATGGGGCAGGAGGCCGTTATGAGGATCACTATTTTGGCCGTGGGCCGTTTGAAAGAAAAATACTGGAAAGAGGCGCTGGAGGAGTATGCCAGGCGGCTGAGCCGCTATGGGAAAATAGATTTGCTGGAGGTAGAGGATGAACCCACCCCGGAGAAAGCCTCCCCGAAGGAAGAGGAGCAGATTAAAGACCGGGAAGGGGAGCGGCTCCTGGCCCGCCTGCCCAAGGATGCGTATTTGATTGCCCTGGCCATAAAAGGCAAGGCATTTGATTCTCCGGGAATGGCCCGGCGGATCCAGGAACTGGGAGTGGCGGGGCAAAGCCATCTCTGCTTTGTAATAGGGGGCTCCCTGGGGCTTGCCCCGGCGGTGCTGGAGAAGGCCCGGGAGCACTGGAGTTTCTCCCCCCTGACTTTTCCCCACCAGTTGATGCGGGTGATATTGCTGGAGCAGATTTACCGCAGCTTCCGCATTGCGAGAGGCGAGCCGTATCACAAATAATAGAAGCATAGAGGGTAAAATGATTCGCATATCCGATATCAAAATACCGGCGGCGCCTCCGGAGGCGGAATGGGCCGCCCTGGAAGAAAAAATGCAGCAATGGCTGGGAGAAAAACCGCAGATCTGGCGGGTAGCCCGGCATTCTTTGGATGCCCGTAAAAAACCGGAAATCTTTTCCGTGTATGCTTTGGACCTGGATTTGGGAAGCCCGAAGCAGGAGGAAGCTTTTCTGCGGCGAAGGAGGAAGCTGAAAGCCGCCGTAATCCGGGAGAAAGCATATGATCCGCCTCGCTATACCGGCAGGGAATCAGCCCAGGTGATTGTGGTAGGCGCCGGTCCTGCGGGCCTGTTTGCGGCCCTGAATCTGGCCTGGGCCGGCCTGAGGCCTCTTTTAATCGAACAGGGAGCTCCGGTGGAGGAGCGGCAAAAAGATGTGGAAGCCTTCTGGCAGGGAGGGACCTTAAAGCCCTGGTCCAATGTGCAGTTCGGGGAGGGAGGCGCCGGCACCTTTTCCGACGGCAAGCTCTCCAGCGGCATCCGGGACAAGGAAGGACGAATCAGCTATATGCTGGAAGCCTTTATCCGGGCCGGCGCTCCGGAACGGATCCGCTGGGAGGCAAAACCCCATATCGGCACGGATGTGCTGCGGCAAGTGGTGAAGGGACTCCGGAAAGAGCTCCTGGCAGCCGGCGGAAGCATCCGTTTTCACACCCGGATGACGGATCTGCTTCTGGAGGATGAGCGGGTAAAGGGAATTGCGGTGCAGGATACAAAAACGGGGGATTGCCAGACCCTTCCGGCAGACGCCCTGGTGCTGGCACCGGGCCACAGCGCCCGGGGGCTGTTCCGCCTGCTGCAGGAAAAGGGAGTCCCCATGGAAGCCAAGCCCTTTGCCATGGGGCTTCGGATCCAGCATCCCCAGGCCCAGATCAATGCCTTGCAATACGGAGCAAATCCGCCCGGGTATTTGCCGGCGGCGGATTATAAGCTCACGGCCCGGGCCTCAGACGGCCGGGGAGTCTATTCCTTTTGCATGTGCCCCGGGGGTTATGTGGTAAATGCCTCCTCGGAAGAGGGACGGCTTTGCGTCAACGGCATGAGCGAAGCAGCTCGGAACGGCGAAAATGCCAATGCGGCCCTGGTGGTGCAGATCCGGCCGGAGGACACGGCGTCGGCGGGCCTTTTCGGCGGCCTGCTTTTACAGGAAAAATGGGAAGCGGCGGCCTGGCAATTAGGAGAGGGAAAGATTCCCCTGCAGCTGTGGGAAGATTTTTCGGCGGGCCGGCCCTCCGGCGCTTTGGGGGCGGTGCAGCCGGCCTGCAAAGGCGCCTGGCAGATGGCGGATATCGGCGGCGCCCTGCCGGATTATGCGGTGCGGGCTTTGCGGGAGGCTATGCCTCAGTTTGATCAGACCCTGCCGGGATTCGGCCGGCCGGACAGCCTTTTATGCGGGATTGAAAGCCGTACCTCCTCCCCCTTAAGGATTCTGCGGAACGAGGGGGGAGAAAGCAAAATAAAAGGCCTCTTTCCCTGCGGGGAAGGAGCCGGTTATGCGGGAGGTATCACCTCTGCCGCCGTGGACGGTATGAGGGCCGCCGAAGCGGTAACGGCGTCCCTGGTGTGATGGCACAAAGGGGAAACTATCTAAATCTGACTTTCGATATAAGCCGGAACTTCCGGGACCGGAATTTCCAGCACATAAGCGAATTCTTCATGGAGAAGGCGCTCAGCGTCCTTTAAGAAGGCGGCGTCGCTGCTGCGGAGCTTTTTACCGCAGACGGCCAGCTCCGTTTTCCGCTGGTAAATGGTGCGGATCAGGGCCAGCAGCTGCCGGGGATTGCCGCTCCACATATAGGCTTTGAAACTTTCCCGCCGCAGGGGTTCCGGCTCAATCCAGGGACAATCCAGCGCTTTTCCCTCTGCCAAAATGGCAGGAATCTCTTCTTTGCCAATCAGCGGCCGGAGCCGGGCCAGAAGGGCTTCATTGTCCTCCGGCAGGTAAATGCAGTCGTTTTTGCGGAAAAAAGGACGGAGCTCCAGGTAGCGGCTGGTGACGCCGTCGTACTTTTTTTCCACCGGCCCCATGACGCAGCATACGCCGTCCAAACCGTAATACACCATACTGCCTATGGCTAACATAAGCTCCTCCTTTCTATGTTTTCTCGACACATTCTGCCCATAGTATAGCATATTTTTTCTCATTTTTCAATCAAAATGTTAAAGAAATGTGTTGATTAACCGGGAAATTCAGCCCCGCCGGCGAAGATCCTCCGCCTCCGCAATCTTGACAAGCCCTTCTGCCTGGGGTATCTTGTAGGGGTAAGAAAAGGAGACTGCCATGCAGGTGATTGCGGGAAGCGCCAGAAGAATCCTTCTGAAAACCTTGCCGGGAGACCATACCCGGCCCACCTCGGACCGGGTGAAGGAAACCCTCTTTAATATTCTGCAGCCGGATATTCAGGGCTGTTATTTCCTGGATTTGTTTGCCGGCTGCGGGGGCATTGCCATCGAAGCCTTAAGCCGGGGCGCCCGGGAGGCGGTGCTGGTGGACAACAGCCGCCGGGCCTGCGAAGTCATCCGGGACAATCTGGAACGGACCCATTTGGCGGACAAGGCGATTTTGCTGCAGACGGATGCCATGGCGGCCGCCCGCCGGCTCTCCGCCCAGGGCCGCCGTTTTGATATTATTTTCCTGGATCCCCCTTACGATGCAGGGATAGAAAAAGTTCTGCTGCCGCTGCTGGCGGAGCTGCCCCTTCTGGAGAAGGGGGGCCGGATTATCCTGGAAACACGGGCGGAAAACCGTTATCCGGAGCTGGAAGCCTGGGGGCTTGTGCTGAAGCGGGAAAAGGTATATAAAAATAACAAACATGTTTTTTTGACACGGAAGGAGGCCCACCATGGCGAATAAGAAAGGCCGCGCCATTCTGTTCCCCGGCAGTTTCGACCCCCCCACCCTGGGGCATTTGGATTTGATCCGCCGGGCCGCCGGTTTTTTTGACAAGGTTTATGTGGGAGTCCTGATAAATCCTTATAAAAAATCGTTGTTTTCCGTAGAAGAGCGTGTTATACTATTAAACCGTATAGCCAAAGACATTCCTCAGGTTGAAGTGGTAAGCTTTGGCGGTCTTTTGATTGATGCCTGCCGCAGTTTAGGCGTGAGCCATATCTTGCGGGGCCTCAGGGATGCGGGGGATTTCGAGGCGGAAGTCAAGGTGGCCCAGGGGCTGAAAGTGCTGGATCCTGCGCTGGAAACCGTATTTCTGGGAACCGATGCCCGTTATGCCTTCCTGAGCTCCAGCATGGTGCGGGAAGTGGCCTCCGGCGGCGGCGATGTGACGGCATTCCTGCCGGATGGGCTGGCTGCAGAGGTGGCGGCAAAATACGCAAGCAGAGAACAGTGATTCTTTTATATATTACGATAGGCGAAGGGCCGGAGAGGTAGATTTATGAGCAGAATTGAACAAATCATCAACGAAATGGAAGAGTATCTGGATGGCTGCAAACCCCAGGCATTTTCGGGCAGCAAGAAGATTGTTGTGGAAAAGGATGTCATAGATGACATGCTGGTGGAACTGCGGATGCGGACGCCGGAGGAAATCAAAAAGTACCAGAAGATTATTGCCAATAAGGATGAGATTCTGACGGAAGCCCGCCGCCAGGCGGAGGATACCCTGGTGGAAGCCAAGCGCCTGAAAGAGGAAATGGTCAGCCAGAGCGAGATTATGAAAACCGCTTATGCGGATGCCCGGCAGCTGATGACGGAGACGGAAGAAAAGGCCCAGAATATGATCAACGAGGCCACTTTGGAATCGGATGAGATCCGGGCCAGCGCCATGAGCTACACGGATTCCCTGCTTTCCGGCCTGGAAGATTTCCTGGGCCACTCCATGGAAAGCATTAAGAGCCGCTTTAATTCTTTCTACAACCAGATGCAGGCCAGCTATGAAGTGGTGGCCTCCAACCGCCAGGAACTGCGGAATCAGCAGGCAGGCGTAAGCGGGGAGGAAGCGCCTAAAGAGGAAGAAGCCCAGACGGAAGAAGCGCCTGAAGACAAAGAATAAAGCAGTTGGAAAGAGGCTGCGCAGAGGGGTTTTCTGTCCTCCGCAGTCTCTTTTTTTGGAGTTTTTATGAACGATTTTTTCGGCAATCCCTACAGTAAAGGACAATATGAATATCTGGCGGCCCGCAAAAGGCAGCAGCTGCATTTTACCCTGGTTTGCGCCTTTGTGGTCATTGCCTTTGTGGCGGCGGGCCTGATTGTGTATCATTCCACCAAAAACATTTTGACGGTGCCCGGAGTGCTGATGGTGCTCCCGGCCGCCAACTTTTTTGTGACCTGGCTGGCTTTGGGCAAGGGGAAACCCCTGGACGAGGCCAGACGGCAGCAAGTGCGGGTTTATGAAGACAGCGGTTTGGTGCTCTTTCACCTGATGTATGTGGACGAAAAGGGCAAGCGTTTCTTTCTGGAACATGTGACGGTGTACCAGAATGCGGTGGTGGCCTTTGCGCCTTCCGTGAAGGATTCCGAGCGGGTGCCCCTGGAATCGGATTGCATTATGCGGCTGCGGAAAAAGGGCATCAATCTGCGGCTGAAGGTTTACGGGGACTGGGCGGAATATGTGAAACGGCTTCAGGAAATCAATCCGGAAGTGCCGGAGGATCAGGTGAAACTGGTGGAAAAAGCTCAGGAAGTTATGCTGGGCATGAGTTTATAGAGGATACAGGATTTGCGGGAACTGAAAATCGGTCCTTTGGACGGGGGCCAGCGCCTGGACAAATATTTGCTGCGAGTCTTTAAGGAAGCTGATAAGGGCTTCCTTTATCGCATGCTGCGCAAAAAGAATATTACTCTGAACGGGAAAAAGGCGGAAGGCGGCGAAAGACTGAGCGAAGGGGATACGGTACAGGTGTTTTTTTCGGAGGAGACCTTTGAAAAAATGGCGGGGGGGCGCCCTCCTGAGGCGGCCGGCGGGCTGCAAAAGGCGGGTCATCCGGAGGCCTCCGGCGGTCGGATCTCACCGGCGGCTTTAGACATCATCTTCGAAACGCCCCATATCCTGCTGGTGAACAAACCCGCCGGCCTGCTGACCCAAAAGGCGGCGGCCGGGGACGACTGCCTAACGAACCGCATTGCGGCTTATGTAAAAGGCAGGAACGATGCCGCCTCCACCGGCTTTACTCCCTCCGCCGCCAACCGCCTGGACCGCAATACCAGCGGCCTGGTGCTGGCGGGGAAGACCCTGCCGGGGCAGCAGCTCTTATCCTACCTGCTGAGAAGCCGCAAAACGGAAAAGTATTATCTCTGCCTGGTGAAAGGGCAGATGGAAAAGGAAACAGATTCCACCCTGTACTGGCAGAAGGAAGAGGAGGAAAACCGGGCGCTGATATCCGAAGTGCCCCGGGAGGGAGCCCTTCCCATCCGCTTAAAGGCGGCCCCCCTGTCCCATTTGCGGGAAGGGACGGATTTACTTAAGGTGCAGCTTATCAGCGGCAAGAGCCATCAGATCCGGGCCCAGCTGGCCTGGCTGGGGCATCCCATTTTGGGAGACAGCAAATACGGAGACGGGGACTTTACCCGCCGCCTGGGGGCGCAGCTGGGAATACCGCTGCGTTTGCAGTTGCTGCACAGCTGGCAGCTGGTTTTTCCGGCTTATGAAGAAGAGGAGAGCCTCTCCCCGCTGGCCCGGCAGCTTTGGCAGGAAATGGCGGGCCGGGGTTTCACGGCGCCTTATCCGGCTTATTTCAAACGGGTCTTAGAGGCCCTGGGAGGTGGAGATGGCCAGTAAACACGGACTCAGAGGCTCCACCCTGGAAGCCATGGTGAATCTCACCATAGAGCTTTACCGGGAGGACGGCCTGGCGGTGATCCAAAAGATCCCCACCCCTATTACGCCTATGACCATCGATAAAGAAACCCGGCACATTACCCTGGCTTATTTCGATGCCAAAAGCACCGTGGATTATATCGGGGCGGTGCAGGGGATTCCGGTTTGCTTCGATGCCAAGGAGTGCAAGGCGGATACCTTCCCCCTGGCCAATATCCACGAGCATCAGTTCCGTTTTATGGAGGATTTTGAGCAGCAGGAGGGGATTGCCTTTTTGCTCCTCTTTTTCACCGCCCGGGACGAAATGATTTATCTGCCCTTCCGGGACTTGAAGCATTTTTGGGAAAGAGCAGCGGCAGGGGGCCGGAAGAGCTTCCTGTATGCGGAATTGGATAAGGATTATGTGATCCGGGAGGGGGGCGGAACGCCGGCCCATTTTCTGCCCCTGCTGCAGAAGGATCTGGATGAGAGAGAGTGATGTGGGCTCTCGGTTCGTAGGGGTCGATGCCTTCATCGACCCGCAATAAAAGAACGAGGACGGTTTTGCCATGCGCAAACTCGCATTATCAGAAGAAATCTTAAATACCGTGGAAAAACCCGCCCGCTATGTGGGGGGCGAATTGAACAGCGTGATGAAGGACAAGGAGCAGGTGGCCCTGCGCTTTGCTTTCTGCTTCCCGGATGTCTACGACATCGGCATGGGGAATCTGGGATTGCAGATTCTCTATGATTTGTTTAACCGCCGGCCGGAGGTCTGGTGCGAGCGGGTGTATTCTCCCTGGCCGGATCTGGACCGGATTATGCGGGAGCGGCAGATTCCTCTTTTCGCTTTGGAATCTCAGGACCCCATTAAGGAATTCGATTTTCTGGGCATTACCCTCCAATACGAAATGTGCTATACCAATGTGCTGCAGGTGCTGGATCTCTCCGGGATTCCCCTTTTGGCCCGGGAGCGGGGGGAGGAGGATCCCCTGGTTATCGGTGGTGGGCCCTGCACCTACAATCCGGAACCCATAGCGGATTTCTTTGATTTGTTTTATATCGGCGAGGGGGAAGTGGTGTATGACGCCCTCTTTGATCTTACCATCCGCTTAAAGCAGGCGGGGGCCTCCCGGCAGGAGATTCTAAAAGCCGCCGCCGGCATCGAAGGCATTTATGTGCCCTCTCTGTATGCGCCCCGTTATCACGCAGACGGCACCCTGGCAGCCTTTATCCCCCTTTGCCCGGAGGCCCCGGAAAAGGTGCGGCGGGTAATTGTGAAGGACATGGACCGGGCGGCTTACCCGGAGAATCCTCTGGTGCCCTTTGTGCGGCCGGTGCAGGACAGGGTGACCCTGGAAATTATGCGGGGCTGCATCCGGGGCTGCCGTTTCTGCCAGGCGGGCATGGTATACCGGCCGGTGCGCGAACGGAGCCTGGAACGGCTCATGGCCATTGCGGATCATTCCCTGGCAGGCAGCGGCTATGATGAGATTTCCCTCAGTTCCTTAAGCTCCAGCGATTATTCGGATATAGCGCCTCTGGTGACGGGGCTCATGGAAAAATGCTCCCGGGAGCATATCAATATCTCCCTGCCCTCCCTGCGGATCGACGCCTTTTCCCTGGATGTGATGAGCAAGGTGCAGGATGTGAAAAAGAGCAGCCTCACCTTCGCCCCGGAGGCGGGGACTCAGCGGCTTAGGAATGTGATCAATAAGGGCCTCACGGAAGAGGATATTATGCGGGGGGCCGCCCTGGCTTTCCACGGAGGCTGGACTAAGGTGAAGTTCTATTTCATGCTGGGCCTGCCTACGGAAGAGGAGTCGGATATGAAGGGCATCCCGGAGCTTTGCCAGCGGGTGGCCAGCTTGTTTTTTGACGAGATTCCCAAGGAAGAGCGGAAGGGGAAGATTCAGATTACCGCCAGCTCCTCGTTTTTTGTGCCCAAGCCTTTTACCCCTTTTCAGTGGGCGAAGATGGAAAAGAAGGAAGAGTACCTGCGCCGGGCTCATCTGGTGAAGGATACCTTCCGGGCCCAGGTAAACGCCCGCTCCATGCATTATGAGTACCATGATGCAGATGTGACGGTGCTGGAAGGGGTCTTTGCCCGGGGAGACCGGCGCATTGGGCAGGTGATTCTCCGGGCTTATGAGCTGGGAGCCATTTTTGACGCCTGGACGGAGCGCTTTGATGATGCCAGATGGCAGCAGGCCTTTCAGGACTGCGGCGTTGATCCGGATTTTTATACCATGCGGGAGCGGCCCGGGGAGGAGCTTTTCCCCTGGGATTTCATTGATATCGGCGTGAGCAAGGCCTTTATGCGCCGGGAATGGGAGCGGGCTATGGAGGGGATTGTAACCCCCAACTGCCGGGAGCAGTGCTCCGGCTGCGGCGCCGCCTCCTATGGCTGCGGGATATGTCCGGGGGGGGGAAGATGATTATTCGTGTAAAATTCGGGAAGGAGGGCGCCCTGCGCTTTATCGGCCACCTGGACGTGCTCAGAACCTTCCAGAAAATATTCCGCCGGGCGGACATTCCCATGGCCTATTCCCAGGGCTTTTCCCCCCATCCCATTATGAGCTTTGCCCTGCCCTTGGGCCTGGGCCTTTCCTCCGAGGGGGAATATCTGGATGCGGAGATTGTATGGCCTGAAGAGCCGGGCGAGGGCGACTCTTGCCCTCCCCCGGACGCGGGAGAGGGTGCTCCGGTCCCTGAGCCGGTCCCTGAGCCGGTCCCTGAGCTTGTCGAAGGGCTTGTCGAAGGGACGGGAGGGGGCGACTCTTGCCCTCCCCCGGAAGCGGGGGAGGGGGGACCGCCGCCGAAGGCGGTGGTGGGAGGGGGCGACTTGTTATCCGCCCTCCGCGCCGCCACCTCTCCGGACCTGCCCATTTATGCTGTCCGCCGGCTGCCGGAGAAGGCCGGCAATGCCATGGCCAGTGTGGGCCGGGCGGCCTACCGCCTGGAAATCAGGCCGGAATGGACAGGAGAACTAAAGGAAGCGGCCCAGGCTCTAATGGCCCGGGAAAGCATCCTCATTCAAAAAGAAACCAAATCCAAAACCGTGGAAATGGACCTTCGGCCTTGTATTCATAAATTAGAGGTAAATCAGGGCGACTCGCCCCCCCACCTCATCCTCCACCTTTCCGCCGGCAGCAAGGCCAATATCAAGCCGGAACTGGTGTGGGAACTGTTAAACGCAGGCTATGGGGAGCGGAAACCCCTGTCCCTCCGCCGCCTGGATTTAATGCTGGAAGATGGCACATCCTTAGGGGCCATCGGCGAGGAACTGTAAAATGGATCAGTTGATTGTTACATGGTATCAAGGGGCGTTACTGACCCTTCATCTAAAAGACGGCGCGCCTTACCGCCTGCACCTGGCCTCCCCGGAGGCCGCCCCCGGCCCTGCCATCGGAGATATTTTCCGGGCGCGGGTGCAGCATGTGAACGCCGGTCTTAAAAATGCTTTTCTGGAGCTGGGAGAGGGGCAGCGGGCCTACCTGAATACGGAAGAGGGAGAGACCCTTAGGCCCGGGGAGGAATTGACAGTGCTCATTACCCAGGAAGGGGTGGGAGACAAGCTTCCCACCGCCAGCCGGGAGCTGACCATCCCGGGAGAATGGCTGGTTTTAAGCTCGGATCCCGGCTTTTTGGGCTTTTCCCGCCGGGCGGGCTTTGACGGCCCCCAGCGGGAAGCTATCCATGAGATCCTTTCCCCTTATTACACGGACTGCGGCTTCATCATCCGCACGGCGGCGGAGCAGGCGCCTCTGGAATGCCTGGCCCGGGAAGCGGAAACCCTTTCAAAAGAATACCGAAGCCTTCTGCAAAAAGCGGAGCATAGCCCGGCGCCAAAAAAGCTTGCCGCCGGCGCCCCTTTGTATCTGGAGTGGTTCCAGGGGCTGGATAAATCCGCCTGCCGCCTGATCACGGATCAGCCGGAGGTTTTTGAGCAGGCGGAGGCCTACCTCCGGGCCCGGAATCTGCCGGAGGAACTACTGCAGCTTTATACGGATGAGAGTTTATCCCTCGCCGCCCTGTACCGGGCGGAAAAGGCCTTGAGCGAAGCCCGGGACAGAAAAGTATGGCTGAAATCCGGGGCCTATCTGGTGATCCAGCGCACGGAAGCCATGACCGTCATCGATGTAAACAGTGGCAAAAATGAGAACCAGGGGAAAGAGGTCATCCAGCGCATCAATCAGGAGGCGGCCAGGGAAGTGGCCCGCCAGCTGATCCTGCGGAATATGTCCGGCATGATCCTGGTGGACTTCATCAATATGAAAGAAACGGAATCGGAGAAAAAACTGCTGGAATACCTGCGGAGCCTGGTGCGGCAGGATCCGGTCTTTACCCAGGTGGTGGATATCACCTCCCTGGGGCTGGTGGAAATCACCCGCCGCCGCATCCGCCGCCCCCTTTAGGGACAGGGGGACGGTTCTTCCCGTCCCATTTTGGGACGCGGGGACGGTTCTTTTCGTCCCATTTTATCCGTAAAGTGCTTATGATTAAAGGCAAAACCCGTAAAAATACATACCGCGCCATTTACCGGCTTTTGGACCGGGTGTCCCCCATGCCCTTTGATTGCGGCAGCATCTGCGGAGCGGCCTGCTGTATGATTGACGAGCTGGACCGGGAACCGGGGCTGGATATGGGGATGTACCTGCTGCCGGGAGAAGATAAAATCCATCAAAAAAAGGACCCCTGGCTTTCCTGGGAGTCTCACAGCAGCCAGGAATACGATTTCCCTCCTTCCTTTCAGGGCGAATTGTTTTTTCTAAAATGCCGGGGGCCGGCTCTTTGCAAGCGGGCCCTGCGCCCGCTGCAGTGCCGCACTTTTCCGCTGCAGCCCATTCTGCTGGAGCCCGATGAGGCGGTTCCGGAAACAATTCTTTACCGGGAGGCCGGCTGCGAGCTGGCGTTGATTTATCATAACGCCCCCCTGCCCTACGCCTGCCCCCTGATTGAAAGCAGCGCCCGCCTAAACGAAGATTTTCTGCGGGCCACCTATCTGGTGTGGAAGCATTTGATCCGGGATCCTTTGATCCGGGACTGGATCCGGCGGGAAAAAGTTGATAAATAGAAGCCACGGGGACGGTTCTTTCCGTCCCTTTTTCCGAGGCTTGTGGAAATGCGGGACCCTGCTATTTTTTGTCCGTGGCCCGGCAAGGCTTATTCCCTT
>CADBFP010000031.1 GCA_902793995.1 uncultured Lachnospiraceae bacterium | reverse complement strand
TACCGTCAATACTAATGGTGCCACCCCGGTCCATCTTATTAATCAAAGGGAGTTCGTTCAACACCTCAACCGAAATAACTTCCTTAGAAAACGATGTATTTCTTGCAATAGGTATGTCATTTATCACATCTTCTAGTTTGCTAATTCTATTTGATAATTCATCCTCAAACATTTCATCAAGGGACAATCCTAATACTGCAGATAATGTAATTAGATTTTCAACATCAGGATATGCCTCTCCTCGTTCCCACTTTGACACACTTTGCCTGCTTAGCTCTTCATGGACAAAGGAACTGAGTTCCTCTTGTGTCATTTTCAATTCCTCACGACGTTCACGTATTTTGTCTCCAAACTTCATGTTTATTTCCTCCTTTTGAGGATATTGTAATGGTATTAATCTGCAGAGTCTAAAACTTGAAGGTGCTTTTACGCAACTTAAGGTTGCTTTTGAATTTTGTATAGATGGTACTACAGAGCATATATACTTGTACACTCTTTTTATCTTTCATAATTCATTCCCTGTCCTTACAAACATCGCACCAGCCATCACTCTATCCCTTCAAGATATTCTATGGCTTTTTTATACTTTTCTACTCTAGGTCAGTGTTTATCATATCAACAAATCCTCAAACTTCTCTAGGAAGGTCTCCTCACCCCAAGTGTTTATCTTAAAAAATACCGCCTGGCTTCCTCCGGAAGGTTCAATCGCTCCCATGCCTCCGAAAGGCTAACGCTTTCCATGCTGCCCCGTGCTTTTCCTTTTCGCAGCATCAAATTGAAATCCGTGCAAATCCCCTGGGAATGGGTGGCAGAAGCCCCGTCAAAAGCCAGAATATCCAGGGGTTTCAAATCAATCCCCTCCGCCCCGTCTATACTAAGGCGCATCCCGCCTTCCAAGGGCGTAATAAATCGTTCATAATCCGGCAGCGCCGTAAAGTCCGATTCCGCCGTTTCCACCGTAGCGGAACTGATGCGCCAAAGGAAATTCCGCTTGGCATACGCCGCCCCCCCGGGGTAAATCAAAAACTCCGTGGTGCTGCCCCCGGACCAGCGGCTGGTGTGGATTTCGTCCTCCGGCAGATAATAAACCAGCCGGGGCAAGGCTGCAGAAGGTTCCGGAATCTTCTCAATTCCGGCGATGTCTGCCCCGTAAAACACCCAGCTGTCAACCAGGGCGTTATCATCCTGCACACGGATTTCCAGGGCAGCTTCCTCCCGCCCCAGCTCATGCAGGCAGTATTCCGCCGGAAGAAGCTCCGCTTCCCCCTCAAAGAATTCTCCGCTTTCCAGAAGGATCCGGACATATTCTCCATCATATTGATTTATCGACAATACCGTCACCTCTTGCTTTTCCCATTGCTGCAAAGAATTATAGCACAAAGTCGTGAAAGGTAAAGCCCGATGTGGTATAATGCGCCTTAACTGCTTATGATGAAAAGGAAGCCAAGTCTATGACCCAGCGTTCTATGATACGGAATCTGACGGAAGGGCCGGTGGTGCCGCTTTTGCTGCGCTTCGCCTTCCCTTTGTTTTTATCCAATGCCCTGCAGGCAGTTTACAATCTGGTGGATTTGATTGTGGTGGGCAATTATATAGGCGGGGCCGGCATGAGCGCCGTTTCCACCGGCGGAGACATCCTCCACCTGCTGACTTTTGTGGCTATGGGGTTTTCCTCCGCCGGCCAGGTAATTATCGCCCGGGCGGTGGGTGCCGGAAAAAAGGAGGAAATCAGGAAAACCATCGGCGCCTTATTTTCCTTTCTCCTTACTGCGGCCCTGCTGATTGCGCTGCTGTGCTTTCTGCTGCGTCATCATATCCTCCGCTGGCTCAACACGCCGCCGGAGGCCCTCTCCTATGCCCTGGATTATACCGTCACCTGCGCCGCCGGTCTGGTGTTTATTTACGGCTACAATGTGGTCAGTGCCATCCTGCGGGGCATGGGGGATTCCAAACGGCCCTTTGTGATTATTGCCATCGCCGCCGTTTTGAATATGATTCTGGATGTGATCTTCGTGAAATATCTGGGCATGGCGGTATTCGGCGCCGCCCTGGCCACCGTCATAGCCCAGGGAACCAGCTTTACCACCGCCATCCTCTACCTGTACCGGCAGCGGGATAGCTTCGGCTTCGATTTTAAGCCCGCCAGCTTCCGCATAGAGGGTGCCACCTTCCGCCGTCTTTTGGGCCTGGGCATTCCCATGGCCATCCAGTCCGCCGCCATCAGCTTCTCCAAAATCGTGCTCCTGTCCTGGATCAACCGCTTCGGAGTGGAGTATTCGGCTCTGACCGGGGTTTTCAACAAGATCAATACCATGAGCGGCGTCATCTCCCAGTCCTTTACCACCGCCGGCAGTTCCATGACCGGCCAGAACCTGGGAGCCCGGAAATACAGGCGGGTTACCCAGATTCTCCTGACGGTCTTAGGCTTCGGTCTGGGCTTTGCCGCTTTGGCTTCCCTGCTGATGTGGCTGGCGCCGGACTTTGTTTACGGTCTCTTCACGGAGGATGCCGCTGTTTTATCCCTGGCACCGGTGCTGACTCTGCCTATCATCCTGAACTTCTTCGGCGCCGCCACCCGCAGCGCCAGCTTCTCCCTGATTAACGGCTCCGGCAAGCCGGGGCTGAATCTGGCCATCGCCATCATAGACGGGGTTTTTGCCCGTATCGGACTGGCTGCCCTCTTCGGCTTCAGTTTGGGCATGGGCTGCTACGGCTTCTGGCTGGGGGACTCTTTGGCCGGCTTTATGCCCCTGGTAATAGGCGGCAGCTTTTATCTTTCCGGGAGGTGGAAAGGATCCAAGGAGCTATCCCGTGAATCATAAAAGGCATAAAACGCGCTGCGCTTCCCCGCTGCTCCTGGTGCATTTCCGTTGACATTCCCCCTGCCCGATTTTATAATGAGGACGAATGATTTATTGTTCGGAGGCCTGTTTCGGCATGAAAAACATTTCCATACACGAAGGTATGACGCTCTCCTGTCCTGACTCTTTCCGGGTCATGACCTTAGAGGAACTCAATAAAATCTCCGCCAGCCATTATCCCAACCGCTTCGGCATTTGGGATGAAGAGGCGAAAGTCATGCTCAGCTTCATTTGGCACAAAATCAATGTGATGGCGGTTTCCTTAACGGATCCCCGCCGGAATCTCTACGGCGTGGAAATGCAGATGCGGCATATGCTGCAGCCCTTCGGATATAAAAAAACCGGAAGCCAAAAACGGCAGATTGCGGGACGCAAGGCCAAAGGATTTTCCTATGAATATCAGGTGAACGGCCAATATCAAAGCGGTGAAGTCTTTCTCTTTAAAAACGGGCGGAACTTCTATACCCTTTATACCTATGCCTGGGAACCCATGGAAGGGGAAGTGCAGGAAAAAATCCACTGCATCGTGGACAGCATCCGTTTTCAATAATCAGCGGGGACGGCACCCTGGCCGCCCCATATAAAACAGTTTTATATTATCAGTCTTTGTTTTAATCCATCACCATCAGCGTCACCGAGCGGGGCATGAGGCTTTCCGCATCTCCCCAGACTACCTTCCCTTTTCCGATCATGTCTGCCGGGAAGCTGCTCTCCTTATCCAGTGGATTCACCCAGGCCGCCGCCAGGAGCTTGTCTCCCTGCTTGTAATTTAGCTGCAGCAAACCATCCTGCAGGACTTCATACGCCACCTGCACCTGGTGATCCCGCAGGAAGGCATATTCCTTCCGCAAACGGATCAGTTCCCCATAGTAACGGCTCATTTCATAAGCGGCGCTGCCGGGGGCAAGCGTTTCCCAATCGATATTGTTCACTGCGTCCGAAGATTTATAACTGTTTTCATCCCCGTCCTTGCTCCGCAGCATCTCTTCTCCCGCCAGGAAGAAGGGGGTTCCCTTGGACAGCAGCACCAGGGAGGCTCCCAGCCGGTTTATGGCCAGCCGTTCCTCCTCCGCAGTATACGGACAGGAAATGGCCAGCTTATCCCATAAGGTCAGGTTGTCATGGCAGGACATATAATTGATTACCATGGCGTCCTCCACGCTCCAGGCGGCGCCGGTGCCCTTTACGCCTCCCGTCAGGCCGAAGCCCACCTTATGGGCCGTTTCTCCCGTCACCTTTCCGTTGATATAACCCGTATCCTTGGGATCAAACACACTGCCCTTTAAGCCGTCCCGAATTGCGTCATTGAATACCGCAATGCCTCCGGCGGCCCCTTCTGCAGCGGTGATCTGCTTGATATTGGCCTGGGAAGCCCGGCGGTTTTCCCGCAGTTCCGAAGTGCCGCCGGTCCAGCCTTCACCATAAATCAGGCACTTGGGATTGATGGCATGGAGCGCCTCTTCGATGGCCTGCATGGTCTCCAAATCGTGCAGCGCCATCAAATCAAAGCGGAAGCCGTCTATATGGTATTCCCGGGCCCAGTAAGTTACGGAATCTATCATGAATTTCCGGAACATAGCCCGCTCCGAAGCGGTCTCATTGCCGCAGCCGGAGCCGCCACCGTTCTCCCCGGCGGCCGTATAGCGGTAGTAATAGTAGGGCACGATTTTCTGGAAATTCGAGTCGGCATCATAAGTATGATTATAGACCACATCCATCACCACCCCGATGCCTGCCTGGTGAAGGGCCATCACCATCTGTTTGAATTCCCTGATCCGCACTTCGCCATTGCCGGGATTGGTGGAATAACTGCCCTCGGGTACATTGTAATTCTTCGGGTCATAGCCCCAGTTAAATTCAGGCTCTGCGCTGATTTCATGCACGGTGGCATAATCATAAACCGGCTGAAGATGCACATGGGTAATGCCCAACTCTTTCAGATAATCCACCCCCACCGGTACCCCGGCTTCATTCACCAGCCTCGTCTCCGTAAAGGCCAGATATTTGCCTGGATACGCGGAAGAACTGATCCGATTGGAGAAGTCCCGCACATGGACCTCCCAGATTACCGCATCCTGATAAGTCTCGATATGGTCCGCGAACCCGTCCTTCTCAAAGCCTTCGGGGTTCGTCAGCGAAAGATCCGCCACCATGCCCCGGTTTCCGTTTAATCCCACGGCTTTGGCATAGGGATCCACCACTTCAAAGGTCCCCCGGGGGGTAGTGACTTCATAGGTATAGTAAATGCCGTGAGCCGCCAGCGGGGCCGTCACAGACCAGACGCCCTTCTCTCCTTTGGTCATCTCATAGGAAGGATAGGAAGGCAGGGGCGCACTGGCCGCCAGCTCTCCTTCCGGGCTCCCCTCGTAATACAAATGAAGGGTCACCGCCGAGGCGGTGGGAGCCCAAAGCTTAAAGCGGGCGCCGCCTTCCTTCAGGAGTTCTGCCCCCAGGTCGTCCCCCTCATAGACATACTGCTCCGCAAAATCGGCGGAATCAAAGATTCCCGTGGGCATGGCCGCCAAAGCGCCAAATCCCTCAATTTCCACTTCATATTCTTTGGTAATATCCAGCGGTTCTCCCATTTGAATCTTGCCGGTGATTACCTCATTATTCTCCGAACTTAATGCCTGAACAGCCACTTCTTTCCCCTCACAGCGGACCTTGATCTGCTCTTTTTTCAGCCGGGCGGCAGGACTGATAAAATACTGGATTTCCGTAGAACTGACAATGCCTGCCATGGAGAAAAGACGGATGTTTTCCAGGGTGGCGCCGCCGTCCTTGCTTTTATATTGATTGCCGTCTCCGGAAAGCAGATAAATAAAGGTCTCTTCCCCTTCCAGCTGGGCAAAACGGTCGCTTTCAAAGTCCTTGGTGGCGTTGCCCCAGCTTTTTCCTCCCGGGTCCGAACAGCCGGTGCGGACAATAAAGCCCACCTGGCTGACCTGCTCCGGCACATTCACCTGGCATTTAAATCCATAGGCGCAGGGAGTAAAGAGAACCCCTTCGCCTTCCTTGCCCTCCCACCAGATCCATACATCGCATTTGGAGATATCCGCGCCCGGCTTCTTCCAGTAAAGGGTCAGCTGACGGGTGCCCGCCTCCCGCTCCAGGAAAGATTCGGATGCCGCCTCCGTGACGGAGGGGGCTTCTGAGGCAGCGCTTTCCACCTCCGTTTGAGGGGCGGGCGTCTCCGAGGATGTCTCGGGAGCGCTCGTATGGGCCGGGGTGGGATTCTGCCCCGGGCTGCAGGCGGAAAGCATAAAAATCAAAAGAAGGAACAGGGGAATTATTCGCTTTGTCATGCTGTTTTTCATATGTCTCTTCTCCAATATAAAATGTATAGGCAACACTAAATCGCTTCGGTTACGGTGCCTTTTCTTCATGTTTGGTTTTGGAATAGGCAAAGCGCTGGCTGCCGTACAGGCTGTAATAGCCGGATAAAACAAAGGACATGGCCACCGTAATGGCAAAGTAAGGCAGGCCGGCTCCGTCGAACATTTCCATGGCAATCAGCAGGGCGGCAATGGGGCAATTGGTGGCCCCGGCGAACAGGGCAATCATGCCGCAGGCGGCCCCCAGAGAAACGGGATAGCCCGTCAGCGTTCCGAAAAGAGCCCCGAAGCAGGCGCCGATGCTTAAGGTCGGCACAATCTCGCCCCCCTTAAAGCCGCCGCCGATGGCCAGGGCCGTAAAGAGCAATTTCAGGATAAAATGATGGGCCTTGGTTTCCCCGGCCAGGGCTCTTTCTATGAGGCCTGTGCCGGCCCCGGAATAGGCCCGGGTGCCCATCAGCAGGGTCAATCCCGCTATCACGCAGCCCAGGACAAAAGCCCGTACATAGGCATTTTTCAGAATACGCTTCGCCAGCTTATCCGCCCCGTGAAAACTGCACACCAGCAGGATAGCCAGGACAGCGCATAAAAGCCCTAAAAGCACGGATAGCCCCAAGCTGGCGGGGCTGATTTCCGGCACCGTCTCCAGGAGAAAGCGTTCCGGCTCCGATCCCAGCAGGGTAGCAATCCCCGTTCCCATAAAAGCGGAAAAAACACAGGGAATCAGGGCTGAGTACTGCATAATGCCTACACTGGCCACCTCCAGGCAGAAAATGGCCGCTGCCACGGGGGTGCCGAAGAGGGCAGCAAACAGCCCCGCCATGCCGCACATTACCGCCGTGCGCCTATCCTTTTCATCCAGGCGGAAGGCGGCCCCCAGATGCGCCCCCAGCCAGCCTCCCAGCTGCAGGGCCGCCCCTTCACGGCCCACGGAAGCGCCTCCCAAATGGGACAGCACCGTGGAAACAAAGATCAAAGCGCCGGTGGGAGCCGTTACCCTTTCCTGCTCTGTGATGGCCGCCAGCACCATGTTGGTGCCCCGATTTTTATCTTCTCCGGCTATATGGTACAGCCAGACAATGAAAAGGCCCATCACGGGCAGCAGATAAATCAACCAGCTGTTTTGCTGCTGCCAGCCGATTGCCAGGGCGATGGCTTTGGAAAACAGTCCGCCCAGTACGCCTCCGATACCGCCGCAGATCAAAGAAAAACCCGTCCAACGGAGCAGGTAGCGGGTGCTTTCCAGTATGGGATGTTTGGGAATATTTCTCATCATAACCTCTGTTATACCTCTTTTTTCTCAAAAAAACCATTCCTTTTTGTGCCGGAATCCATTATAATTGTTTCAAATGCAGTTTTACCTTACCAACTTGACAAGGATGAACGAAGACCATGATTAAAAAGCTTGTTCGGCAGATGCTGGCTGCCCAGATTCTTTCCGCATTAACGGTATCCCTTTGCCTATTGATTGACAATATTATGATTGGGCAGTTCCTGGGGGAATATGCCATTGCCGCTTACGGCCTGGCGAACCCGGTGCTGCTCCTGATCGGTGCCCTGGGCACCATGCTCTCTGCCGGGGTACAGGTGGCCTGCTCCCGCTCCCTGGGCATGGGATCCCAGGAGGAAACCAATAAAGGCTACTCTTCCGCCATTGGGGTCACCGTGGCAGTTTCCTGCTTTTTTATGATTATCGTACTGCTCCTGCACAATCCCATGGCCACCTGGATGGGGGCCGGCACCGAAGGGGAACTGTATGACAACACCCGGGGCTATCTGGCAGGCTTCATTATCGGAGCCCCGGCCTCCATGGGGGCCCTTATCCTGGTGCCCTTCCTGCAGATGGCGGGCCAAAGCAATCTGCTGATTGCTGCGGTTTTAGGCATGACCGTGGCGGATGTGGCCTTTGACCTCTTAAGCGTGCTGGTCTTTAACGGGGGCATGTTCGGCATGGGTCTGGCGTCTTCCTTAAGTTATTATGTAGCCATGCTCATCGGCGGCACCTACTTTATCTCAAAGAAATCGGTTTTCAAATTCTCCCGGAAGCTGATTACCAAAGCAAAAATTCTGGAACTGTTAAAAGGCGGCGTGCCTTCCCTCTTTTCCATGGCCTCCTCCGTGATTCTCATCTTTGTGATGAACCAGCTGATCCTCCATTCCGAAGGAGGGAGCCTGGCGGTGGCAGCCTTTACGGTCATCACCACCATAGGCAATTCCGCCAACTGTATTTCCACAGGCATGAACGGGGTTTCCCTGACTTTGGCAGGCATTTTGTACAATGAAGAGGACCGCCACGGCTTAAAAGACCTGCTGGATACGCTGCTGAAATACGCCGCCGTCTTAGGCATTTTGATGGCGCTTCTGATTTTCCTGGCAGCGCCGCTGCTGGTCCGGATTTTCATCAAGGAAGAAGGATTGGCGCAGTCCATGGCCATTCAGGGACTTCGGCTGTATGCCCCGGGGCTTATCTTCTGCTGCATGACCAATGCCTTAAAAGGCAGTTACCAAGCCTGCGGCCGTCCTGTATTGACAGAGATTATCTCCCTGGCAGAAGGAGCCCTGCTGCCTATCCTGGCCGGCCTGGTGATGGGAAAGATCAAAGGCACCTCCGGTCTTTGGCTATATTTCCTGGGGGGCGAGTTGCTGATGATCCTGTTGATTTGCCTGTATATTTGGATAAAAACCAGGCGGTCTCCTTTGCAGGCGGACAATATTTTGCTGCTGCAGGATAATTTCGGCGTCACGGAAGACAATTTGCTGGAAGTGGATATCCGGAATATGGATGAAGTGATTGCGGCCTCCCTGGCTGCAGGCGAGTTCTGCAAGGAGCACGGCCAGCCGGTGAGAACCTCCAATCATATTGCCCTTTGTATCGAAGAAATGGCCAGCAATACAGTGCAGCATGGTTTTCAGGAAGGGAAAAACAATGCCCTCTCCGTCCGGGTGCAGCATAAAGAAGACCGCTGGGTGCTGCGTTTCAGAGACGATTGCTCCTCCTTCGACCCGGTGGCCTATGTGCCGAAAAGCGCGGATATCGCCTCCGGCATGGGGATTAAGCTTGTAATGAAAATGGCGGATGAAGTCCGCTATACCTACTCCATGAATCTGAACAACCTAACCGTGATTTTCCGGGAACAGGAAGAGAAAAAGAAAGCTTCCTGATGCTTCAGTCTTCGTCCCGGCGGCCCATATGAAGATGCATGGCATTTTTCCCGCCGATATGCACCAACTCCCTTAGGAAGGACAAAAGCTCCTTCCTTTTTTCTTTGGGCAATTTCACCATGGAACCCAGCATGGATTCCGTGCTTTTCAGCTTTTGTCCGAAAACCCCGGACAGGCTTTCATGCCCCGTGGACTCTAGCAGAATAAAAACGGTGTCAAAGAAAGAGCTCCGTTCTTCATCTGTCATATGATCCAGCCAGCTGTCCATGGTTTGGTCCATTAAGCGGGCGGTTTCGTTTAATTCACCTCTTACAAAGCGGTTCCGCTCCACCTGCCAGGTGAAACCGTCGTGCTGATAAAACCCGGTAGCAGAACTGATTACCACCTGGCGTTCCGCCATTTCCGTGAGCAGCATGCCAAAAATGGAGCCCTCCGGCACCAGGTGCCGCACCCGTGGCAAAATGCGCCGGTAGCCCTCGGAGCAAAGGACTTCATCCCGGAAACCCGGGCCGTCAAAGGAATAAACAAGGCTGATCCGGTCCTGAACCTCCGGCGGGCAGCAGGAAGCCGCATATACCGCAAAATTGCCTCCCTTGGAATGGCCTCCCACCCGAAGGGGGCCCGGAAAACGCTTCGTGATGTTCTGCAGATACGCCGCAGCCCGTTTCTGGCCCGGGGTGGCCTCTCCGTAGCTTAAAGCCATGTCCTCCCGCCAGCCCACCAGGGTGTTGTCCGTCCCCCTAAAGGACACAAAGACGCTGCCATCCGGCAGCAGGAGGGAAACCGCAGCCATCTGCTCGCTTTTATCCTTGTCCACCACATTGATAAAATGCATCAGGCGGCTGTCCCGAAAGCGGGCGCCCCGGCTCATTTCCTCCATCAAAAGAGGCGCCGGGGCAGTGGAACCGGGGGTTTCCAGAATGACCTCCCGGGAAGTTCGGGCAAAGAAAAGCTCCGCTGCCTCCCCAAGACCGATTTCCCCCCGGGCCGGCACGATGCCGGCAAAATTCGTATAGGCCAGTTCGGAAAGAACCAGCCCATCTACTTCATTAAAGGGGTCGGCGGAAAAGGGCACATCCCCCCGCCAGCTTAAATAATCAAAGATATTCATGCTTGTTATCGAATGATGCGGTGGATCAGGGCGGGTTTCTCCACCGGGTCTTTACTGAAGGTAATGGCCATAGGATAGCGCTTGAGAGATTCGCTTAAGCTCTCCTCCTGATTGGTATAAAGGGTAGCCAGCACATCTCCTTTTTCCACAAAATCGCCTATTTTAGCGCAAAGCATAATACCGGCGGCCATATCGATTTCGTCCGCCTTGGTTTTCCGGCCCGCCCCCAAATGGCAGGCGGAGTGGCCGATTTCCTCCGTATCCATGGCGGCAATATAGCCGCTCTCGGGGGAGATCACATCCTCCACAAATTCCGCCACCGGGAAACGCTCCGGCTCCTCCAGATAGGAAACATCCCCTCCCTGGGCGGCAATCCATTCCTTGGCCTTTTCATAAGCCGCACCGCTCTCCAGGGTCTGGCGGGCCAGATCCAGTCCTTCCTCAGGCGTCATTTCCAAAGACAAGGAAAGCATTTCTCCTGCCAGAGCCAGGCAGACCTCCTTCAAATCTCCTCCCATAACCCCCTTCAGCACCGCTAAGGCTTCCTTCACTTCCAGGGAATTGCCTATGGCATAACCCAGAGGCTCGCTCATATCCGTGATGAGCGCCGAGATATTCCTGCCGCAGGCCCGGCCGATGGCCACCATCTTCTCTGCCAGATTCACCGCCTCCGGCACGGTTTTCATAAAAGCGCCGCTGCCCACGGTCACATCCAGGACGATGCTTTTAGCCCCCGCCGCCAGTTTTTTGGACATAATGCTGGAAACGATAAGGGGGATGGTATCCACGGTGGAGGTCACATCCCGCAGAGCGTAAAGCCGCTTGTCTGCCGGAGCCAGCTCTCCGCTCTGGCCGATAACACAGACCCCCACTTCCCGGGTAATCCGCAGGAATTCTTCCTCTCCCAGTTCAACCCGGTAACCGGGAATGGATTCTAATTTATCAATCGTGCCGCCGGTATGGCCCAGGCCGCGGCCGGACATTTTCGCCACTTTGGCGCCGCAGGCCGCCACCAGGGGGGCTATAATCAAAGTGGTCTTATCTCCCACGCCGCCAGTGGAATGCTTATCCACGGAAAGGCTGCCGAAACAGGATAGATCAATCATATCGCCGGAATGGGCCATCTCATCCGTCAAAACGGCAATTTCTTCATCGTTCATTCCCCGGAAGTAAATCGCCATGCAAAGCGCGCTGATCTGGTAGTCCGGGATGGAACCGTCCGTAATCCCCCGAACAATCCAGCGCAATTCCTCTTCCTTAAGGGCGCGTCCGTCTTTTTTCTTTTCAATCAGGTGGGGCATATGCATAATCGTCACCTCAATATTCCTTCAAATCGAAACGGAAGGGCAGTATTTTCTTGAAGGGATAGGCCTTAACCCCCTTCTCCTCATCAAACAAAATCACCTTAAAATCATCTTCCACAAACTCGCTCAAAACCTGGCGGCAGATGCCGCAGGGGGCGCAGAGCTTATCCGGCCTCTGACCCTCCGGCGCTCCGCACACCGCAATGGCTTTAAAGCGCCTCTCCCCCTCACTCACCGCCTTAAACACGGCGGTGCGCTCCGCGCAATTGGTGGGGCCGTAGGCGCCGTTTTCCACATTGCAGCCCAGATATACCTTGCCGCTTTCTCCTAAAAGGGCAGCCCCCGTGGCAAAATGCGAGTAGGGGCAGTAGGCCATTTCCCGGGCCTGTAAGGATAAATTATATAATTCCTGATTTGACAATGTATTTACATCTCCTTCGCTATCTTAACCAAACGGCTGGTGCCCAGGCGGGTGGCTCCCAGCTTCAGGAAATCCTCCGCATCTTTCAGATCCGCTATCCCGCCGGCGGCTTTAATGGCCACACCGCCCCCCACATGCTCCGCAAAGAGGGCTACATCTTCCCGGGTGGCGCCGCCGGTGGAAAAGCCGGTGGAGGTTTTAATAAAGTCCGCCCCAGCATCCGTTACCACATGGCATAGCTCTATTTTCTCTTCCTTAGTCAGCAGACAGGTCTCGATGATCACCTTCAGAATCCGGCCCCGGCAGGCTTCCCGCACCGCTTCAATTTCCTTTTGCACATCCCGGAAGCGCCCTTCCTTCACCCAGCCGATATTGATAACCATATCAATCTCATCCGCCCCGTTGGCAATGGCATCGGTGGTTTCAAACACCTTCACTGCCGTGGTCTGGTACCCATTGGGAAAACCGATTACCGTGCAGATGGCCAGTTGATCCTTCACCAGTTCCCGGGCCCGGCGCACAAAGGCGGGGGGAATGCAGACGGAGGCGGTATGATACTCCATGCCGTCCATGCATATCTCCCGAATCTGCTCCCAGCTGGCTTCCTGCTTTAACAAGGTATGATCGCAGGCCGCCAGAATATCCGTCAAATTGTATTCGTTCATCTTGCTTCCTTTCTCTTCCTGACGAAAACTACAAATCCGCTTCCGTGATTTTTATTTTTGACACCCGCCCCAGCTCCTGGGTCAGCTGCAGCACCTCTTCCGCATCCGGGTTGTTCCGCAGGGCCTGATGGAGGGCCTCCTTCCGCAAACGCTGTAAATTGGCGCTTAGGATCCGGCAGGTTTCCGAAGGATTCTCCTCCGCATCCACCGCTTTGCTGAAAAGAGCCGCAATCTGCCGGGCAGCCTCTTCATCTCCCGGATACTCGCTTAAAAGGGCGGCGGCAGACACCTGTCCGCTTTGTTCCTTAATCGCCAGAATCTTTTCCAAGAGCGCGCCCTGCAGGGGTTCCGGCATATCCTGAGGCCGAAGGAGCTGACGGATACGGGCGGGGCCGGCTTTTCCCTCCGCCGCCCAGGCCAGCAGCATCTGGGCGCCTACCAGAAGGCCGTTTTGCCCCTTGCCGGCCCGGCTTAGGGAATCCCGCACCAGATCTTCCGCTTCCGGCAGCCTTATCTCCACCGGATACAGACTGTTGCCCAGGCCGTTCACCAATTCCCGCAATGGTTCCAGCGGAATCTGATGCCGCCGGCTAACAGTGCTGAGATAATTCTCCCGTTCAATGCTATCCGTAAAGCGGGTCAGTTCCCTGGCCACCTGCCGGTGGAAAGCGGTGCGGCCGGCCGGGTTTTCCTGATCAAAACTCTTCTTCCATACATCGGACTGGAATAAAAAGCCGTTTTCCGCTTTGCCGATTCTTTCTTCAAAGACCTCCGGCCCTTCATGAACAATCAATTCGTCCGGGTCCTTGTAAGGAGACAGATCCAGCACCCGGGCTTCTACGCCGGCTTCCCGCAGCAAGGGGATGGCCCGCATGGCCGCTTTTACTCCCGCTTCGTCGCTGTCATAGCAAAGGAGCACCGGCTTATCCAGGCGCCTGAAAAGCTGGGCATGCCGTTCCGTTAAGGCCGTGCCCAAAGAAGCCACGGCGCAGTCAAAGCCCGCCTGGTGCAGGCTGATCACATCCATATAACCTTCGCAAAGCAGGTAATAATCCCGGCGGCTGCCCCGGGCCATATTCAGGCCGTATAAGTTCCGGCCCTTGTCAAAAACCGGAGTTTCCTGGGTATTTAAGTATTTCGGTTCTCCGGCTCCCAACAGCCGGGCGCCGAAGCCCAGCACCTTTTTCTGCCGGTCTATAATAGGAAACATCACCCGGTCCCGGAAATAATCCCAGGCTTGTTTCCCCTCCTTAAAGCGCACCAGTCCTCCGTCCCGGAGTTCCTCGTCGCTGTAACCTTTCTTTTTCAGATATTGATACAGGCCGTCCCAGCCGCCGCAGGCACAGCCCAGGCCAAAGGCCTTCATGGTGGCATCACTTAAGCCCCGGCCCCGGAAATAATCCAGCCCCGCCTTGCCGGCCGGACTCCGGAGCTGATAATAATAATACAGGGCCGCCTCCCCGTTCATGGCCAGCAGCCGCTCCCGCCGGGCCTGGCGGCGCTTTTCATCCAGGCTCATTTCCTGCCGGGGCAGCTCCATCCCTGCCTGCCGGGCCAATTCGGAAAGAGCCTCGCTGAAATTGATATTATCATAATTCTGCACAAAAGAAATCACATCTCCGCCGGCATTGCAGCCGAAGCAGTAATAGGTCTGCCGGGCGGGGGTCACGCAAAAAGAGGGGGTCTTTTCGTTGTGAAAAGGGCAGCAGGCAAAATAGAGAGCTCCTCTCCGCTCCAGTTTGATCCGGGATCCCACCACCTTTACAATATCACTGCGGCTGCGGACCTCGTCTATGATTTCCTTTGGATATATAGGCATCTTAGTTCTCCCAGGGCTGGGGTAAAAACAACTCCTTATACCGGTTGATGGCATATTCATCCGTCATGCCGGCTATATAATCGCATACGGCCCGGCTCCAGGATTCTCCCCGGATCCACACGGCCTCCACATATTCCCGGGGCAGCTCCGTATCGTGTTCCGTGTAATAATGATACAGGCTCTTTAAAAGGTCCTGGGCTTTTCCTTCCTCCGCTTTCGCCTCGCTTTGCAAATACAGATGGCTGAACATAAAGCTGCGCAGGCCCGTCACCGCCTCCTTTACCCGGGGGCTCATGTCCACCTTGGGCTGGTTCAGGCTGTAATCGATAATGCCCCGAACCATGGTATCCAGGCGTTTACGCACGGAGTCGCCCAAAACCGCCGTATATTCCCGGGGCAGCATTTCTTCGCTGAGGAGCCCCGCCCGCATAGCATCATCGATGTCATGGCTCAGGTAAGCGATTTTGTCGCAAAGCTGCACCACCTTCCCCTCTAAGGTCATGGGCTTTCCCTCCACCCGGTGCTGGAAAATCCCGTCCCGCACCTCCTTGGTGAGATTCAGGCCCTTGCCTTCTTTTTCCAGAAGTTCCACCACCCGCAGGCCCTGATCGTAATGGGAGAATCCCTCCGGGCAGAGCTGGTTGAGAGCCCGCTCCCCCGCGTGGCCGAAGGGAGTATGGCCCAAATCGTGCGCCAGGGCAATGGCTTCGGTCAGATCCTCGTTTAATCGCAAGGCCCGGGCCACCGTCCGGGAAATTTGCTGCACTTCCAAGGTATGGGTCAGCCGGGTGCGGTAATGGGCGCCGGAAGGAGCCAGAAATACCTGGGTTTTGTTTTTCAGGCGCCGAAAAGCCTTGCTGTGCAGCACCCGATCCCGATCCTGCTGATAGCAGGTACGGATGCTGCAAAGCTCGTCCGGATGATCCCGCCCCTGGCTGTTCACGCTCAAAGAGGCGTAGGGGCTTAAGGTCTGCCGCTCCAGGGCTTCTGTCTGTTCCCGAATCGTCATCTTACTTGCCTATCCTTTCATCCAGGAAACGCAGCACATCCCGGAACACGTCCTCTTTCTTGCTGCCGTTTAGGATCTCATGGAGATCATCCCGGTAGAATACCACATCCACATCCGTCATGTCGTGGGCTCTGTAACGGTTATATACCTGCAAAACCTCCTTGGAATGGTTCCCCACCGGATCCTTCATGCCTGCAATCAGCAGCACCGGCAGATCCTTGGGAACCCGGTCCAGATCCAGGCCCAGGGAGAGTTCTTCCATCAAGCGGAAGAAATCCTTATAAGCGCCTACGGTAAAGGGACGCCCGCAGAAAGGGTCCTCCCGGTAGGCATCCACCACCCCCTGGTCGGAACACAGCCATTTCTCCAGAGGCTTGGCTCCCAGAGCCAGATTTTCGATCAGTTTGCTGCGGTAATGATCCCCTTTGACCTTGCTCATCAGACGGGCCAGGCGTTTGCCGAAATGCACCAGGTTATAAGGCTTATGCCCCGTTCCGCATAAAATCAAACCGGACAAGGCATTAGGATACAGGGTTACATAGCGGCGGGCAAAAAAGGACCCCATACTGTGGCCCAGCATAAAAATCTTTTTCCCGGGATAGGCTTTTTCCGCCAGGCGGGTCACCGCCCGCATATCCTTTATCACGCAATGATGGCCCTTCTCGGAAGCAAAATAACCGTGATCCTCTTCCTCCGCCACGGATGCCCCGTGGCCAAGCTGGTCATGACCGATGACGGCATAGCCGTTTTCATTGAGAAAACAGGCAAATCTGTCATAACGGGCAATATGCTCTTGCATACCGTGAACCAACTGAACCACCGCCTTCGGTTCCTCCTCCGGCAGCCACCAATTGCCGTGAATGATGGTTTTTTGATCGGATGATAAAAAGGTAAACTCATTTTTCATAGCAACCTCCTATGAACTGACCCACTTAAGGATTTCCGGGAGGATCGCCTGAATGGCTCTTCCTCTGTGACTGATGGCATTCTTTTCTTCCGGCCTGAGTTCCGCTGTGGTACAGCCCCGCTCCGGCAGGAAAAAGATAGGGTCATAGCCGAAGCCGCCGCAGCCCGCCGGTTCATAAGCTATGCGGCCTTCAATCCGCCCCTCCGCCGTTTTCCTGACGGCTCTTTTTCCTTTGCCGGGCCTCACCAGCGCCACCACGCAAACAAAGGCAGCCCCCCGTTTTGTTTCCGGCACCCGGGCCAGCAAATCGATAATCGCCCGGTTTTTTATCTCATAGGGGGTCTCTTCCCCCATATAACGGGAGGAATAAACCCCGGGGGCTCCGCCTAAAGCCTCCACCGTGAGGCCGGAGTCATCTGCCAGAACGGCCCGGCCGGTGGCTTTGTAAATGGCTTCCGCTTTGATTAAGGCATTATCCTTAAAGCTTTCACCGTTTTCAATGATTTCCTGATGCCAGCCGATATCGGACAGGCCCAGCACCTCCACCGGTTCTCCCGCCAGCATTTGACGGATTTCCTGGAGTTTATGATTGTTATGGGTGGCAAGGATCAGTTGTTTCATAGTATAGTCATCCTTCAGTCGCCCTCACCCTGTCAGCTTCGCTGACATCCCTCTCCCGCGTCCGGGAGAGGGCAAGGGGCGGTTTCGGGCCCCGGAACTCGTAAAAATATGTCTTCATCATCCCGTTGTAAATCTTCCGGTTTTTATCCGCCTTCCGGCCGAAATCCTTTTCGATACCGTCATAAGCCGTAATCACATAGGCGGACCAGCTGTCCAGGGCAGCGAAGCGCTCCCCCAGAGTTCTGTACAAAGCCGGCAGCGCTTCCTTCTCCTCCAGACGCTCCCCGTAGGGCGGATTGGTGAGAATAAAACCGTACTTTTTGCTGTGGCTTAAATCCTTCACATCCCGGGCCTGGAAATGGATCATCTCCTCCACCCCCGCCAGCCGGGCATTGTCCCGGGCGGCTTTCACCACCTCCGGGTCGATATCATAGGCCTGGATATCCGGGCGGATGCTCAGATCCATTTGTTCCTGCAGCTCTTCCCGCCCCTCGTGCCAAAGCTTCTCCGGGAAAAGATGGGGCCAAGCCTCCGCCGCAAAGCTTCGTTTCAGCCCCGGGGCCATCCCCGCCGCCTTCATGGCTGCCTCTATGGCAAAGGTGCCGCTGCCGCAGAAAGGATCCACCAGGATCCGGTCGGCCCGCCAGGGAGTCAGATCCAAAAGAGCCGCTGCCAGGGTTTCCGTGATGGGCGCTTTGCTCACCAGTTTCCGGTAGCCCCGCTTATGCAGGGATTCCCCGGACAGATCCAGGCCAACGGATACTTTGTCCTTCAGAATTCCCACCCGGATGGGGAAGGCGGCGCCCGTTTCCGGGAAGACCGTCAGATGGTATGCTCTCTTCATCCGCTCCACCATAGCCTTTTTCATAATGGACTGGATATCCGAGGGGCTGAACAATTGACTGCGGATGGAGGTGGCTTTGCTGACCCAGAAACGGCCGTCCCGGGGGAGATACGCCTCCCAGGGCAGGGCTTTGGTGGCCTCAAAGAGTTCCTCGTAGCTGGTGGCGGTGAATTCCCCCACAATCAACAGTACCCGTTCTGCGGTGCGCAGACATAAATTGGCCAGCGCGCCGGCCTGGGCGTCCCCTTCAAAGAATACCCGGCCGTCCTCCACCCGGCTCACTTCATAACCCAGATTCTGGATTTCCCTTTTACAAACCGCCTCCAGGCCGAAATGGCAGGGGGCAACATAAGTCCACATTTATTACTCCAATACCAAATGCCTGGGCAGGCCGTTTTCGATCACCGGCAGGCTTTCTCCCTGGATAAGCGGCAGGCAATAGCGGATAAACTCATCCGACACCTGGCTGCCCTCTTCGATGATCCATTCCAGGGGCACTTTCCGTTCCACATTGGAGATATTATGTACGTCCGCCAGACCGATTTCGCATACATAGGGCTCCTCGTTGGCCCGCAGCAGGGTGGCCATCAGGCCCGTGCGGCCGGAAAGGGCAGCCTCCACCGCCTTGTCCCCGGACTGGAAGGCTTCGTTTACATCCGTCTGGGAAGCAAAGTGGGCGGCGCAGCGCTGCAGGGTGGAAAACTCAATGGCTCTTGTCTTGCAGCCGAATTCCCGCTCGCAATACTGGGTCAGATAAGTGGCGGTCCCCCCCATCTGCTTGTGGCCAAAGGCATCCACCGCCTTGTCTGTATCCGCATATTCGCAAATATAAGTGCCGTTTTTATCATGAATCCCTTCCGATACGGCAATCATCAAATTGTTTTTCTTCTCCAGCAGGGCAGCCACTTTGGCCTTAAAGGCCTCCAGGTCAAAGGGCACTTCCGGCAGGTAAATGAGATCCGGGCCGGGGCAATCCTTCCCCCGGGCCAGAGCCGTGGCGGCGGTGAGCCAGCCGGCATTGCGGCCCATAATCTCCATGATATAAATGGTCTTATTGGTGCTGTAAACCACTTCGTCCCGGATGGCTTCTTTGGTCATGGCACCGATGAATTTGGCAGCGCTGCCGAAGCCGGGGGTGTGATCCGTTTCCGCCAGATCGTTGTCGATGGTCTTGGGCGCCCCCACGAAGCAAATATCGGAGCCGATAGAGGCGCCGTAGTCCGTCAGTTTCCGGATGGTATCCATGGAATCATTGCCTCCTATGTAGATGAAGGCCTTGATTTCGTATTTTTTCAGCAGTTCAAAAATCTTTTCGAACACTGTGGTATCTTTCTCCGGATCCGGCAGTTTGAAACGGCAGGAGCCCAAAAAGGCCGCCGGAGTTTTCCGCAGCAGCTTTACCAGCTCGTTGGAACCCAGCACCGTATCCAGGTCCACCAGACGCTCCTCCAAAAAGCCCTGGATGCCGTTGCGCATGCCGTAGACCTTATCCGCTCCCATGGCCTTGGCCCGGCAATAAACCCCCGCCAGAGAGCTGTTAATCACCGAGGAAGGCCCCCCGGACTGTCCCACTATCACGTTTTTCATTCTTTGATTCCTTTCGTACTCAAATTAGACCCCTCGGGCCGTATTTATCATAGCATTTCAGGAGGGATTAGGCAATAGGGAGCAGGGATTGAAAAGGCTTGTTTCCCTTTCTATGCAGGCCCACACGGATTGCTCCCGAGGCGGCATGCGTCCCCACAATGGTTTTTTACCCCTCCTGGTTTATTTCCTCAAACATAGCGCGCACCGATGGCGCGTTTTTGGTAAGCCTCTTAATGCTGACATCCTCCAATTTGTTGTTGGCTGTATTCAAATGATTTTCAGACTTCACGAGATTATCCCTTATTTTGCTCAATGAAGAAATCACATTGTCAATGCCCTTGATCGCATCCCCGAATCTGTCACTTGCATTTTTGAAACTTGTTGCAAATCCTTTCTTAAATCTTTCAAGGTTCATTTCAAAGTTATACAGATCCAGCTGCTGATTCTGCACTTCTTCCAGTTTCTTCTGATACTCAAGGGAATTCAAGGCGGCATTTCTGAGCAGCGAAATAATCGGTATGAAAAACTGGGGACGCACTACATACATTTTAGGGTATCGGTAGGAAACATCCACAATGCCGTTATTGTAGTATTCGTTATCGCCTTCCAGCAAACTGACCAGCACAGCATACTCACACTTTTTTTCATTGCGATCTTTGTCTAATTCTTTTAGAAAGTCCTCGTTTTTATGCTTTGTGGCTGTGGTATCATTCTCGTTTTTCATCTCAAACATGATAGAGATGAATTCTGTACCGTCAGATGACTCCCTAAAGATAAAATCTCCCTTGCTGCCGGTTTTAATGTCATTGTCCTTCTCAAAATAAGCATTCGGGAAAGCTGTCATCCGGATCTGGTTGAACTGGTTTTGGCAATGCTGTTCCAGACTTTCCCCCACCATTTTGGTTGAAAGCTTTGATTTAAAATCCTTCAGGCGCTCTATTTCATCATCGCGGAGTTTTAATTCTCCCCTATGCTTCTCAACAAGATTGTTCTCACGCAATTCTCCTTCCTGCTTCTGTAATTCCAAATCTCCCTGCAGCTTTATGATTTCCGTTCTTTTCTCGGAAATCTCCTTTTCCTTTTCCTGGATAGCTTCGCTAATCGCAAGTTTCTTTTCTATATCTGCATTATCAAGCCGTGCTTTAAGACTCAGAATCTCACGATCTCTTTGGGCTATTTCCTCATTTTTCTCCTTAATTGCAGAATCGTTTTCCTTTTCCTTCTCCTGCACTGCCTCATTGACAGCAAGTTTCTTTTCCGTATCATTTCCGGAAATCTGTGCCTTAAGCTGCTCTATCAGTTTATCCTTTTCGGCAAGTTCGGAATTCTTTTCGGATAATGCTTCATTATGGTTTTTTTCCTGCTCCATGCGTACAATCGTGATATCGCTTTCTTTTTGTAATTCTAATTCCTGTTTGCGCCTTTCCAGCTCCTTTTCAAATTCCTTGTCACGCACCTGCTGCATAATCTGTGCATATCCGCTTTCATCTACCTGAAAAGTTTTCCCGCAGTTCGGGCATTTTAGTTCCTGCATGATAAATCCTCCCTATTCATTCAAAACACTATATTAGGCGATTACAAGGTGAATTGTCCCGAAGGGGCAGGAAAAGACGATCCTGACCGTCAATCGCCTTTTGCTTAAGCAGCCCCGAGAGCTACTAACCTGACTTGTCCGGTTCAGGAGCGATAATCCGTTTTTCCACCCTCAGCCGGTTCTCTCCGTCTTTGTACTCATACCGGACATTATCTGCGAAGCTTTTGATAAAGGGGATGCCCATACCGCCGGCACCCCGGGTCAAGATATCCTTTTCCAAATGGTCATCCGAATCGGATGCCAGGGGGTTATAAGGGTTTCCGTTGTCCGCAAAATTTAAGCAGGCGGCTTTCTCAGTCCGCTCCAGGGTGATTTGCAGGCGGGGCTTAGCCACCCCTTTATAGGCGTAGCTGATGCAGTTATTCATGATTTCATCTGTGACCATGCATAACTGGGCCAGGTTCTCCGGGGAGGCACCCGGCAGCCACTCGTGAAGGGCATCACAGACGGTGGTGATGTCCTGATAGGATGGGGGGGAGAAGGTCCAGGTAGGGGTTGGGTGCAAGTCGCCCCCACCCACCACCGCCTTTGGCGGTGGTCCCCCCTCCCCCGCGTCCGGGGGAGGGCATGAGTCGCCCCCGCCCACCACCGCCTTTGGCGGCGGTCCCCCCTCCCCCGCGTCCGGGGGAGGGCAAGGGGTGCCCACCGACAGCTGCAGCAGGGTCACATCATAAAACTGTTCTTCCCCTTCGGAAAAGCGGGTCAGAGCCTCTACCAGATCCGGCAGGG
>CADBFP010000030.1 GCA_902793995.1 uncultured Lachnospiraceae bacterium | reverse complement strand
TACTACAGCATAGAAGAAGATTCCTCTTTTTTATGCGGATTTTACACAAAAACAACAAATATGTAACATGCTTGCCCAGTGAGAATGCGGAAACTCAAGTGAATGCACCCTTGATATTTTTCCTTAAATCGTTTATAGTGGACCCGACACTTAAAGGAGTCTTGGCATGATTATTTTTGAGGACGAACTGGCGAAATTTCAGCCCAGTACCGAAATAGAAAAAGCAGAAGATATCATTCGCTCGGATACCAGGGATCTGACGGATTTGTTAATGGAACTCATCAAGGAAAAGGAGTCCTGATATGAACTGCTACCGCTGCGGAAGTCCCCTGGGATCCGGGGCCTTTTGCCTGCGCTGCGGAGCGGATGTGAAGCTTTACCGCCGGATTATCAGGCTTTCCAACCGATATTATAACTACGGCCTGGAAAAGGCCAGAGTCAGGGACCTGACCGGCGCTGTGGAGGATCTCTCCCGGGCGTTGGAAATCAACAAAAAGAATATACTGGCCCGGAATTTGCTGGGCCTGGTTTTGTATGAAATGGGAGAAACGGTCCAGGCTCTTTGCGAATGGGTGGTCAGTACCCATTACCAGGAAGAAAACAATCCGGCCTCTGCCTATGTGCAGCATCTGCAGGAAAACCGTCTGGAACTGGAAACCGGGGCTCAGGGGATACGGAAGTTTAATTATGCCTTGGATTACGCCCGGAAGGGCAGTGAAGATCTGGCCATCCTGCAATTGGAATGGATTACGGCCCATCATCCCAAAATGATCAAGGCCCGTTGTCTTTTGGCTTTGCTGTATCATTCCGAAGGGAAATATACAAAGGCGGAGCGGGAACTGCGGACCATTTTGCGGGCGGATGTAGGTAATACCTTCGCTTTGCACATGGCCCGGGAGATGGCAGACGACATTCGGGCGCCTCAGGTGAAACGCAGGGTTTCTTTAGGAGAAGCCGCCGGGAACCTTAGCCGTGAAGCGGGAGAAAAGACGGAAAAAGTCCGCCGTTCTTTGGAGGGGCGGCCGGCCTTCTGGCTGAAAATCATTTTGACCGCGGCTTTGATTCTCAGCGTATTGGCAGGGATTATGCTGCCCACACTGGAACGGCGCCGTAGCAAAGCCGTGAGCGATGCGGTGGCCCGCTACAGTGCGGAGCTGGAAGGGTTGCGCAGCGAGCGGGACGGCGCCAGGCAGCTGCAGGAAGCTTACGGCGTATTTCTGGAAATGAGTGAATTGGATCCTGCAAAAGAAGAGGATTTGGCCCGGCTGCATGTGCTGTTTGACAGCCTGGGCACCGAATCCCTGCGGGATGAATTATACAAAAAGCTTTACGAAAGCTGGCGGGACTATTTACCGATTCTGGATAAGGAGGCTGCCTCCCGGGCTGCCACCACCAGCCGGCCTCCCCGCAGCACGGAAGCTCCTCCGGATGCATAAGGCAGGAAATGTGTATGAAAGGCATAATACTGGCCGGCGGTGCCGGCACCCGCTTATATCCTTTGACCATGGTGACTTCTAAACAGCTTTTGCCTGTTTACGATAAGCCTATGATTTATTATCCTCTGTCAACCCTGATGCTGGCGGGGATACGGGATATTCTGATTATTTCCACTCCCGCGGATCTGCCCAATTTCCAGCGGCTGTTGGGGGATGGCAGTGAGTTCGGCCTTTCCCTTACTTACCGGGAGCAGCCCAGTCCCGACGGACTGGCCCAGGCATTTTTGATCGGGGAGGATTTCATCGGAGAAGATCCCTGCGCCATGGTTCTGGGAGACAATATTTTCTACGGCGCCGGTCTGGGGGAACGCCTTCGGAAAGCGAAAGAAGATGCAGAGGCGGGAACAGCCTCGATCTTCGGTTATTATGTAAATGATCCCGAGCGCTTCGGCGTGGTGGAATTTGATGCGGAGGGCCGGGTGATTTCCGTGGAGGAAAAGCCGGAGCATCCCAAAAGCAATTATTGCATTACCGGCTTGTATTTTTATGATAAGCGGGTGGTGGAAATGGCTAAAAAAGTCAAACCCAGCCTGCGGGGAGAATTGGAAATCACGGATCTCAATCGTTTTTATCTGGAAGACGGGAGCCTGAATGTGCAGCTTTTGGGCCGGGGCTATGCCTGGCTGGATACGGGGACTATGGATTCGCTGGCTGATGCCACCAACTTTGTCCGGACCATTGAAACCCGCCAAAGTTCCCAGATTGCCGCTTTGGAGGAAATTGCCTATACCAAAGGGTGGATTGACAAAGAACGGCTGCTGGCAGCGGCTAGGAGGTACGGCAAGTCCCCCTACGGTCAGCATTTACGGCAGGTGGCGGAAGGAAGAATCAAATACTAACAGCGGGTTAGTCCGAATACAGGAGAGTATGATATGACTGTTTTAGTCACCGGCGGCGCCGGTTTTATCGGAAGTAATTTTATCTTTTACGAATTGGAAAAGCACCCGGAAGATCGGATTGTCTGTCTGGACAAACTGACCTATGCCGGCAATCTCAGCACCTTGAAGGCTGTGCTGGAAAAGCCTAATTTCCGTTTTGTCAAAGAAGACATTTGCCACCGGGAAGCGGTGTATCAGTTGTTCGAGGAAGAGAAGCCGGATATGGTGGTGCATTTCGCGGCGGAAAGCCACGTGGATCGATCCATTGAGAATCCGGGAGTCTTTCTGGAAACTAATATTATGGGAACTGCCGTGCTGATGGATGCCTGCCGGAAATACGGGATTAAGCGCTACCACCAGGTTTCCACCGACGAAGTGTACGGGGATCTGCCCTTAGACCGGCCGGATCTTCTGTTTACGGAGGAGACCCCTCTCCATACCAGTTCCCCCTATTCCAGTTCCAAAGCCGGGGCGGATCTTTTGGTGATGGCATATCACCGGACCTTCGGTCTGCCGGTGACCATTTCCCGATGCTCCAATAACTACGGCCCTTATCAATTCCCGGAGAAACTGATTCCTTTGATGATTGCCAACTGCCTGGCGGATAAGCCTCTGCCGGTATACGGGGAAGGCAAAAATGTGCGGGACTGGCTCTATGTGGAGGATCATTGCAAAGCTATTGATTTGATTATCCGCAAGGGAAAAGAGGGCGAAATATATAATATCGGCGGCCACAATGAAATGGCTAATATCGATATTGTGAAACTGATTTTGAAAGAATTGGGCAAGCCGGAAAGCCTCATTACCTATGTGACGGACCGGAAGGGGCATGATATGCGTTATGCCATCGACCCTGCCAAGATCCACCGGGAGCTGGGCTGGCTGCCGGAGACCATGTTTGCGGAAGGGATTAAAAAGACCATCCAGTGGTATTTAGATAATAAAGAATGGTGGGAGACCATCATTTCCGGGGAATACCAAAACTATTATCGGGAGATGTACGGGAACAGATGAGCGGTAAAGCCATAACAGACAAGCCCATGCGGATTCTGGTGACCGGGGTCAACGGCCAGCTGGGGCATGATATCATGAATGAGCTGGACGCCCGGGGCCATGTGGCAGTGGGAACGGATATTACGGAGGAATACAGGGGCATGCAGGACGGAAGCGCCGTCTGCGAGGCGCCTTATGTGCAGCTGGATCTGACGGATGAAAAGGCGGTTCGGCGGGCCATCCGGCTGATCCGCCCTCAGGCGGTGATGCATCCGGCGGCCTGGACCGCGGTGGACAAGGCGGAGGAGCCGGAACTGAAGGAAAAGGTGATGGCCATTAACGGCGCTGCCCCCGCTTACCTGGCAAAAGCCTGCGCCGGCATAGGGGCCAAAATGCTCCACATCAGCACGGATTATGTGTTTGACGGCCAGGGGGAAGAGCCCTGGAAGCCGGATTGCAAGGAGTATGCCCCTTTGAGCGTGTACGGGGAGAGCAAGCTGGCGGGCGAGCTGGCGGTGGCGGCGAATCTGGAGAAGCATTTTATAGTCCGCATCGCCTGGGCCTTCGGGAAAAACGGCCAGAATTTTGTCAAAACCATGCTGAAGCTGGCGGAGAATCATCAGGAGCTGCGGGTGGTGAGGGATCAGATCGGCACCCCTACCTACACCCGGGATCTGGCCCGGCTTTTGGCGGATATGATAGAGAGCGACCGCTACGGTTATTATCATGCCACCAATGAAGGCGGCTATATTTCCTGGGCGGATTTTGCCCGGGAAATTTTCCGACAGGCGGAGAAGGATGTCAAAGTCATTCCTGTGACTACGGAAGAGTACGGCCTTTCCGCCGCTGCCCGGCCCTTTAACAGCCGCCTGGATAAATCCAAACTGGTGCGGGCGGGTTTTACCCCTTTGCCGGACTGGCAGGACGCTTTGCATCGATATCTGCAGGAGATTGAGGTGATTCATTGAGTCAAATTACAGTTACGAAAACCGAAATTGAAGGCTTGCTGATTATTGAGCCGACCATCCACCGGGATGAGCGGGGCTTTTTTGCGGAGTTTTACAACGAAAAGGATTTTGCAGAGGCCGGCATCTCAACCCGTTTTGTGCAGGATAATGCCAGCCGATCTACGAAAGGGGTCCTGCGGGGCTTGCATTTTCAGAAGCATTATCCACAGGCCAAGCTGGTGCGGGCTTCCCGGGGAACGGTGTTTGATGTGGTGGTGGATATCCGGAAAAACAGTCCCAGTTTCGGCCGCTGGCACGGGGAGATATTGAGCGAGGATAATTTCCGTCAGCTTTATGTGCCGGAAGGCCTGGCCCACGGTTATCTGGTTTTAAGCCAGGAAGCGGAGTTTTGCTATAAGGTAAATGATTTTTATCATCCCGGGGATGAGGGCGGCATTGCCTTTAACGACCCGGATATCGGCATTCAATGGCCGGATATTATAGGAGAGTATCCCGGTGCACCGGCAGCTGCTGCATATCGGATGACGGACGGTACCCCCCTGGTATTAAGTCCCAAAGACGAGAAGCATCCCCGGCTAAGAGACAGCTGGATTTTTGAATCATGCTGAATACGAGTGTGACAATTTTATTGGCGGCTTACAAAGGCAGCGCTTATGCGGGAGCCCAGATCGAATCCATTCTGGCGCAGGATTACGAGGATTGGACCTTGATTCTGTCGGATGACGGAGAAGATACGGCGCCCCTTTTGACAGAATATGCAGCCCGTTATCCGGAGAAGATCCGGCACCACCGCTCCGGACTGCGTTTTGGCAGCGCCCAGAAGCATTTTATGTATCTCATCAGCCGCTTCGGACAGGAAGCGCCTTATACCATGTGCTGCGACCAGGATGATGTCTGGCATCCGGATAAGATCCGCAAAACTTTAACGGCCATGAAGCGGGCGGAGATGGGTCGGGGAGTCGGTATCCCTGTCCTGGTGCATACGGATCTGCGGGTGGTGGACGGAAATCTTAATGAGCTGGATCCCAGTTTTATGCATTTTTCAAAAATCGACGGAAACCGCCTGGCCTTTCATCAGCTGTTAGTGCAGAATGTGGTGACAGGCTGCACTATGATGTTCAACCGCCCTTTGGCTCTTTTGACTGCTCGGGCGGAAGGCACCGAGGCAATGATGATGCATGACTGGTGGATGGCCTTGGTGGCGGCCGCCCTGGGAAAAGCGGTTTTTTTGCCGGAGGCTACCATAGATTACCGCCAGCACGAGAAAAATGTGGTAGGGGCCAAAAACGCCGGCTCCTTTGCCTATATGGCTTCCCGGCTGAAGGGGGATTATATCCGCCGGATGCGGAATGAGAGCATTTCTCAGGCAGAGGCTTTTGCGGACTGCTATGCGACCGATTTGCCGGAGGCGGAACGGGAGGTTCTAAAGGCCTTTATTGCTTTAAAAGAGCAAAGCAAAGCAGAAAAAATCAAAACCATAGAGCAGTATGGTTTTTGGAAGAATACACTGTCCCGGCGTGTGGGACAACTTTGGAAATGGTAGGACAGGCCATGGGCATCCTTGGAATCGGCGTGGATATTTGCCAGGTTTCCCGTATGGAGGCATTCTCCTCGGATAGCCGTTTTGCGGAACGCTTTTTTTCCGATGCGGAGAGGGAATATCTTCAGGGGAAAAAGGCCGGCCTGGCCCAGTCTATGGCGGGGATGTATGCCGCGAAAGAAGCCTTTTCCAAAGTCTTGGGAAGCGGTGTGCGGGGCTTTGAACTGAAGGAAGTGGAGGTGCTGCATAACCCGGCGGGACAGCCCTATTACCGTATTTCGGGCAAAGCCCGAAAAGCCATGGAAAAGCAGGGCATCGTGTCGCTGCATTTGTCCATCTCCCATGATGGGGGGATGGCGGTAGCTTTTGCAGTAGGGGAAGGCCCCCTGACCTAGGGACGGCTACGGTTCCTGAGCTTGTCGAAGGACCACTCGCCTTAAAGAGAGGAGAATCTATGACAATAATCAACGATGACATGATGTGGGCACTGGTCAAGGAAAAAGCAGCGGAAGGCCTGTGGATGAAACGGGTGCCGATTCCGGAGGTAGGCCCCAATGATGTAAAGATCAAAATCAAAAAGACCGCTATCTGCGGCACGGATGTCCATATCTGGCAATGGAATGACTGGGCGCAGCATACCATTTCCCTGGGCCTTACCGCCGGCCATGAATATGTAGGCGAAGTGGTGGAGGTGGGCTCCGCCGTGGAAAGCTTCAAACCGGGGGATCGGGTTTCCGGTGAAGGCCACATCACCTGCGGCAAATGCCGCAACTGCCTGGAGGGCCATAAGGAAAACTGCAAGAATGCCAAAGGCGTAGGCGTCAACCGCAACGGCGCCTTTGCGGAATATCTGGTGATTCCCTCTGCTAATGTGTGGCCCTGCAAGCCGGAAATTCCGGACGATTTATATGCCATTTTTGATCCCTTCGGCAATGCCACCCACACCGCCTTAAGCTATGATGTGCTGGGAGAGGATGTACTGATTGCCGGGGCCGGCCCCATCGGCATTATGGCGGCTGCCATTGTCCGCTTTGCGGGAGCCCGGCATGTGGTGGTAACGGATTTTAACGATTACCGCTTGGATCTGGCTAAAAAGCTGGGAGCCACCCGGCCGGTGAATCTGGGCCGGGAAAAACTGGAAGATGTAATGAAGGACATTGGCATGACGGAAGGATTTGATGTGGGGCTGGAAATGTCCGGCGCTCCTTCTGCTCTCCACAGCATGATTCATGCCATGAAACACGGGGGAAAAATTGCTCTCCTGGGTCTGCAGGGCACTGCCACACCTGTGGACCTGGAAACGGTGATTTTCAACGGCCTGTCCTTAAAGGGCATTTACGGCCGTAAGGTCTGGGATACCTGGTATTCCATGACCACCATGATCCAGGCGGGACTTAATATCAGTCCCATCATTACCCATCACTTTGATATAATGGACTACAAGGAAGGCTTTGAAGCCATGATTTCCGGCAATTCCGGGAAGGTTATCCTGGATTGGACGAGTCTATAACGGGCGGGCAATGCCCGCCCCTGCAAGGCGGGTTCGTCCGTAGGGGCGGCCATTGGCCGCCCGCATATCGAACCGTATTATAATTTTTATGGAGGTCAAACATGAACCGTAACGAAGCACTCGCCTTCTACAAATCCGAAGTGGACGGCATCCGGGAAGCAGGTCTTTTCAAGGGAGAAGCGCCTTTTAAGTCTCCCCAGGGCAGCCGCGTTCTTTTAGAGGACGGCCGGGAACTTTTATGCATGTGCGCCAATAACTACCTGGGAATGGGGGATAATCCCCGGCTGGTAGCAGCCGCCAAAAAAACCTACGACGAGCGTGGCTACGGCGTAGCTTCCGTGCGCTTTATCTGCGGCACCCAGGATATCCACAAGCAGCTGGAAAAGAAGATCAGCCACTTCCTGGAAACGGAGGACACCATCTTGTATTCCTCCTGCTTTGATGCCAACGGCGGGCTTTTCGAAACCCTTCTGGGAGAGCAGGATGCGGTGATTTCCGACGAATTAAACCACGCCTCCATCATTGACGGGGTTCGTTTGTGCAAAGCCAGACGCTATCGCTATAAGAACAATGACATGGCGGATTTGGAAGAGCAGTTAAAGGCGGCGGATACCGCCGGCGCCCGGATCAAGCTCATTGCCACCGACGGTGTCTTTTCCATGGACGGTATTATTGCCAATCTGAAAGGCGTCTGCGATCTGGCAGACAAATATGATGCCATGGTTATGGTGGATGATTCCCACGCCGTAGGTTTTGTGGGAGCTCATGGAAAAGGTACCCCTGAGCATAACGGGGTCATGGGCCGGGTGGATATCATCACCGGCACCCTGGGCAAGGCTTTAGGCGGCGCCTCCGGCGGCTATACCAGCGGCCGGAAGGAAATCATTGATCTGCTGAGACAGCGGAGCCGTCCTTATCTCTTTTCCAATTCCCTGGCCCCCGCCATTGTGGGCGCCAGCATGGAAATGATCGATATGCTGGAGGAGAGCACCGCCCTCAGAGATCACCTGGAAGAGATTACTGCCTACTACCGGAAGAAGCTGGTGGACAATGGATTTGATATTATTCCCGGCACCCATCCCTGCGTGCCCGTGATGCTCTATGACGAGCGCACTGCCGCAGAATTTGCCAAGCGGATGATGGCCAAGGGGGTGTATGTGGTAGCCTTCTCTTATCCCGTGGTGCCCAAGGGCAAGGCCCGGATCCGCACCCAGCTGTCTGCCGCCCATACCAGGGAAGACCTGGACTTCGCCGTACAATGCTTTATCGAAGTCCGGGATGAGATGGGCCTGAAGTAAAGCCGGATGAAGCTGATCCGCAGCCATTTTGAAACCATTCCCGTTCCCGGCTGGCAGCGGCCGGGACGGGTGCGGTTTGCCCTGATTACGGATCTCCATAATAATATGTATCCGGGATTGCTGAACCTTTTGGAGGAGGCAGCCCCGGATTATGTTTGCATAGCCGGAGATATGGTAAACCGCCCCACCCGCCTGATGCCGCCCCATTTTACCCGGGGATACGGCTGCCTGTCCAAATTGGCCGCTCGCTATCCCGTTTATTATGCTCTGGGAAACCATGAGTCCAGCTGGCGCAGGAATCCTATTCATGAAACATCTTTCCGGCAATACCGGCGGGCTTTGGAAAAGAAAGGCCTATGCTTCTTGGATAATGAAAGCATCGATTTGGGCGATGCGGAAAACCCGCTTACTCTCAGCGGTCTTACCCTGGGGAAGGAGCAGTTTACCCATCATTTGAAAAACAGGCGGCCACCGGAATCTTTGGAGATACAAGCCCTTTTGGGAGAACCCCGTCCTTTTCAGGTCCTTCTGGCACATCACCCTTTTTATTTTGATGCCTACGCAGCCTGGGGCGCGGATGTGGTTCTTTCCGGCCATCTCCACGGGGGACAGTTTCGCCTGCCGGGCATAGGCGGCCTGGTTGCCTCCGGCCCCCAGTTTTTCCCGCCATATACCAAAGGACATTTCCGAAAAGACAGAAGTCACATGCTGGTCAGTCCCGGAATCGGCACCCATACCATTCCTTTCCGAATCTTTAATCCCCGGGAAGTCTGGTTCCTGGATTTGCTAAAAGAATAGGAAAAACCTTGCCTTCGGAAACAAATTTTAGTAAACTGTTAAGCAGTACGGGCGGATGAGTGCTTCCGCCCGCCTTTGAAGTCACTGTAAGGATAATGCACGAGTTATGGAACTTTCTCTCAAACTGGACAGCTTTGAAGGCCCCCTGGACCTTTTGCTACATCTGATAGAAAAGAATAAGATCAAAATTTACGATATTCCCATCTCCCTGATTACAGAGCAGTATTTGGAATACCTGGCTCTCATGCAGGAAGAGAAGCTGGAGGATCTCAGCGAGTTTATTGTCATGGCGGCAACGCTGCTGGATATCAAAGCCCGAATGCTCCTGCCCAAGCCGGAACTGGAGCTGGAGGAGGAAGATCCCCGGGCAGAGCTGGTGGCCCGGCTGCTGGAATATAAGAAGTTCAAGCTTTTATCCGGTGATCTGCGGCTGATGCAGGAAGGAAGCGAGCGCTTCTTCTACCGGGAAAAGCATTTGCCCCGGGAGGTGGAAAAATACCGGCCTCCCGTGGATCTGGACCGGTTGCTTCGGGATGTGACGGAGGATAAGCTGTACCGCATCTGTCAGGAGATTCTGAAGCGGCTGGAAGACAAGCAGGACAATCAGCACAGCCACTTCGGCGAGATAGAACGGGAGGCTGTGCGGATCGGCGACCGCCTGGATTATGTGCGGGAGAGGGTCTTAAAACCCGGCCGCCACAGCTTCCGCAGCCTTTTGGGCCGGGCCGCCACCAAACTGGAAGTGGTGGTAACCTTTATGGCTATCTTGGAACTTATAAAAACCGGGGAAATCCGCCTGACGGAAGACAGCACCCGGGATGATTTTACACTGGAGGGAGCCGCATGAAGCCGGAACATATTTTAGAAGGAGTGCTCTTTGCCATGGGCAGCTCCGTGGATAAAGGCCTGCTGGCGGATACCCTGGAAATCAGCGGGAAGGAGCTGGAAGAACTGGCAGCGTCCCTGGCCCGTTCTTACGAAGAGGAGGAACGGGGGTTCAGGTTATTAACCTTGGAGAACAAACTGCAGCTTTCTACATCAGAGGGATGCTATGATACCCTGATTAAAATGGTGAAAAAACCGAATCCGCCGGTGCTGACGGATGTTGTGTTGGAAACCCTTTCCATCATTGCTTACAAACAGCCGGTGACCAAAGGGGATATCGAACGGATCCGCGGCGTTTCCAGCGATCATGCAGTAAACAAATTGGTGGAATACGGGCTGGTGGAGGAATCCGGCCGTCTGAATGCTCCGGGGCGTCCCATATTGTTTAAGACCAGCGAAGAGTTTCTGAGGCGTTTTAACTTATCTTCCGTGGAAGAATTGCCTCAGATGGATCCGGTGCAGTATGAAGAGATTGTCGCTTCCGTGGAAAGCGAAATGGCGGCGGCGGATGCCAAGGAAAAGCTGGCCATAGCGGAAGCCCAGGCAGGGGAGAATCCGCCTCAGGAAAATATAAAGGTGGAGATTTAAGTGGCCCTTTCAAAACGACTGGAATGCATTTTATCTCTGGTGCCGGAGGATGTCCATACGACGGCGGATATCGGCACGGATCACGGCCTGGTGCCGTTAGCGCTGATTAGGCGCGGACTGTGCAAGCGGGTCATAGCCACGGATTTACGGGAGGGGCCGCTGAAAGCCGCCCGGGAACTGTTTGCAAGAGAAGATCTTCAGGAGTCTGTGGAACTGCGGCTGGGAGACGGCCTGGCCCCCCTCCTGCCGGGGGAGGCGGATTTGATCATCATGGCCGGCATGGGAGGCGCTTTGATGCAGAAAATCTTGCGGGATGGGCGTCAGACGGCCGCAAAGGCCCGGCGGCTGATTCTTTCTCCCCAGTCGGAGCTGCCGGCTTTCCGCCGTTTTTTACAAGAAGAAAAGTATCACATAGACAGGGAACGGCTGGTGGAGGAAGAGGGAAAATATTACAGTATTTTTTCTCTCACCCCGGGTCTGCTCCAGGATTTATCGGAAGAAGAAATTGAATTCGGCAAGAATCTGTGTGAGGACGATAAAAACACTTTACGGGACTATTTAAGCAAAGCCCTTACCAGGGATCAATGGATCCTACAGCAGATCACCGGCTCTGCCGGCGCAGCACCTCTGCGGATTCAGGAAGTGGAAGACCGTCTGAAAAGGACGGAAAAGGCCCTTCACCCACTTATGAGCACCACAGCGAAAGGAAGGAAAAACATGCGCAGCAAATTAGGATTCGGCTTAATGCGTCTGCCCCGCCTGGAGGACGGAAGCATCGATATCAGACAGAGTTCGGAAATGGTGGATTTATTTCTGGAAAAGGGTGGCACCTATTTTGACACGGCCTATGTGTATGAAGGTTCCGAAGAGGCCACCAGGAAGATTTTGGTGGACCGGCATCCCCGGAACAGCTATACCCTGGCCACAAAAATGAATACCATGGTACAGCCCCGGACCAAGGAAAGCACCCTGGCTCAGTTTTATACCAGCCTGGAGCGCACCGGGGCGGAATACTTTGATTATTACCTGCTCCACGCCTTAGGCGCCGGCAATACGCCCCTGCATAACGAATTTGATACCTGGCAGTTTGTGGCGGACCGGAAGGCGGAAGGCCTTGTCAAAAAGATGGGTTTTTCTTTCCATGATACGCCGGAATTCCTGGAGGGGCTGCTGAAGGATCATCCGGAGGTGGATTTTGTGCAGCTGCAGATCAATTACGCGGACTGGGACAATCCGGATGTGCAATCCCGCAGGATTTATGAAGTGGCCCGCCGCCATGGCAAGGAAGTAGTGGTAATGGAGCCGGTTAAAGGCGGTACTCTGGCCACTTTGCCGGAAGCAGCAGAAAAGCTGTTTAAGGCTACCGATCCTGCGGCTTCCCTGGCTTCCTGGGCAATCCGCTATGTAGCTTCCAAAGAAGGTATGCTGGCAGTGCTCTCCGGCATGTCCACCCTGGAACAGGTGCGGGATAATATGTCCTATATGGGAGAAGGCTGCTTTAAGCCCCTGGATGAGAAAGAAGAGGCCGTTATCGAAGAAGTACGGAAGGTTCTTGCTTCCCAGCGGCAGATCGGCTGTACCGCCTGCAAATACTGTACGGAAGGCTGTCCTATGCAAATCAATATCCCCGGGATTTTCAGCGCCTACAATATGTATCTGCGCTTTGAAAATCTGGGTCCTGCCAAGGGACGTTATAATATGCGCACCCGGGAAGGCGGCAAGGCCTCGGAATGTGTGGCCTGCGGCGCCTGCGAGGACGCCTGCCCGCAGCATCTGCCCATCCGGGATCTGCTGGCGGAAGTGGCCGGCGTGCTGGAAGGATAAATCGGAATCCTCCGGGGCGGCCATGAGCCGCCCGGGTTTTTATCTAAGGGACAGGTTGTATCATGGGCGGACGAATGGGGGGCATGGGCCCCCGCGGTTTTCTAACCGAGGAAGAAAAGAAAAACAGACCGAAGGTTACGAAAGGTCTGATTATACGCATATTAGGCTATTTAAAGCCTTATTGGAAGCAGTTTGTTCTGGTATTTATCACCATTTTAGTGGCGGCGGTGGTGGGGCTTTTGCCTTCCATCATTACCGGTAAAATTGTGGATGAAGCCCTGGTAGGCAAGGATCTGGCTATGCTGATAAAGCTCCTGATTCTGGCCTTTTTAACCATGACCCTATCCCGGGTCATCGGAGTGGCGGAGAGCTATATCAACTCCTGGATCAGCCAGCGCATCATCTTTGATATGCGGGGCCAGATGTATGATCATCTGCAGCATATGCCCCATGCCTTCTTCACCACGGAGAAGCAGGGAGATATCATCACCCGCATGAATACGGATATCAGCGGTGTCAGCAGCGTTATTTCCGGCACTTTATCCAGCATCGTCAGCAATGTAGCCACGGTGGTGACGACCCTGGTGGCCTTGCTCACCATGAGCTGGCAGCTGGCTTTGGTAGGGATTTTGGTAATCCCCCTTTTGATTCTTCCCACCCGCCGGGTGGGGGAAACCCGCTACAAACTCTTGTCCGAAGGGCAGGAGAAGCGGGACGAAATGAACCAGCTGGTTAATGAGAACCTTTCCGTGAGCGGCTCACTTTTGATTAAGCTCTTTACCCGGGAAGAGAAAGAATTGGAACGCTTCCAGAAGGTGAATGAGGAAGTAACCCGGAACGCCTTAAAAGAGGCCCGGAGCGGACGATGGTTCAGTGTGGTCATGGGGATGTTTACCCAGCTGGGACCGCTGCTGATTTATTTTGCCGGGGGATTGTTTATTATCAAAAACTGGGATCCCAGCCTCACCGTGGGTACCATTACCGCCACAGTATCCCTCATCAATCGGCTTTACAGACCGGTGGAGTCACTTCTAAATCTTCAAGTGGATTTTACCCGCTCCCTGGCGCTCTTTTCCCGTATCTTTGATTATTTTGACCGGGAAGTCAGCATTAAATCGCCGGAAAACGGGCAAAAACCGGAAGTGGCCAATCAGGATATCCTTTTTGATCATGTGGCATTTTCTTATCTGCCGGAAAAGCCTTTGCTGACGGATATCAATTTTGAAGTGCCCGGGGGCAAAATGGTGGCTATTGTGGGGCCCTCCGGCTCCGGCAAATCCACCCTGGTAAATCTGATTCCCCGGCTTTACGATGTGCAGGGAGGCCGGGTGCTTTTGGCGGGCGTGGATGTGCGGGATTTTGATTTGGCCTGGCTCAGAAGCCAGATCGGGGTGGTAACCCAGGACACTTATTTGTTTAACGGAACCATACGGGAGAACCTCTTGTATGCCAAGGAGGATGCGAGCCCCGCTGAAATGGAAGCCGCCTGCCGGGCCGCCAGTATCCATGAATTCATTATGGCTCAGCCGGAAGGCTATGATACGGTGGTGGGAAACCGGGGCCTTAAGCTTTCAGGCGGAGAAAAACAGCGCATTTCCATCGCCCGGGTTATCTTAAAGGATCCGAAGATTCTGATTCTGGATGAGGCCACCTCCGCCCTGGATTCCATATCCGAAGCCGCCATTCAGGAAGCTCTGGAGCATTTGATGAAAGGCCGCACCAGTCTGGTGATTGCCCACCGCTTATCCACCATTCTGAAAGCGGACAATATCCTGGTGGTAAAAGACGGAGTGATTGCGGAAACCGGCTCCCATGAATCCCTGCTGGACAGAGAGGGGATTTACCGGGAGCTTTACGAAACCCAGTTCCGGAAGGTGTTGGATTACGAGAACGGGTAAAGGCGATTAATAATCGCCCCTACGAAGGCTAGGTGTAACTTCACAAATACTTGCGGTATTTATAATTTTCCGCTATAATGTTTGATTGTTGTAAATATGCTTAAAGGATGTACCCATGGGTAAACTGTTTTATCTGATAGGCCCCAGTGCTTCGGGAAAAGATTCCCTGGCCAGGGAATTGCTGAAACAATTTGACGGAATCTTAAAGCCGGTTCTGATGAGCACCACCAGACCCATCCGCAGCGGCGAAGAGGAAGGGGAAGAATATCACTTCATCACCCCCCGGCAGTTTCATGCTTTAGAACAGGCGGGCAAAGTAATTGAGTCCCGCACTTATCAAACGGTACACGGCCCCTGGATATATGCTACGCTGGATGACGGAAATCTGGATTTGCATGCCGCATCCTATTTGGCGGTAGGCACCCTGGAATCCTACCGGAAAACCCTGGAATACTTTGGCGGGGATATTGTGGTTCCTTTATATATTGATTTAGACAAGGGGCTGCGCCTGCACCGGGCCCTGGAGCGGGAACGGGGGCAGAAAGAGCCCAAGTATGCAGAAATGTGCCGCCGCTTTTTAGCGGACGAGGAAGATTTCTCCGCCGAGAAGATAGCGGCCTGCCGTTTTCCCCGGCTTTATCAAAACGATGACTTTGATACCTGTCTGGCGGAGCTGGCGGACGCCATCCGAAAGGAATTGCCATGACTCAGGCGGAATCCTTTATCCGGCATGTCATTAAAAAGCAGGAGATAGGCCATGCCTACCTGCTGGAATCCGCCGCCCCGGGCCAAGCCCTCAGGGAAATGCGGCTGGCGGCCCGGCTGATTGCCTGCGAAAAAGGAAACGGCTGCGGCGAATGTCCCTCCTGCCGGGCCCTTGCCAGTGGCAACCATCCGGATATTATAAGCATTCAAAAAGCCAAGGAAGCCTACAGTGTCCAGGAGATCCGCACGCAGCTGGTGGGGGATATGGGAATCAAACCATACCGCTTTCCCCGGAAAATCTATATGATACCGGAGGCGGAAAAACTCAGCGCCCTGTGCCAGAATGTCTTGCTGAAGACCCTGGAGGAGCCGCCTTCCTACGGTGTTATCCTGCTGGCTGCTGCCAACCGGCATGCCTTTCTTCCCACGGTTTTATCCCGTCTGGTCTGCCTTTCGGCGGATGAGGGGGAGGATGCTCCTCAAAAAGAAGAAGGCGCTTCTCCGGAGGCATTTTACGACTTCCTGAATGGCTTGCGGCAGGCCTATGCAGCGGACTGTCTGGCAATTCCGGATCAGCTGGCGGCTCAAGGTATATCACCTGAGGAACAATTACGGCTTTGGGAAAAATCTTTGCAGATGATATACACGGCCAAGGGCGGCGGTCCCCTCCCGGCAGAAGAGTTCCTGCGCAAAAAGCTTTGGAAGGATTTGGCGTCCCGGCTAAGTGACCGGCAGCTGAAAGACCTCTGGGAAGATTTACAGCTGGTGAAAAGCCGACTTCGGTCTTACATGAAGGCAAATCAGGTATTAGGACTTTTTATGATTCATATGCGAGATGCATTGTTGGAAAGTGAGGAAAAATAAATGCAGAAAATCAGTGTCGGTTTCCGGCATCCCGGTAAACCGCATTTTTACGGGGCCGATGCGCCGGATATAAAACGCTATACCCGGGTGATCGTGGAAACAAACCGGGGCTTGGAAATGGGCTGTGTTTTATCCGTGGAGGAAAGCGCGGATCAGAATTTAAAGCCCATTGTGCGGGTGGCTACGGCAGAAGATCTGGAAAAAGACGGAAAGAACCGTCAAAACGAGGCGAATGCCTTCCGCATCGGGAAAGAAAAAATAGCCAAGCATAAACTGGCCATGAAGCTGGTTTCCGTAGAATACAATTTTGACGGCAGCAAGATTCTCTTTTATTTCACGGCGGACAACCGGGTGGATTTCAGAGAGCTGGTGAAGGATTTGGCTTCCGTTTTTCACACCCGTATCGAACTGCGCCAAATCGGAGTGCGGGATGAGACCAAATTGCTGGGCGGCATAGGGGTTTGCGGCCGGGAGCTTTGCTGTCACAGCTATCTCAGCGAATTTCAGACCGTATCCATCCGTATGGCCAAGGAACAAAATCTGTCCTTAAATCCCACCAAGATTTCCGGCATATGCGGCCGTTTGATGTGCTGTCTCAACAATGAGCAGGCCACTTATGAGTATTTAAACAGCAAGCTTCCCCAGCTGGGAGATACGGTGCTCATTAAGAAGGACGGAATCAAAGGCAAGGTGCAAAGCGTCAATGTGCTGCGCCAGACCGTCAAGGTTTTGGTGAATGCGGAAGGGGAAGATGCGGATGTGGTGGATTGCTCGGTGGAGGAACTGCAATTTACGCCTCACCACAGACGGAGCCGGATGAAATTAAGCGAAGAGGAATTAAAAGAAGCCCGGGAGCTGGAGGCTTTGGAGAATAAGGATCATGCCAATAGCGCCGGCCGTTTGGAGTCATGACCCCGGACCTGCGTGAACATGAAAGAATAGACGAACTGGGACGGAAGGGCTTTCGTATTATTCAAAATGCGAAGACCTTCTGTTTTGGTATTGATGCGGTATTGCTGGCGGAATTTGTCAAGGCCGGCCCCCGGGACAAGGTGGCGGATTTAGGCAGCGGCAACGGCATTCTTCCTTTGCTCCTCATCGGTCGGGATAAAGGCGGCGCGTTTGCGGCCTTGGAGATCCAGCGGGAAATGGCGGATTTGGCCCGGCGGAATATGGCCCTCAACGGGCTTCAGGATATGGTGGAGGTCATAGAAGGGGATTTGAAAGAAGCCTCCCGCCTTTTGGGAAAGAACTGTTTTGATCAGGTGGTGGTAAATCCACCTTATATCAAAAGCGGCAGCGGCTTGCTGAACCCCGGGGAAGCCAAGGCTATTGCCCGGCATGAGATTCTTTGCCGTTTGGAGGATGTGCTTCGGGAAGGCGCCGCCCTGTTAAAAGAGGGGGGCAGCTTGTTTATGGTGCACCGCTGCTGGCGCATGGGAGAGGCTTTGGCTGCCCTGGAATCTTATGGACTGAAAGCCAGACGCATCCGCCTGGTTCATTCCCATGGAGATGGACCGGGAGAACTTTTCCTGCTTGAGGCCAAGAAAGGGAAGGCGGAAGGATGTCAGGTGGAGCCGCCTTGCGTGATTTTTGAGGCTCCGGGGCTTTTATCGCCGGAGTTGTACAAAGCCTGCCACGGCAGGGAAAGGGAGGATTTGCTGACATGAGTACGGGTTGCTTATATCTTTGCGCCACGCCCATCGGAAACCGGGAAGATATTTCCGCCCGGGTTCTCCGGGTGCTGGAGGAAGCAGATCTGATTGCCGCAGAAGATACCCGGCATAGCCGGGGACTTTTGCAATACTACGGCATTGATACCCCTTTAATCAGTTATCATGAGCACAATAAATACGAAAGAGCCCAGGAACTGATAAGCCGCCTGTTAAAAGGGGAAAAAATAGCGTTGATCAGTGATGCCGGCACCCCGGTGATTTCCGATCCGGGAGAGGTTTTGGTGCAAAAAGCCCGGGAATGCGGCATTCCCGTCACCTCCCTGCCGGGGCCCTGCGCCTTAATCACCGCTCTGTCTCTTTCCGGCATTCCGGCCCGCCGCTTTGTATTCGAGGGTTTTTTGCCCCAGGAAAACAAGGAAAGACGGGAAGTTCTTCAGAGCCTTAAGCAAGAGGGCCGCACCATTATTCTGTACGAAGCGCCTCACCGCCTGCGCAAAACTTTGGGAGAGCTGCGGGATGCTTTGGGGGCGGACCGAAGCCTGTGCCTTTGCCGGGAATTGACCAAAATCCACGAGGAGGCTTTGACCTTTACGCTGGAAGAAGCCATCGCCTATTACGGGGAGCGGGAGCCCCGGGGGGAATATGTGCTGGTGCTGGCAGGGAAAAGCAAAGAGGCCGGGGAGGCAGAACGGAAAAATGCCTGGGGAACCCAGTCTCCGGAAGAACACTTAAAAGCCTATATGGGCCGTGGCCTGGATAAAAAAGCGGCCATGAAAGCCATGGCCGCGGATTTCGGATTAAGCCGCAACGAGATTTATAAACAGTTGCTGAATTCCTAAAGCATTATTTTAAGCGGTAAACCGCCACCCCGTAGCCGGGAAGAGGGAATGACAAACGCCAGGGCCTGCCGTCGCATTCGGAGGCCTCCGCTGTCAGAACCTTGCGGCTGCGGGGTTTTTCATAGAACCCCCGGGACTCATCCAGCAGCAATTCGTATTTTCCGGCAGCCGGAACCCCCACGGCATAATCATCCCGGGGGACAGGCGTAAAGTTTACCACAAAGAGAATCGGGTGTTTTCTGTCTTCTTCAAAGCGGATAAAGCTGAATATGCAGCGGTCCGCGTCCCAGGAATTGATCCACTCAAAGCCTTCGCTGCCGTAATCCTGGGCGTATAGGGCAGGATATGAACGGTACATGGTCAATAAGCTGTGATAAAACTCCTGCAGATTCCGGTTCCGCTCGTCCCCCAGCATAAACCAATCCAGTTCCCGATCCTCATTCCACTCCCGTCTTTGCCCGAAATCCTGCCCCATAAAGAGGAGTTTTTTGCCGGGATGACCCATCATAAAGCTATATGCGGCCTTTAAGCCTGCATATTTCTGCCATTCGTCCCCCGGCATCTTTTCCCACATCGAGCGCTTCATATGCACCACTTCATCATGGGAGAGCACCAGGATAAAATGCTCTGCGCCGGAATAAGTCATGGGAAGGGTCATGGTGCCATGATGATAGCGCCGGAAAATGGGATCCTTCACCATATATTCCAAAAAGTCATGCATCCAGCCCATATTCCACTTGAAGGTAAAGCCCAGGCCGCCTTCCTCCGGTCTGGCGGTAATGCCGGGCCAGGCAGTGCTTTCCTCCGCCACCGTGAATGTTCCGGGGCATTCCTGGCGGATGATACTGTTTAAGTGCTTAAAAAACTCGATGGATTCCAGATTCTGATTGCCGCCGTAAATATTGGGGAGCCACTCTCCGGGGTTTTTGGCATAATCCAGATACAGCATGGAAGCTACCGCATCCACCCGCAGCCCGTCAATATGATACTCCTTCAGCCAGTACAGGGCATTGGCAATCAGGAAATTGGATACCTGCGGACGGCCCAGGTCAAAAATCTTGGTGCCCCATTCCGCGTGTTCCCCCCGCCGGGGATCTCCGTATTCGTAAAGAGGCTCGCCGTCGAAGCAGGAGAGGGCATGGGCATCCCGGGGGAAGTGGGCCGGCACCCAGTCCATAATCACGCCGATGCCCAGACGATGCATCTCATCGATAAAGAACTTAAAATCATCCGGTGAGCCGTGGCGGGAGGTGGGAGCGTAATAACCCGTCACCTGATAGCCCCAGGAAGCATCAAGAGGATATTCGGAAATGCCGATCAATTCGATATGGGTATATCCCATATATTTCACATAGCCCCCCAGCCGCTCCGCCAGCTTGCGGTAGGAATAAAAACTGGGGTCTGCCCCGGGATGCCGCATCCAGGAAGCCAGCTGGCATTCATAAATGGCCAGAGGCTTTTGACGCTGCTGCGTCTCTGTTACAGGCCGGGCAGCCATCCACTCTTCGTCATGAAAGACATAGGAAGAGGCATAAAGCCGGGAAGCGGTGCCGGGCCTTAGCTCTGCGGAAAACGCATAGGGATCTGCCTTTAATATATGTTGATGGTCCCGGGTCAGAATGTCATATTTGTAAAGCTGCCCTGCCTGGGCCTCCGGAATGAAGCAGGCAAATATGCCGGAGCCTTCCAGCAGCATCATGGGGTTACGGGCGTTATTCCAGCCGTTGAAATCCCCCACCACGGACACGGAAACCGCATGAGGAGCCCAAACGGCAAAGGAAAAGCCCCAAACGCCGCCCACCTCGCAGGGATGGGCTCCCAATTTTTTGTAAATCTCATAATGGGTCCCTTGCCCGAACAAATACATATCAAGATCTGAAATCATTTTTGTGTACCTCGTTTCTCTTCAATTTTAACAAAAGCAGGGAAAAAGTAAAGGGAAAAGGAGGGTATATTTTGTGTACAAAAAGTGAAAAACGTTCTTTCGATGTGTCAAAAAGTGTCAGCTGTTGCACGTTTGCCCCCTTGACAGCCCCGGGGGTGCCCCCCATAATGAAAGCATATCAGAGTGCAAATTCGAATCCCGACTTATGTGAGTAAAATTGAAAAACCCTTAACAGGCTGAAGGAGGATGGCATGTCTCATAACAGACTGGTTTTATATCATCAGGAGGAAGTTTTTTTATCCCGCTTTGGGACATATCTGGAAAAGAAGACCAACGGAGCGATGCGTTGTGTTTGCTTTCAGGAGGAAAGCGCTTTCCGCTCCTATGTGGATCAATACGGGGCTTCCCTTTTGATTGTCCAGGAGGGTCCTGCTGTCCGGCTGGCGGAAAGCACGGGGCTTCCGTTTCTGGTATTCACAGAACGCAGTGAGGGCAGTAAGGAAAATCACTTGCCGATTTACCGCTCCATGGACCGGCAGATACGGCAGATTCGGCGGGTCTGGAAGGAGACGGCCCCTTCCCCTGCGGCTTTGCCCCATAGCCGAGTGTTTGGGTTTTACACTCCGGTGCATGGGGCCGGCCAAAGCGTCAGTGCCATCTTAATGGGGCTGCATTTAGCGGAGGAGCACCCAGCCTTATTGGTGAATCTGGAACGGGTATCGGGGCTTAAGCAGATCCTGTCCCTGGGAGAAGGCTGCCTTTCGGATCTTTTGTACTACGCCCGGGTGCAGGGAGACCCCCTAAGCCATCTGGCGGAGCTGACGGAATATTACGGTGCCTTAGCCTTTCTGCCTCCGGTGCGGGATGAGGAGGATCTGAAAGAAATGAATCCCCGGGACTGGATCTTTTTGTTGGGCCAGCTGAAGGAATGCGGCCTCTACCGTTATATTCTGTTGGATTTGGGGGATGGAGCCTATGGAAGTGAGGATTTGCTGCCCTTATGCGACAGGATTTATGTTGCCCTGCGGGAGGACCGGCTTTCTCAATGCAAACTCCAGGAGTGGCAGGAGGCTTTAAGGCGGAAGCAGGGAGAAGAAATTCTAAAAAGAATACGGCCCTACCGCCTGCCTCAGGAAAGTCCGGCGGAATGGGTGGATTACAGGGAATTAAGACTTATGCCCTGGGGCCGCAGTCTGAAAGCCCTGGTGGAGGCGGAATTATGAGAGAAGATCTGCGCCGGATCCGCCGGGAAATTGCGGAGCGGCTGGATGGATCGGATTACTCGGACCGCATGCTTTTAAGTCAGATAGACAGAGCCTTAACGGAGTGGGGGCGGGATCAGCGACTGAGCCTGAAAGAGAAAGAAGCCTGCCGCAAACAGCTCCTGGACTCCTTCCGGGGGATGGATATCCTGCAGCCGCTTTTGGAGGATGAGGAAGTCACGGAAATCATGGTAAACGGCCCCTTCAGCATTTTTGTGGAAAAGGGTTCGGAAATGATTGCCTGGGAGAGACATTTTACAGGCCGGGAACCGCTGGATGATGTAATTCAGGGGATGGCTGCCAGCGTGAACCGGATTGTGAACACCGCCACCCCCATAGCGGATCTGCGGCTGGAAGACGGATCAAGGGTGAACATCGTGTTGCCTCCTGCAGCGCCGGACGGTCCCGTAGTGACCATTCGGAAATTCTTTAAGGATCCCTTGACCATGGAAAAACTGCTGGAAAAAGAAGCTCTGTCCCAGGCCTGCGCCGATTATCTGAAAAGTGCCGTCAAATGCGGCTGCAATATCTTTATCAGCGGTGGAACCGGTTCCGGTAAAACAACCTTTCTCAATGCCTTATCCGCCTATATTCCGGCCGAGGAGCGGGTCATTACCATCGAAGATTCTTTGGAGCTGCAGCTGCAGGGCCTGCCTAATCTGGTCCGCCTGGAAACCCGGAATCCAAACCTGGAAGGCAGCGGTAAAATCTCCATCCGGGATTTGATCCGCACGGCCCTTCGCATGCGGCCCAACCGGATTGTGGTAGGCGAGGTGCGGGGAGAAGAAGCCCTGGATATGCTGCAGGCAATGAATACGGGGCACCGAGGCTCCCTTTCCACAGGCCACGCCAACAGTGCGGCCCATATGCTGTCCCGTCTGGAGACTATGACTTTGATGGGGGGAGAGCTGCCGTTAGGAGCCGTGCGGAACCAGATTGCTTCAGCCCTGGATATACTGGTGCATCTGGGCCGTCTGAAAGATAGAAAACGCCGGGTCTTATCCGTCCATGAAATGCGGGGCCTGGAGAAAGGAGAAATCTGTCTTGAAGCGATATTTGAATACAAAGCGGGCACCGGCCTCCTCTTTACCGGCCGTCAACCGGAAAGAACGGAAAAATGGAAGGAAATCTACGAAGCCGTTCCTGCTGGCCGGTTTGCTGGCCGGCTTTTCCCTGGGCTATCTGTTTTTCAAAAGCCGGGGCGGTCTGATGCTTAGCTTTCCGCTGGCCTATGGCGCCCTGCGGGTGGGGCGGCGCAAAATTTACCTGAGAAGGAAAGAGGAACTCGAGGTTCAGCTTAGGGATTATCTGCTTTCCATGCTGGCCTTTCTGCGGGCGGGTTATTCCCTGGAAAATGCCATGCGGGGAGCAGAAAAAGAAATTATTACCATGCATGGCACCTCCAGCATCATCGGCCTGGAGGCCCAGCGCATGAACCGGGAACTGAACCTTCGCATACAGCCGGAGCAGATTTGGGATTCTTTTGCGGAACGGACCGGCTCGGAAAGCGGACAGCAGCTAAGCAAGGTTTTCCGTATCGCAAAACGGCAGGGAGGCGATTATCTCCCCGTGCTGAAAGCCACCGTGCGGTTGATGGATGCCCGGAATGAATTAAAACGGGAAATCGGCACCCTCCTGGCCGGACAGCGGCTGGAGTATTACATCATGTGTCTGGTGCCGGCGGGTATGCTTTTATATCTGGATATCAGCTCTCCGGATATGACACGCTTTCTGTACGAAGAGGCCGGACATTTCCTTATGGCAGGAATTTTGCTTCTGTATGGCCTGGCTGTTTACTGGGGAGACAGAATACTGGAGAAGAGTTATGCGCCGTAAGGACAATTGGCTCCGGATCTCCTGCGTGCTTTGCCTGGGTATGCTGCTCTTTGCCCACCTGTTCCGGCAGGGAAAAAGCAAAGAAGGCCTCCTGCTCCTGCTTCTTTGCTTTATTTGCCTGGGAGCACTGCTTTATCTGCCCTTGCAAAAGCAGCGGGAAGCCGAGGAGAAACGGCGGGAAGCCCTAACCCGGGAGTACAGCCAGCTGATTACCATGCTGAGCCTATATATGACTGCGGGCCTCTCCCTGCGCAGCAGCTGGGAACGCATGGTGCATGCCTATGAGAAAGAGCGGGGGACGCGGACGGATCAAAACCCGGCCTATGAAGAAATGCTGAAAACCTGGAAAGAAATCAAGGGTGGCGAATATGAAGAGCGGGCCTATGGAAACTTCGGCAGACGCTGCGGCACGGCAGAGTATCTGCGGCTGGGCGGCTTATTGGAAACCTATATACAGCAAGGAAATAAGGAGTTACTGATGCAATTGGAACAGGAGGCTGCCGCCAGTCTGGCCATGGCCCTTCAGAACATCAAAAAGAAAGGGGAACAGACCGGCACCCGGCTGCTTTTGCCCCTCCTGCTCCTGTTCGGGATATCTTTGCTGATGGTCATGATTCCGGCCTTAATGAGTATGCAAAACACAATATCATAATGGAGGAATGAAAAATGAAGAAAGAAAAAACAAAACAAAATGTCTGTCTGGCGCTATTGCAGGATGACAGCGGCGTCGGCGTGGTGGAAGTGGTATTGATTCTGGTGGTGATCGTTGCCCTGGTCATCATCTTCCGGGATCAGATTACCGGCCTGATCAACCGTATCTTCGGCGGCATCAGTTCCGGCGTAGATACCTTGATGCCGTGAAAAGATTTCAGGGGCAGGTAACCATATTTCTGGCCTTAAGCTGCCTGTCCCTCTTTGCCCTCCTGGGAGTTTGCCTGGAAGGGGCCAGAAGCGCCTGCCTGGATTATTGGTGCAGCCAGGCGGCGGATTCCGCCCTGCGCTCTGTTTTTGCGGCTTACCAGGGAGATGCGCTGCGGGATTACGGCCTGCTTTTATCCAAGGGGCGGGAAGAGGGCAACTCATTGACGGGGAAAGAAGCCCTGCGTTATGCGGAAAAGTATTTGAGGCCCGGGCAAAATACCCTGTATGCCCAGGGAGACCGGATTCGCCTGCAAGAGCTGGAGGCCTGGGAGGAGGATGTGGTTTATGTGACGGAAGGGCAAGGCGGCGTGTTTATTCAGGCGGTGGAGACCTATATGAAAACCGCCGGCATCAGTCTGGTTTTGCAAAGCGTATTGGAAAGACTGGGTCTTTATAATCAGGAAGACGGCAGTGGTTTATTGGAAACCATCCACCAAATGATTTCAGAAAAAGACAGCAGCCTGGAAGGAATCCTGAACAGCTATAAGGACATAAAAGAGCAGGCTGCGGCCCTCCAGGAAGAAGCCAAAAAAAAGGCGGAGGAAGAGGAGAGTCTATATATTCCGCCGCCGGGCAGCAGTGAAGATGTGAAAACCGATCTCCTGGAACAAATCAAAAGCATCCGGAAATACGGGCTGATCTCCATCATCACCGGTCAGGAAGCCCTTTCCGCCTATTCCTGGGACAAAAGCGATTTGCCCACAAGGCTCCCCCAGTCCGAAAAAGACCTGCATATGTCTTACGGCAGGGGGCCGATCAATCTGCTGGACCACTTGCTATTAGGGGAATATGTGCAGCATAAAATGAATTGCTATACCCAAGAAGCAGAAGGAGGAAGTTCCTATGAATGGGAGTACATACTCAGCGGCCGCAGCAGTGATAAAAAAGCTCTGGAGGCGGTTATCGGGGAGATCCTGCTGATCCGTATGGGATTCAATTTGGCCTATTTGTCCACAGACGCAGAAAAAGTGGCTTTGGCCGAATTAACCGCCATCGGCATTATGTCTTTTCTGGCATTGCCCCAGCTGATTGTGGTTTTAAAGTGGATTTTGCTTTCTGCCTGGGCCCTGGCCGAGAGTATTGTAGATCTGCGCGGCCTGGTGCGCGGGCGCAAAATCCCTTTATGGAAAAGCAGCGGCAACTGGAGATTATCCACTATGAAGCTGGATTTATCCGCAGAAGGCGGCGGAAGCCAAGGGCTTGCTTACGAAGATTACTTAAGGATTCTCTTTGTGTTGGGAGATCCCTCCCGCCAGGCCTACCGCATGATGGATGTGATCCAGGAACGGATGCGGAAAAAAGACCCCGCCTTTACCCTGAAGGATTACATGGTGCAGGCTAACCTTTCCTTCCGGATGACTGCTTCCTACCTTTATGCGGATCTTCCTTTGATCCGGGATATCGTCGCTCCTCATGGGAGCAGACAATACAATATACAAAGCCGTTACGGCTATGAAAGGAGGTGATATATATGCGACTTAAGCTCCGAAGGCTCCCGAACCAATTAAATTCTTTTTCGCCGCTTTGCGGATTGACCAATCATGAATATCTCTTAAGTCAAGCTGACCAAAACGATTCTAATCATAAAAAATACATAAGTCTCCCGACAGAAAAAGCCTTCGGAGCTTTTTCTGCTAACGGGGGCATCACCTTAGAAGCCTCCATGACATTCCCTCTGGTTCTTATGATCCTGGCTCTCTTTATCAGCTTCTTTTCCGGACAGCTTTGGCAGCTTCGATTGCAAAAGGCTTTGGATGAAATCGCAGAGGATATCGCCGTTTGGAGCCATGCAGTGGACTTTGCGGACGACTACAGCCAGGCAGATTGGCTATCCTGGGTAGAGGGAGGAAATATCGGCGCTGCTTTAGGGGGCTCGGAAGACGCCCTGCAGGCCATATGGCAGGGGGAAAAATCTCTTAGAGACGAGGTAAGTCTCTTTATCAAAGAAAAAGCTTCCGCAGCCGTATGGCAGCAGCTGGTAAAAGGCTGGCTCATTGGGAAAATCGGACGGGATAAGCTGGATGCCTCCCGGATATCCCAGGGAGCCCAGGGACTTTCCTTATCCGGAAGCACCTTGCGCAGCCGGGAACTGGATCTGGTGCTGCATTACCGGGTGGTGCCTTTCTTTGGAGAACTGTTCGGTCTGTCCACGCCGGTGGTGCAGCGAAGCTGCCGGCGGCTTTGGATCGGCACGGCAGTGGAAAAGGAGGAAGAAAAAGAGGAAGAAGAAAAGGAGGAAGAAAAAGAAGAACCTACTGTTTATGTAACGCAAAACGGCAATGCATATCATGGCAGCCAAAGCTGCCGGGTTTTTAAAATCAACCCGCTGCATGTGCCGATGGCTTCCGTTAAGAATCTGCGAAGTGAAGACGGCTCCATATACCGTGCCTGCGAACGCTGCGCTTTAGGTCGGGAGCGCCAGGACCTGGTTTGGCTGACGGATTTCGGCAACCGCTATCATCACGAAGAAGACTGCCCTTCCTTAAAACGTCTGATTATCCCCATATCCTTAAGCGAGGCCCAGGAAAAGTACAAGGCCTGCGGCTTCTGCGGAGGTTCCCATGAATAAAGCGCTTTGGACCGCCTTTTTCATTTATACGGCTACGCTGGCCTGGGAAGATTATCAAAGCGGCCAGGTGAATGCGCTGACTCTGGCTGCCGGCACGGCAGTGGGGCTGGGCTTCCGGATTGTCGCTCTAATGCAGGGAGAGTCCTTATCATTTATATTGCTAAATCATGGCCCGGCTTTTATATGGGGTGTTTTACTGTATTCGCTTTCGCGATTGAGCAGAGGGGCCGTGGGAATAGGAGATGCTTTATGTTTTTGTTCCTTTGCCTTTTGGCTGGATACAGGCCGCCTGTTTATCCTTTTGCTTTTGTCCCTTCTTTTGTCGGCCGGAACGGGGGTTGTTCTGATCCTTTGCCGCAAAAAGAATCGCAGGGACAGCCTGCCCCTGATGCCGTTTCTCTGGGCCACCGTCTGTCTTCAGCTGATTCTCTTTCTTTTCCCGCCGTCTTCAGTATAGAAGCCGCCTTTATTTTCAGTTTTATCCTGATAATTCTTAGCGGAATCATGCTTCTCGCCTTACGCAGAATGCAGGAGGTGGAAGAAATCGCCCGCAGCCTTCGGGATGCCCCCAAGCGCTATACCACAGGCTTAAGAGCGGAAGACCTGATTCGTATAGGGGCCTTTATCCGGGAATGGATCCCGCCCAAACCATAAAGGAGAAAGCGTATGAATATAGAATTTGTCCGGGAACTGGACGCCAATTATTTAATCCTGGAAGGGCAGCCGGAAGGAAATGAATTTGAAAGAAAAATGCTGCTTTACGGCCGTCCCTCCGCTTTTCTGCCTTTCCGGATTTACCGGGAAGGCGATGATCCTGCCTATAGTTATGAAATCAGCGGCAAACAGTCCCTAAGCGCTATGACGCAGACAAGCCAGATAGATGAAAAACGGATGCGGGAAATACTCTACAGTATTCACAGCAGCTGCGAAGAAGCAGAATTATATCTGTTGCGCTCCTCCGGTTTATGTCTGGATCCGGGGCTGATATACAAGGGAAAAGAAGGCTGGCGCTTTGTGTATCATCCCGACAGGGAAGAGGATCTTTGGGAGCAATTGCAGAAACTTTCCCGCTTCTTTTTAAAGAAATGCAATCATGAAGATGAACGGACGGCGCAGATTGCCTATGAACTGCTGCGGGTCTGTCATGAGGAAAACAGCAGTTTTTCCCAGATATTTGAATTGTGGGACCAGCCGGAGCCGCAGCCGCTTATAAACGAAGAGACAGCAGTGCTTCCCGAAAAAAGAAAACGAAACTGGTTTAAACTGGGAAAACACTGAGAGAAGGGAACAGTTTTCGGCTGCAGGCTTGTATTTATCCGAAGGATTCTTTATAATAAGGACCTATGGAAACCTTAATCAGGCATTTAGAAGGCAGCTCGGCAGACGACTCCGTTTATCGGGAGGCCGCAGAGTGGATAAAAGCCGGCGAGCTGGTGGCCTTCCCCACGGAAACGGTTTACGGATTGGGGGGGAACGGTCTTTTGGCAGCTTCCGCATCCAAAATATATGCAGCAAAGGGGAGGCCTTCGGATAATCCCCTGATTCTTCATATTGCGGACCGGAAGGATTTGTCCGGACTGGTTCAGGAGATACCCGCCGGCGCCGAGGCCTTAATGGATGCCTTTTGGCCGGGGCCATTGACCTTGATTTTCAAAAAGCGCATGCGGGTCCCCAGGGAAACCACCGGCGGCTTGGACACCGTGGCCATTCGGATGCCGGCCCATCCGGCCGCCCTGGCCTTAATCAGGGCGGCCGGCGTTCCCCTGGCTGCCCCCAGCGCCAATGCCTCGGGACGCCCCAGCCCCACCAAAGCCTCCCATGTTTATGAAGATTTAAAAGGGCGGATTCCCTTGATTTTGGACGGCGGAGATTCTCCCATCGGCCTGGAGTCCACCATTGTGGACTTAAGCGGCGCCGTCCCGGAGATTCTGCGTCCCGGTTATATCGGTCTGCCTGCCTTGCAGAAGGTTTTGGGAACCGTGGTTCTGGATCCCGCATTGCTGAAAATGCCGGGAAAGGATACTCGGCCCCGGGCTCCGGGCATGAAATACCGGCATTATGCGCCCCTGGTTCCCATCACCCTGATAGAGGGAGAGGCTAAAGGGCGGGCAGCCTATATCAAGCGGAAAGCCCGGGAAGCGGCGGAAAAAAAACTGCGGATTGCAGCCCTGGTCAGCCAGGAAACCCTCCCCTTTTACCAGGATTATCAAGGCGGCCATTTGCTCCTTTTGTCCTTGGGGGAGAGGAGCCGGGACGAGAGCATCGCCCATGCGCTTTTCGGCGTATTACGCCGCTTGGACACTTTGAACCTGAGCCATGTTTACAGCGAAACCTTTGAAACCGGCCCTTTAGGCATGGCCATTATGAACCGTTTGCGGAAGGCGGCGTCCTTTCAGCAAATTCAAGTCGATCAGGAGGCGGAAGATGAATAAAAGGCAGGATTATATCAGCTGGGACGAGTATTTTATGGGGGTGGCTTATTTAAGCGCAGCCCGTTCCAAGGATCCCAATACCCAGGTGGGGGCCTGTATTGTCAGCCAGGACAATAAGATTCTTTCTATGGGATACAATGGCTTTCCCAGCGGTTGCTCGGACGATGAATTCCCCTGGAACCGGGAAGGTGACCCCTACGATTGCAAATACTTTTATATTACCCACAGCGAACTGAATGCAATCTTAAACTACCGCGGAGGTTCTTTGGAGGGGGCCAAAATATATGTGACCCTGTTTCCTTGCAATGAATGCGCCAAGGCCATTATTCAAAGCGGCATTAAAACCCTGATTTACGCAGATGACAAATATGCGGATACGCCTGCCGTGAGAGCCTCCAAAAGGATGCTGATGGCAGCCGGCGTGCATTATATCCCCTATACCCCCAGCGGAAGATCCCTGGAGCTGAAACTGTAAGGCATTGTGAATAAAAAACGTCTTAAAATACTAATCCTATCCCTCTTGTTTGTCCTGACCATCCTGATTTCCATGTGGGGGGGCAAGGAAGCGGGTTCAGCCCAGACCCGGGGAAGCGCTTATCAGGCTGCTTCCCTGCCTGTGATGTGTTTTGAATGGGAAGGAGAACGCATCAATCCTTTGTATGCCCAAAGGGAAATGGTGGAACGGGGGGCTCTCAGTCCCAGTGTTTATCCCTTTGTTTCAGACGAACTGGACATGACCGTGTTTTTGCTGGAGGGGAAGATTCGTCCCCGGCAGCTGGCTTATGAACTTCGGGACGAGGTGGATAAGCGCCTGGTGGCTCAGGGGTCCGTCAGCCAGTTTACGGATGTGGAAAACGGACTCAGCTTCCCGGTATCCCTCCAGGATATCCTGACAGAAGATCATTATTATTTCCTGGATTTTTCGCTTTCCTTCAGTAATCAGACGGTGTATTACCGTACCCGGGTGATGAAGCTGTCCGACAAAAGCACCCTTTCCATGCTGAGTGACTACGGCCGTCATATGCATGAGGATTTACTGAAAAAGGATTCTGCCCGTGCCTATGCTTCCCATTTGGAAACCGATACGTATTCAGACAAGGATACTTTGTCCTTTGTCAGCCTAAACAGCAGTTTTGATCAGCTTAGCTGGGGCAGCGCCGAGCTGAGTCAGCTTGGGAATGCCTGGATGACGATAGAAGGGATTCAGGATAATTATTTATATCTCCATTTTTCTTATCTGGCGCAGGCGCCTATGAATCATGAGCTAAATGCCACCCTCCGTGTCCGGGAATCCATATCCTTGCAGCGATACGGCATGGCCATATACCTTCTGAATTATGAAAGACACGTGGGACAGCTCTGGAGTTTTGAGAGCAATTCCGTGGTCAATGAGGGCATTCTTCTGGGAATCCAGGAGGCATCGCATCTATCCGCTCTATCCAGTCCCAATGAGGCTTTTTATGCTTTTGCCGTAAACGGAGACTTATATTTATATGATGTGAACGAGTCAAATCTGACAAAGCTCTTTTTTTTCCGTCAGCCGGGGGACGGTCCGCTTCATACGCTCTGCCTGGATTATGACATCAAAATCATGGAAGTAACGGACGAGGGCCAGCTTGAGTTTGCCGTATTCGGCTATATGAACGGCGGTCCTCAGGAAGGAAGCTGCGGGATTTCCTATTGCCGCTATACCCCGGAAGATAATCAGCTGCGGGAACTGACATTTTTGCATTCCCGGCAGGCGCCGGCTTCCCTCCTGGGGGAAGTCCATCGCCTATTTGCCAAAGGCAGGGACAATTTTCTGTATTTTATCCTGGACGAAGAATTGCTGGTTATGGATATTGATACCGGGGAAACCGCTGTTTTGGTTTCCCGGGAAGAGTATCCAGGCCTGGTAGTCAGTGAATCGGGGAAGATTTTTGCCTGGTCCTTGGAAACGGATCAGGACAGGCCCCGGAACCTTCGGGTCATTAAACTGGAAGACGGCCGGCGGGAGACTATCAGTGCGGAAGTGGATTCCTTTATCCGTCCCCTTGGTTTCCTGAGAGAAGATATGGTGCTGGGATACGGCCCCTTATCCGAAGCCGCTCTGTGGGACGGTGTCAGCTCCCGTCATCCCTTGCAGGAGGTTGTGATCTTGGATACGGATCTGAACCCTCTATATACCTACCGGCAAGAGGGTGTCTGGATTGATCGGGTAAAGGTATTGGATGATAAACTGGAACTGCATCGTTATGGCTTTATGCAGGATCAATATACCTATTTACCGCAGGATGTGATGCTGCGCAGCCAATCCGCCGAAACGCCTTCCGACAGGTTTGCGTCGTACCGGCACGAAACCCTGAAAAAGCTGGCCGTCCTGCGCATCAACCGCCTGCCTTCTTCCTTGCGCATCGAACAGAGCCTTCCCCGCGTATTTGTGGAGGGAAAGGAATTGGAGCTTCCTTCCGCCTTGCGTCAGCAGACTTATGATTTGCGCTTTTTTGCCTACGGAAAAGAGGGGCTGATGGGAGCCTTCCGCCATTTGGGCAGCGCTATTCATAAAGCGCAGGAAGCCAACGGCTTTGTTTTATCCCGGGAAGGCACCTTGGTCTGGACCTGGGTGGGTCGCCGGGAATCCGCTATTTTGGAAGTGGGAGAGGACATCCTAAGTCCCGGGAATCAATGGGAAGAGCTAAGCCAGGTTTCCCTTCGGGATCTTATGTATTTTTTACATGATAAAATACCGGTGCGCTGGGTCAGTCCGGACCAGGGAGAATTGTGGCTGATTGGATATGAATGGAAAAATGTGGTGCTGTATAATCCGCAGAATGCCAATGTTTTCCGGATGCTGCAGACGGATTTCGATGAACTGATCAGCCGGGACAACAACTATCTTTGGATACTTGACAAGGAACCGTAACCGCATTATAATACGCCCATACTTTTGTTTTATCTTTCCGCGCAGCCGGGGCATTGGCGAGCCTTGTACCTGCAGCCTGCAGGGGTGATGTGCCTGCGGAGGATCAAAGAAAAGTGCGCCGAACAAGGTGTTTCGGTCTTACGCAATAGAAGTTGTGAACCGTGTCAGGTCGGGAACGAAGCAGCACTAAGCAATCTCCTCTATGTGCCGTAAGGGCGCCGGAGCATCCGGTCACCTCTTTGTATTCGATGGGGCATGCGCGGATTTTTTATTGCCTTTTAAGTCTTCTTGTGTTAGGATAAATCCAAAGGTGCTGCCTAAGCGCCTTTATGAGGATAGCGATGGCTTATGTAGCGTTGTACCGCAAGTGGCGTCCTCGTTCTTTTGATGAAGTGAAGGGACAGGAAGCCATAGTTAAAACCCTGAAAAACCAAATTGCAGGCAAGCGGATTGGGCATGCCTATTTGTTTTGCGGTTCCAGGGGAACAGGCAAAACCACCATGGCCAAAATCTTCGCCCAGGCGGTAAACTGCGAAAATCCACAGGACGGCTGCGCCTGCGGCCGTTGCGAAACCTGCCGCAGCATAGAGGAAGGCCGTTCCACCAATGTAATTGAAATAGACGCCGCCTCCAATAACGGGGTGGATAATATACGGGAAATCCGGGATGAAGTGCAATACAGGCCTCCCACAGGGAAATACCGGGTTTATATCATAGACGAAGTGCACAACATTTCCAATGTCGCCTTCAATGCCATGCTGAAAACCCTGGAAGAACCGCCGGAATATGTGATTTTTATTCTGGCCACCACAGAACCTCATGCGATTCCCGTCACGGTTCTTTCCCGTTGCCAGCGCTATGATTTCCACCGGATTACTCCCGGAGACATGGTGGCGCGCTTAAAGGAGCTGATGGCCGGAGAAAGCATTGAGGCTGAAGAGGCAGCCCTCAGTTATATCGCCCGGAAGGCAGACGGCGCCATGCGGGACGCCATCAGTTTATTTGACCAATGCGTTTCCGCCATGCCTGGCCAGATTCTTCGCTATGAGGATGTACTAAAGGCCCTGGGAACTGTGGACAGCGCTGTCTTGAGCCGGTATTTCAGAGCTTTGCTGACGGATGATGCGACAGATGCTTTAAATCTCATCCAGGAAATGCGGCAGGAAGGCCGGGATTTGGGGCATTTCGTAACGGACTTTGTCTGGTATTTACGAAATCTCCTGGTCTTGATGACTTCGGATGCGCCGCCGGATGTGCTGGAACTCTCCCGGGAGGATTGGGTTCGTTTATCCGAAGAGGGGCAGATGACTTCCCCGGAAGAACTGATGACCCTGATCCGCCTCTTCTCCGCACTGGGCGGAGATATGCGGAATGCCGCGGATAAGCGTGTCCTGCTGGAAGTGGCCACTATCCAGGGTATCCGTCCCCAAACAGGAGAAACTCAGGAAGCCTTAAGCGCCCGCTTAAGGGCTTTGGAACGAAGTGTGGAGCGGCTGGCCAGGGAAGGGATCGCGCCCGGAAAGATCGCTCCTTCGGAAGCGCCTGCGGCGGAGGCCGCCCAAACAGCCAGGAGCCGGAAGACCGATTCCGAGAAAACAGGAGAAACAGGCGAAACCGTCAAATTGACTCCGGCGCAGTGGGAGGATCTTCAGCTGATCCGTCAGCACTGGAACGAACTGCTTGGCGAACTGGATTATCAATCGGTTCAGCTTTTAAAGCGCAGCCGCCTGGAGCCTCTGGACAACGGTGTGCTGCGGGTGGTGTTTCCGGATACCTTTACAGCCAATATGGTTAAAAGTTTCGGCACTTTGTCCCGTTTGGAACAATTGACGGCTGCCAAATATCAAAAAAGCCTGCGCTTTGATTTGCGAACGGCCAAAAAAGACGAAAAGGAACCGGTTTATATTACGGATGAGGAATTATCCGGCATCCACATGAAGATAGAGACAGATACGGAGGAGTAAAATGGCAAAACGCGGCGGTTATCCCGGGGGCATGCCCGGTAATATGGGAAACTTGATGAAACAGGCTCAGCGCATGCAGCGCCAAATGGAAGAGATGAGCCAGCAGCTGGAAAGCAAAGAGTATAAAGTCAGCACCGGCGGCGGCGCCGTGGAAGTGGTAATTAGCGGTAAAATGGAGCTCCTTTCCACCCACATCAAGCCGGAAGTCGTAGATCCCGAAGATGTGGAAATGCTGGAGGATCTGGTGACGGCGGCGGTCAATGAGGCCTTGCGGCAAGTGCAAAGCGAAAAGCAGAATGCCATGAACGGCTTGGCCGGCGGCTTAGGAGGCTTTGGATTGTAATGCAAACCAGCAGTGGTTTTTCTACTTTGACGCAGGAATTGACCAAGCTGCCCGGCATCGGACAGAAGACTGCGGCCCGGCTGGCTTATTATCTGCTGAATCAGCCGGAGAAGATGGTGGAGGACTTGGCCGGCGCCATGTTGGAAGCCAGAAAGAATGTGCGTTTCTGCCGTAAATGCTGCACCTTGACAGACCAGGAAATCTGCCCCATTTGCGCGGACGGAAACCGGGATCAGACGCAGATAATGGTGGTGGAATCTCCCCGGGATGTGGAAGCTTATGAACACACAGGCCGCTACAAGGGGGTCTATCATGTTTTGCATGGGGTGTTTTCCCCTATGGACGGCCTGGGGTTTTCCGAGATTCGTCTGAAAGAGTTGATGCAGCGGCTGCAGGAAGGGGAAATCAGCGAGGTGATTATTGCCACCAGCTCCACCACGGAAGGCGAAACCACCGCTATGTATATCAGCCGATCATTGAAAAATCTGGGTATTAAAACTTCCCGTATTGCCAGCGGCGTCCCCGTGGGGGCGGAGCTGGAAGGCATGGATTATATGACTTTGTCCCGGGCGTTGGAAGAACGACGGATACTGTAACAGGGGGATGAAATGGACAAGTATACTTACAGTATGAAAGCGGAAAAAATTCAGAAATTGGTGAAAAAAGGCGATTATGAAGCCGCCGTTAAGATTGCGGACACCGTGGATTGGGAAGAGGTCCATTCCGTCCGCCTGCTGACCATTACGGCGGCCGCTTACGAAAATACCCGGGACTACCGCTCGGCCACCCAGCTCCTGCAAATGGCCTATGAAGAGTCTGCCGTGGGCAAACGCATTCTGTATAAACTGACGGGGCTGGCCATTGCGGACCAGAATGTGGAGCTGGCCCAGCATTATTATGAAATGTATCTTCAGGAAGCCTCGGATGATAACGGCCGCTATTTGCTTCGCTATCTTTTGGCTGAAATGAAAAAAGAACCGCTGGATAAACGGATAGCCATTCTGGAAACCTACCGGAAATACGAATTCGAAGAGGAGTGGGCCCTGCGGCTGGCGCAAATGTACGATGAAGCCGGCATGGGTGAGCAATGCGTAAAGCTTTGCGATGAGATTATCCTTTGGTTCGGCGTGGGGGATTATGTGGATGAGGCCATGGCCCTGAAAGAGAAATATGCGCCTCTCAGCGCCCTGCAGCAGGAACACCGGGATAACCGGGAGGCCTATGCCAAACGCTACCAGGAAGTGGTGGACGAATATAATGAACGGGAAGCCATCCCCGAAGAAGAGGAAAACGAGGAAGACGGAAAGGAAGAGGAACCCATGGAAAGCTGGCCGGCTCAGATTCTTTTAATCAATGCAACCAATTTGGAAAAGGCGGTGCCGAAGGCCCTGGAGCAGTTGTCTCAATACTATCGCAGCCAGGGAAAACCGATGCGGAAGCTGACCCGTATTTCGGCGGAGCGCTTTAATCAAATCGGTTTTGAGGCGGCGCAGGAGCACACTAAGGGAAAAGATATGTTGATTGATGAGGCCGGGGCTATTTCGGAAAGTCTTCTGGCTGATATCGTGCACAGTCTTAAATACGATAATTCGGAGCAGGTATTTGTGCTGGCGGACAATGCGGAACAGCTGGCTTATCTGGATTCCAGGCTTACGGAGTTCATTGCCAAGGAAGAAGTCCTTCCGCAGATCGAAGTATCGGAAATGCGGGCGGAAGATGTATTGATTAAAATGTCCGAAACGGTGGAAGGAGAATTGGTAGAAGCCGCCAAACCCATTTCTGAAGAGGACGGGCAAAAAGACATTGCCGCTCCCTTGCCTTTAGAGGAGGAGTTGGAACAGCTGAGCTTCAATTTCGATTTGGATACGGAAGCCTCCGGCGAAGACTGGGCTTTAGCTGCCGGCGCTTTCCCGGCGGAAGAGCCGCTGCTTCCTGCCGAAACTGTGATTGAGGCGGCGGCCGAAGAAGTGCTTCACACGGAAGCAGAGGAAAAGGAAGTAATCGCAGCAAGCGAAGCATCCGAAACCGGCACTGTATCCGAAGTCAAGGAAGAAGCCGAAACAGAAGTCAAGGAAGAAGCCGAAACAGAAGTCAAGGAGAGCAAGCCGGAAATCAAGCCTGAAGAATCGGAGAATCCCTTCAGCTTCAGCGATTTTCTTATGGATCAGAGTGCGGCTTTATTGGCCACGGCAAAGGAGGAAGCCACGATTGTTCAGCCGGTCTTGGATGCAGTGGAAGAGACAAAGCAGGATTCTGAACCCCTGGAATCCAAGGTGATCGCCGGTGAAGCGGCGGCACCTGTTGAGTCCGAAAAATCCATCACCAAAGAGATACCCATTGCGGAAATCCGGGATGCCAGGGAAAAGCCGGACATAAAAATCAGCGACGGAAAAACCACTGTCGTAAAGGACATTAAAGACGCTGTTCCTCAGGCGGAAGCCGTCAATTTGGAAGGGGCCACCAAAGTGGTTAAAAAGATTGAGAGCACAACCGGTTCCCTGGGAACTATCGGGATGAGTGAAGCCGACTTTATTACTTATGCCAAGAATTACCTGACTTCCATTGACTGCGTGCTGGATGAAGCAGGCGATGTGGCTTTGCAAAATGCTGCGGAAGCCAGACGGGATAAAGGAATTCTGTTTACCAAAGAAGAAGCGGAGAATATGATCGAAGAGGCGGCAGATATGTCTGAGCGGAAAGGCGGCCTTTTCGGAAAGCGCTACAATAAGGAAGGATATCTTATTTTAAAGGGCAAGTTTATTAAATAACACGGGTTAGGATTTGTACGCAAGTCGACTAAGAGAAAAAATGATTGAAGCCATCCGGGCTATCGGTCCTATTCTGGTTATTGTTTTGGCCTTAAGCCTGACGGTGGCGCCGTTACCCAGCGGGATACTGCTGACCTTTTTGTTGGGCAGTGTCCTGCTTCTTGTGGGAGAAATGTTTTTCTCCCTGGGGGCGGAATTGGCCATGGGGCCCATGGGTGGCCGGATGGGTTCCGCCATTACCCGCACCAAAAAACTCCCTCTCATTTTAGTCTTAGGCTTTTTCCTGGGTTTTTTAATCACCATATCCGAACCGGATTTGCAGGTTTTGGCCCAGCAGGTTCAGTCAGTCCCCAACTTGGTTTTAATCATTTCCGTAGCCGTCGGGGTGGGCATTTTCCTGCTGCTGGCTTTTCTGCGCATGGTTTTTCGCATTCCGCTGCGCACGCTGCTATTGATCTTTTATGCCTTGATATTTCTTCTTCTTTTCTTTGTGCCCCGGGATTTTCTTGCCGTGGCCTTTGATGCCGGCGGCGTTACCACCGGGCCTATGACCGTGCCTTTCATTATGGCCTTCGGGTTGGGTATTTCCTCCATCCGAAGCGACCGATCTGCCGCAGAGGACAGTATGGGTCTGGTAGCCCTCTGTTCCATCGGCCCCATTCTGACGGTTTTGATTCTGGGTATGGCTTATCACCCGGAAAGCACAGCTTTTTCGGCTGCTTCTTTGCCAGAGGTAAACGAAAGCATCGCCCTGGGAAAAATGTTTGTCAAAGGATTTCCCACCTATTTATGGGAAATGGCCAAGTCTTTGTTTCCGATTCTTGTCTTGTTTCTGCTGTTCCAGTTTATCCTGATCAAAATGGATGGACGGAGCCTGAAAAAGATTTTGGTAGGAGCGGCCTATACATATATCGGTCTGGTTTTGTTCCTGACCGGAGCCAATGTAGGCTTTATGCCGGCAGGGCTGTATCTGGGACAGGTTCTGGCGGGTCTGTCTTTTTACCGCATCTTAATTCCCGTGGGAATCATCATCGGCTATTATATCGTGAAAGCAGAACCGGCGGTATCGGTTCTGACCCGACAGGTTGAAGAAATAACCGACGGTGCCATTCCGGAAAAAGTTTTAGAGCGCTGCCTTTGTCTGGGCGTATCCGCCTCGGTGGGCTTTTCCATGCTGCGGGTGCTGACAGGCACTTCGCTGCTGTGGTTCATTCTTCCCGGTTATGCGTTGGCTTTAGGTCTTTCCTTCCTTGTTCCGCCCTTTTTCACCGCCATTGCCTTCGACTCCGGCGGCGTGGCATCCGGCCCTATGACAGCCACCTTTCTGCTGCCGCTGGCAACCGGCGTTTGTCTGGCAAGAGGGGGCAATGTGATTACGGATGCCTTTGGAGTGGTGGCCCTGGTAGCCATGACCCCCCTCATCACCATCCAGCTTTTGGGACTGGTTTATGCCATGAAGGCCCGCAGCCGGAAACCCGTGTCTATCGCTTCTGGCCTGGCTTATGGGGAACTGGATGATTTCGCCATCATCGAGTTGTAAAGGAGACTGTGATGGATTCTGTCAGTTTATTAATCGCCATTGTGGCCCGGAACAGATTGAGCCAGTTATTAGAGATTTATCAGGAGCAAAAGCTGGAAGTTAATCTGATAGCTCTGGGTTATGGAACGGCCACCCATGCCACGCTGAATATGCTGGGCCTGGACAGTACGGAAAAGGCAGTCTGCTTTTCCTTTGTGACCGCCGGAAAATGGCCTGCTATTAAGAGAGATTTAAGGCAAAAGCTACGCATTGATATACCTGCTACGGGGATTGCTTTCACCGTGCCCTTAAGCAGTATAGGCGGGAAGCGGGAACTGGCTTTTTTAACCCAGGAACAACCCTTTGAAAGAAAAGAGGAATCGGTTATGCAGGGAACCAAGCGGGAATTGATTATGGTGATTTGCAATCAGGGATACAGCGAGCCGGTAATGGATGCGGCCCGGGAAGCGGGGGCGGCAGGCGGCACGGTGATCCATGCCCGGGGGACCGGCATGAAGAGTGCGGAACAGTTTTTCGGCGTATCTCTGGCATCGGAAAAAGATATCATCTATATTGTATCCGCTACGAATAATAAGAATCACATCATGTCCTCCATTATGGAAAAAGCGGGTTTGGAAACCAGCTCCAAGGCGATTTGCTTTTCTTTGCCTGTAACGGATACGGCGGGACTGAGGCTTTTGGAAGAGGAAGACGAGCTTTCGGAAACGCATTGATTTCACTGTAAATACGGGTCATTTCAATATCCCGGAAAAATAATTTAAGAAATCGTAAAAAAGTGGTTGACAAGTTCAACTGCGCGTGGTAAATTACCCCTTGCGCCTGAAAAAAGGCGTCTGGAACCTTGACAATTAAATGATGCATTCCAACCCTGAAAATTCCTAATAGAATCAACAGCGGGAGAGCGTAAGACGATGGCAGAAGA
>CADBFP010000029.1 GCA_902793995.1 uncultured Lachnospiraceae bacterium | reverse complement strand
GCTCTCCCGCTGTTGATTCTATTAGGAATTTTCAGGGTTGGAATGCATCATTTAATTGTCAAGGTTCCAGACGCCTTTTTGCGAGGCGCATTGCTTAATCTACCACAGCAGCAGGCAGATGTCAACTATTATTTTCAATAATTTGAAAATTTTTTTGGGGTTTTTCCTACAGAAATCAAAGCCTTCTTCCTTTACGGCCGGGGGAGTCCCAGTCCCAGCAAAAAACCGATCAGCATAAAGAGGATTCCCACCAGAATAAAAGGCATGAATGTCAGTTCCTGCTGCCGGCGTTTTTCCTGCTTTTGGGTATTATAATCCATCAGATCCTGATAGGGCCGCTCCTTCCGGCGGAAGCCGGAAAAGGCATAGCCGAAGGTATCAAAGGCGCCGAAGTAAGCCACCAATTGCAAAAGGCCCATAAAGAACACTGCGGCCCCCGCCAGCTCTATGGCGTCCACATAGTAAAACAGGCGGTCAAAGCCCCTAAGGCACAGGCCCAAAAAGCTAAGGGCTGCCGCAAGCAGCAGCCCCGCCAGATATCGTTTCGGCGAATGCAAAACCAATCGTCTCAACAGACTCATATCAGTCCACCAATTCCTCCTGATAGCGATCAAACTCCGCCTGGTTGCAATACACAAAGTGTCCCGGCCGGATTTCCCGGAAGGAAGGCACATCTCCGTGCTCGTAATCATGGGCCTCCGCCGGATTATAGGTAATCCGTTTCCGGCGCCGCTCAGAGCGGGGATCCGGCTTAGGAATTGCCGAGAGCAGGGAGCGGGTATACGGATGCAGCGGGTTCTTAAAGAGCTCGTCGCTGGGGGCCTTTTCCACCACCTTGCCGAAATACATCACCACGATGGAATCGCAGAAATACTTGACCACGGATAAATCGTGGGCAATAAAGATGATGGTCAGGTTCAGATTGTTCTTCAGATCGTTCAGCAGGTTGATGATCTGGGCCCGGATGGACACATCCAGGGCGGAAATAGGCTCGTCGCAGATCAGAAGCTTGGGATTCATCACCAGCGCCCGGGCAATGCCGATACGCTGTCGCTGGCCCCCGGAAAACTCGTGAGGGTAACGGGAAGCATGCTCCTCCACCAAGCCCACGGTCTGCAGCATTTCCACCACCTTCTTGTGGTTTTCTTCCTTATTTTTGTGGCCCTGGATCTGCAGGCCTTCCTGGATAATATCCTCCACCGTCATACGGGGATCCAGGGAGTCGATGGGATCCTGGAAGATCATCTGGATCTCGTTTAAGAGCTTCTGGCTCACATGGCCGTTGTCAAACTTAATCTGTTTGATTTTGGCCTTCTGCACCGGCTTTACCTGCTCCACCCGTTCCCGGAGCTTCTGAATCTCTGCCTCCGCCTCAGGGCCGCCCTTTTCTCTCAGCTTGGCCTCCTTTTCCTTGGCATGGATAGGCACCCACTTGATTTCCTTTTTGTTCCAGCGATCCCCGGCGCTGATCCGCACGCCCCGGTAGTAAACCGCCCCGGAGGTGATATTGTACAGGCGCATGATGCTGCGGCCCGTAGTGGTTTTTCCGCAGCCGGATTCTCCCACGATGCCCAGGCATTCTCCTTCCCGCACATCAAAGGACACATTGGAAACCGCCTTTAATTTCTGCCGGTTCCGTCCTTTGCCGAAGAAGAAAAACTGCTTTAAGTGCCGCACGGACAGCAGGATTTTCTGCTCCCGCAGTTCCGGTTTCTGCTTCACACCCGGGTTCAGCTTGTAATACTGATTAAAGGCCTCCTGACTGCTTAAATGGGTCTCCAGACTGTCTATATCTTCGTGATCATCCCGGAGAAAATACTGCTGCTTTGCCTCCAGCGCTTCTTCCATGACAGGGAGCTCTTCATTGATTTCTTCGGAGATGGTCTCGAATAATTCATTCTGCTTGCTCATGCTTTTTGTCCTCCTCCAAAGAAATACGAATCCGTTCGCTGACGATCTTAGGCATCTCTACCTTAGGGGCCTTGGGATCCAGCAGCCAGGTGGCGGCATAGTGGGTGTCGCTGATCCGGTAATACTCCGGCTGCTCCCTGAAATCGATGTTCATGGCATATTTGCTGCGGGCCGCAAAGGCATCCCCCTTAGGCGGATAGATCATATTGGGGGGCGTGCCGGGAATGGCTTCCAGCTTTTCCTTGGAATCCACATCCGGAATACTGGATAAAAGCGCCCAGGTATAGGGGTGTTTAGGATCATAGAAAATCTCTTCCGCCGTGCCGTATTCCACAATCTTGCCGGCGTACATCACCGCCACCCGGTCCGCCATATTGGCCACCACCCCCAGGTCATGGGTGATGAAGATAACCGAGAGTTTCCGCTCTTCCTTAATCCGGTTGATCAGCTCCAGAATCTGGGCTTGAATGGTCACGTCCAGGGCGGTGGTGGGCTCGTCGCAAATCAGGATTTCCGGAGAGGCCGTCAGCGCAATGGCAATGACGATACGCTGCCGCATGCCGCCGGAGAACTCGAAGGGATACTGATTATAGCGCTTTTCCGGATCCGGAATGCCCACTTCCTTCATAATGGTCAGGGCCCGCTTTTTAGCCTCTTCCTTGGTGATGGAAAGCTTGTTGGTATACTCCGTTTTTTCCTCTTCTATCTGCTTTTTGATGGAATCCCTGGCCTCCGGGCCGGCTTTGGAAAGCTCGCTCTTTAAGGACGCCAGCTTCTTTTTGTGCTCCTGCGTCACCTGGGCTTTGTATTCCTTCACCTGCTTTTTGGCCTTCTTCTGGGTTTCCGCCAGCACCGCTTTCAGCTCTTTCGCCTCCGCATCATACTCGGCCCGGGTCTTCTTCACAAACTCCTTGAACGCGTCCTTTTTCTGCTTCAGCATGGCCTGGTCCGCCGACTTGGCCGCGCCGTCTGCATAGTCCTTGGTTTTGATCTGGGTTTCCAGCAGTTCCAGCTTTTTCTTTTCCGTGTCGATGGCAATATCCCGGCGGGCCAGGGTATTCTTATAGCGGATCATATCTTCGCTGATGAGGTCATTGTACATGAGCTTCAGCTTGTCGGAGTTAATCAGCGTCGCCTCCGTGATCTGCTTGCCGATCTTCACAATGGGGTTCAGAGAGGATAAAGGATCCTGGAAAATCATACCGATTTTATGGCCCCGGATCTTGTAAAACTCTTCCTCTGCCACTTCCAGCAGGTTTTCCCCCCGGTACATAATATTGCCCCCGGCAATGATGGCGTTGTTGGCCAAAATGCCCATGATGGCTTTGGAGGTGACGGACTTGCCGGAGCCGGATTCCCCTACGATGCAGAGGGTCTCCCCCTCTTCCAGATCGAAGGACACATCCCGCACCGCCTGGAGAATGCCGTTGTCGGTCTTAAAGTTCACCACCAGATTGTTGACGGATAATACTGTTTTTCCTGTCTCAGCCATCTTAGTCACTTCCTTTCAAAGAGGGATTGAAGGCATCGCGCAGGCCGTTGCCAAATAAGTTAAAGGAGATCATCATCAGGGCCATCACCACCGCCGGGAAGATGACCAGGTTGGGATAAATGCCCAGGTACTGCTGATTGGCGGCCATCATCACGCCGAAGGCCTGAACCCCCTGCAGACCCAGGTTCAGGTATGCCAGGGTGGCTTCCGAGAAAATGGTGCTGGGGATCATGAGTACGGCGCCGGTGATAATGGTGCCCAGGGAGTTGGGCAGGATATGCCGGAAAATCAGCCGGGCATCCGAAGATCCCAGGGTCCGGGAGGCCAGCACATATTCCCTTCCTTTAAAGCGGTAGAACTGGGTTCTGGTCCGGTGGGCGGTGCCCATCCAGCCCGTAAGGCACAGGGCCAGGAAGAAGGTGAGGAAGTTATTGCCCAAATGCAGAATAGCCAAAGTCATCACCACAATCCAGGGCACGCCCCCCAAAATCTCCGTAAAGCGTTCCATATACAGGTCCACCCGTCCGCCGAAATAGCCGGAAATGGAACCCCATACCAGACCGAAGCAGAAACAGAAAGCCGCCGTGCACACACCCAGAATCAGGGAAGTACGGAGACCGGTAAAGGCCCGCTTCAAAAGATCGAAGCCGGAAACATCCGTCCCCATCAGGAACTTGGGCATTTTATCGTAGCCCAGCTTCCGGTAGCCCCAGCTTTTGCCGGTGACACTGGAAATCTTCTTGGTGACGCTCATCACCGTCTGGCCGGTCACTTCATCCAGGGGGCACTTATCATCCAGCAGTTCGAAGGAGCTGGGCCCCACGGCAGGATCATATTTGCACCAGCCTTTGGCAATCCAGTTGTTCAGTTCCGTGGCGGAGTAAGTCAGCTCGTCCGCGTTGCCGTAAGCCAGCATATAGGTATCGATGCGGTAATCGCAGTAATACAGCTCGGAATTATGAATGCCCTTCCGGCCGGAGCAGGCCCAATAGCCTTCGCTGTTGACATCGGAGTTGTTGATCTGCACCGTGGCGTCATCAAAGGAGGCCGCCTCCAGCTGTTCCTTGTTCTTGGCCCGTTCTCCGCCGGCCAGCTGTATACCCTTGATGAGAATATAGCGGTAGGCATCTGAAGTGGCCCGCACCTCAAAGCCGATCTGGGCGGTGGTGGAGCTCTTCCGGTTCTCCTTCAGCACTTCGCTGATGTTCACTTCCAGGGGGCTGTAATCCCGGCTGAAATCCCGGAGGATGATGCGGTCTTCCGGCTTGTTTCCGCTTTGGAGAAATACCATATATTCCCCCAATTTGGAACTGCTGACCCCTTCTTCGTCATCAAATTCCACCTTCAGGGTATAGCCCCCTTTGTCGGTGAACGCAATGGGTTTGGAAGTTAAATAAATATCCCGGCCGGCCACCATGGAATCCGTAGAGACCACCAGCACGCCGCCGGTGGCATAATTATTGGCCACATCAATGAGGCTGGGTTCCTCGTCCACCCGGATCCACACCAGAGCCTGTTTGATGGCGGCTACGGAGTTTTTATCCGAGAGGGCCGGCACCTCATTCTGGGTGTCGTACACGATATGGGTCTTCTTCCGGGTGCCGTTCCAGAAACCCTTATCCTCCCCGAGAGTGGGCTCAAAGAGCTTGGGAGCCAGGAACTGTTCCGTGGGGCTTACCCGGTCGATATTGGATTTGGAAAAGATGGGCAGGAAAATGGCCAGCGTAATCAGGATGGCCAGAATAATGCCCCCCGCCACCGAGGATTTGTTTTTGCAGAAACGCCGGAAGGCGTCCTTGAAGAAGGTGGTGGGCTTGGTTTCCAGCTTGGTATCAAAGATTCGTTCCTCTTCATCCCGGACCAGCTGGAAGTCGTTTTCCAGAAATTCGATTTGTCTTTTATTCGTATTTTCCATCACTTCTTCGCCCCCATTCTGATTCTCGGGTCAATAAAGCCGTAGGAAAGGTCTGTCAGTACGCCGAACAAAAGACCCAAAGTGGTGAAAATCGCCATATCCACAAAGAGGATATCATAGTCTTTATGGCCCAGGGATGTCACGAAAAGCCGGCCGATACCGGGAATCCCGTACATATTTTCCAGAATCATAGAGCCTCCCAGAAGACCGATGAATTCCGCCAGAATGGAAGGGAAAATAGGCACCATGGAATTCTTTAAGGCATGGCGGATGATAGCCTGCCGGCGGGTCAGGCCCTTGGTCCTGGCCAGCAGCAGATATTCGCTTTCCAGCACTTCGCAAAGCTCGGCCCGGACGAAACGGCAGTAGCTGCAAATGGAGCCAAAGGAAAGACAGAATACCGGAATGATATAACCCATCGCCTTCATCCTGGCGGGGGCCGTATCCGGCGGCCAGGTGGAGGGCAGCCACCCCAAAGTATAGCAGAACACCCTCAATACGAAGGAGATCAGCACGAAACTCGGTATGGATATGAAAATCATGACCATGGTGGATATAAAATGATCCGTCATGGTATTCTTTTTCAGTGCCGCCCAGATTCCCAGCAGAATCCCCAAAGGCACGGAAAAGAGCACCGAGAATACATTCAATCGAATAGAGTATCCGATCCGGCTCATAATGATAACGGAGGCGGATACATTTGGCATAATGGACTTACTGTAGCCCCACTCCCACTTGGTCACAATGTTTTTCAGCCATTTGCCGTACTGTTCCAACACGGGTACCTTGTAGTAATAGTTGCGGCGGCCCTTGTCCATGGGCGAACGGTATAAATATTCGCCGTATTCTTCGTCGTGATTGTCTTCGAAGCGGTAAACATAGCCCAAAGAGGTCTGCTTATCGAAATAAGCGATCTGCATGGCATCGTTGCCTATGGGGCGCTCGAAGGGAAGCAGTTTGACCAGAATAAAGGTCAGTGAAAGAATAATAAAGGTGGTGACGAAGGCAAGCCCTATCCTTTTCAGGACATATTTTCCCATTGGAATCCCCTTTCCCTAAAAACAATCCGGCAGGCGGCGGATTGTTGGTCCAACCGCCTGCCGGATCTTATTTCAGCTTGCCCGAATATTACTTCACTTCGAACACGTCGTCCGCGCCGTAGATGAGATCGGTGCTTACGTTTCCGTCAATCGTCAGGTCATAGTACAGGTCGAAACCGGTAATGCCCTTCGGTTCTTCGGATTTGCCGCTGCCGGTGGCGTAATCTTCCGCCAGCTCTGCAGGCACGGTGAAGGTCACGGTGTAAACGCCGTTCTTCTCTTCTACCTTCACATCCTCCAGCTCGGTTTCGTCATATTCGCCGTCGCCGTTGCGGTAGCGCTCGTAGTTGCAGCATACCACGGATTTCACATCCACCTTGATGATCTCAGGGTTGGTGGAAGTCAGGGTGAAGGAACCGGTGTAGGAACCGTCTTCGTTCTTGGTCAGCTCGGTGTACTCAATCTCCACGGGAGCTTTCTTCTGTCCCTTGGAGACTACCACGGTGCCGTTGGCAGCGCCCTGGAGCGCGTCATAGGACCAGCGGTGGCCATCATAAACAATGGGGTACACATCCGTGGTGTTGGTATCTACACCCCAGTTCAGGGTGAAGTTGCCGGAAATTTCCTGATCGGAGGACAGCACAGACATGAAGTCCAGAGGATTCAGGGAGTTGCCGGTGATGGAGCCGTAACCAAAGTCAAACTGGCCGGTCATCATCTTGTTGTAGTACACATCGGACCATTCGTTGCCTACCCAGAAAACGCAGGTCAGCTTGTAAACGCCGCCGGAAACGCTCTCATCATTGAAGGCGGTCTCGATGAAGTCCTTGATTTCCTTGAAGAAGGATTCTTCCTGGGCGGGGGTCATCCAGGCAAATTCGATCTCCAGCTCGGTGGGTTTGTCCTTGGTGCCGGGCTTTAAAGCGCCTTCCGCTTCCAGTTCGGTGAGAGCCAGACGGAAGTAATCCCGGGCCAGCTCCAGGGAGTAGCCCTTGCCGTCGGTATCCGCCAGCAGCGGAGCGATGGCTTTCTTGTGGGCATCCGTGGTGGAGTAGGACACACCGTTTTCAGGATCGGACATATAGTTGGAGGACAGATATTCCACGCTGGCGATGGAGCCGCGGGCATTGGCGTAGGTCTGCCGGTCAAGGGAGAAGCTCACGCCCTGGATGAAGTGGTGGTTGCCCATTAAAGGCTTCAGATCCCAGTAATCTTCCTTGGCATTCTGCTTCACCACGCCCTCGGTACCGAAGAGGTACTCCCAGGTAGCCTGGTCGCAGGCATTGGCGTTGATCTTGTAGTTGGAAGTACCGGTGGTGGTCCGGGTACGGGGGTCGTTGCGGTATTCATCCAGATAATCCTTCGGGATGGAGGCGGCGTCAAAGTGGCCGGCCAGGAATTCCTGGAAGCCCAGGGTAGGATCTTCTTTGGCCGCCGGGAAAATCTTGTCATGCACGCCTTCAATCTGATACTTGGTGTCGGCGAATACATAGTTGGGGTTCTTCTTGTAAACAACCTGCTGCTCCGCATCCCAGCGCTCCAGGTAGAAAGCGCCCAGGGCCAGGGCATTGTCCACGGGGGATTCGGTCTTGTCGTTGTTGTAGCTGAAAAGCTGAGACACGCCGTCCACATTGGTGCCTACCAGGTCAATGAATTCCTGGGGCAGAGGCATATACAGGGAGGAAGAAATGTAATACATGCAGTAGAACTGGGTCTGTTCTTCCGCGAACTCAACCTGGAAGTAGCTCTTGCCGCCTTCCTCAAATGCTTTCACGCCAACCTTCTCCCAGGCAGCCTCGTTGAAGCCGTCCTTGGAAGCGTTGTAGTAATCCTTCGCGCCGGCAATAGCGCCGCCGGTGGAGTTGGCCATTTCGGTACCGCGGTACATATTGTTGGCCTGGGTCAGCAGGAACTTGAAGGGGGTGATATAGTCTTCCAGTTCCACGAGACGGTCATTGAAGGCCTTCCGGGATTCCAGTTCGGAACCGGTGGTGTACTTCAGGCCGTCGCCCTTGCCGGTGCGGATCTCGAATTTCCAGGTGGTGGCCATGCCGTCCCCGTCATCATCATTTACAGCCACGGGCTTTTCCTTGGCCAGTTCGGGAACCCAGTCATAACCGTCCTTGGTCTCGTTCATGAAATTGGTGTAGAAGGAAGCTGCGATATAGCTGAACATATCGCCCACCTGGGAACCCTGATCGTTGTGGTACAGAATATGACCGGGATCCATGGTCTCATAGGTATGATAGTAACGCTTCCAATCCGGATTGGTTTCATATTCCAGATCTTCCGTGATGGCGCCTTCCGCCATGGTGCCGAAGCCATAGCCTACGATGTAGTTTTCGGTGCCCAGAGTGATACGGGGGTTATACATCACATACGCGCCGTTCTCATACAGAGACACGCCGGTGATGCCGGTGGAAACAGCAAAGCGTTCCAGAATGCCCAGGATGTTGGTGCGTTCCTCATTGCTCTCCTTCTTATAGGAAACAACGCCGTCATAAAGAGGAATCTCCATTAAAATGTTGTCGAAGGCCTCTTTGTAGGCTTCCTTGATTTCCGCCACGGTGCCGGCCCCGCGGATAGCGGCTTCGCCGGCTTCCTGATCCGCCATCACCTTGGAATAGGTGGCGTCATCCAGCTGATCCTCAATGGCTTCCACCATCAACTGCAGGTCATGGATGAAGTAGGCCTGGAAATCTTCCCGTTCCATATAAGCGCCGTCCCAATCTGCCAGAGGGGCAGGGGCCTCGGTGGTTTCCGGAGCCGGGGTGGTGGTTTCCGGAGCCTTGGTGGTGGTCTCCGCCGGAGCGGGGGCCTGAGTGGTGGTCTCCGCAGGAGCGGGAGCCTGAGTGGTGGTGTCAGCCGGAGCCGGAGCCTGGGTAGTGGTCTCCGCCGGCTTTGCCGTGGTGGTGGGCGTGCTGCCGCCACCGCAGGCACTCAGAGCCATCACGGTCACCAGCAGCAATGCCAACAACTTTCTCGTCTTCTTCATGTGTTTCACTCCTTCTTGAATTCTTACTGAAGCCGGCCGAAAGGAAATGCTCTCACTTTGGCTGTATCGGCCAAAATAAATAACAGTTCGCCGACCGTCAATAAGTTATTCTCATTTTATCACAGTAACGGATGATTGGCAAGGCAGCGAAATTGATATAATTAAGTTTTTCTGTGATTTTCTTTCTTATTTTACGCCTGAGGGTATATTGTATCCGAAGGAAATTATTTTTTTCGCATTGAAACCAATTGCAGAGTTTTACTAAGTTTTAAAAAAGAGGCAGGCGGATCCGCCTGCCCCTGTGGTTTCGTTTTATATCAATCCAGCTTGATACCGCTTAAGATATCTCCCAAAGAAGTGGAAGCCTTGCCGGTCTCCTTGTAGTTGAAGACCTCTTCCTTATCCCGGCGGTCCCGGGGACGTCTTTCCCCGTCACGGCCTTCCCGTTCGGGACGGTCTCCCCGAGGAGCCCTTTCCTTCCGGGCCGGAGCCTCTTCCAGGGCCTTCTTGCTTAAGGAAATCTTGCCGTCCTTGATGGCAATGATCTTTACGGTGATGGGATCCCCTTCCTTCAGCACATCCGCGGGCTTATTGACCCGGTCATGGCTGATCTGGGACACATGCAGCAGGCCGGAGATGCCGTTGTTCAGCTTGATGAAAGCGCCGTATTCCATCAGGGAATCCACCACGCCTTCCAGCACGGCCCCTTCCACGCACTCCGCCATGGCGGCGGCCCGGCTGGCCTTTTCCTTCCGGCGCAGGGCATCCCGCACGGACAGCACCAGCTTCTTGCCGGCCCGTTCCGCGGTAATGACCACCGCTTCCGTTTCCAGGCCCTTTAAGCTTTCCAGATCGTCCACATGGGAGGTGGAGGCCTTGGAGGCGGGGATGAAGGCGCGGATGCCGTCCACAAAGGCCGTGACGCCGCCCTTTACCACGCTGTCAATCTTCACGGGAATGGCTTCCTTGCTTTCCAGAAGCTCCTCCAGACGGTACCATACGGGATCATCCGTGGGCGGCCCCTGCTTCAAGGAATCTTCCAGGGCTTCGCCTAAGTCCGCCATGGACTCGGTGGCCTCGGCCTTGACCTCTGCGGCTTTCTCTTCCGCTGCTGCGGTCACTTCCGCCGCCTTTTCTTCCACGGCTTCGGCAGCTTCGCTGACTTCCGCCGCTTTTTCCTCAACGGCTTCCGTTACGGCTTCTGCCTTTTCCTCAGCAGCCGCTACGGCCTCTTCCGCCTTTTCGCTCAGTTCGGATTTCATCTCCTCTGCCTGGGCTACGACTGTTTCTGCGGCTTCCGCTACCGGCTGGACCGCTTCCTTCGCCGCTTCCTGGACTTCGGCGATGACTTCTTCTTTGATTTCGGTTACTTGACTCATACATTCCTCCCTGAGAACTCTAAAAAGGCGTTTTGCCTGTTTTTCGGCGATATTTTATCACTATTTTTCCGCTGTGACAAGTACTTATTGCGGGGTTTTTATTATTCTTTTTTATTTCGACGCTTCCACCAGTTCCCGGGTATAGGGATGCCGGGGGGCATCAAAAATCTGATCGATATCTCCTTCTTCCACCACCACGCCCTTGCGCATCACGATTACCCGGTCGCAAAGCTGGTACACCACATTCATATCGTGGGAAATAAAGAGATAACTCAAGCCGAACTCTTCCTTCATCCGGGCCAGCAATTCCAGAATCTGGGCCTGGATGGTCACATCCAGGGCCGAAACCGGCTCATCCGCCACAATAAAGCGGGGTTCCATAATCAAAGCCGCAGCGATAGAGATCCGTTGCCGCTGACCCCCGGACAGCTGGGACGGCTTCCGGCTTAAATAGGATTCATCCAGGCCCACTTTAATCAGCATATCCAGGATCTTCTGCCGTCTGGCCTGGGCATCCTGGATTCCCAACATCCGCAGGGGTTCTCCCAGTATCCACTCCACCGTCTTGGCAGGGTTCAGGGCCGTATAAGGGTCCTGGAACACCACCTGGGGGCGTTCGGAAAAATGCCGGATGGTGCCTTCGTATTTGGGCAGGAAGCCCAAAATGGCCCGGGCCAGGGTGGTTTTGCCGGAGCCGCTTTCCCCCACCAGGCCCAGGGCTTCCCCTTCGTATAAATCGAAGCTTACATCGTGAAGCACATGCTGGATTTTCACCTTTCCCAGAGGGGATTTACGGGTGTAGGAGGTGGAAACATTCCGGACTTCCAAGATTTTAGCGGGTGTATCATTCATTCCTTTTCAACCCTGTCGTCTTTTTGTTTGCGGGCGGCTGATAGCCGCCCCTACGGCTGCAGACGGCACTTATCTTTCGTAGGGGCGATTATCAATCGCCCTAATCCCCGGGCGGCTGATAGCCGCCCCTACGCAGGGGGAAAGGTCACTCCTCCTGGCGCATGCCTTCCCCCAGAAGGGAAAAACCTAAAATCAGCAGCACAATGGTCAGGCCCACGAAAATGGCGTACCAGGGCAGGCCCCGGAGAATATAATTCTGGGAATCGGACAGCATCCGCCCCAGGGACACCTCGGAGGCGGAAACCCCCACCCCCAGAAAGCTCATACTGGCTTCCGCCAGCACCGCATTATTAAAGCCGATGGAAATGGCCGGCAGCAGCACCGGCATAATATTGGGCAGGATATGCCGCAGCAGGATCCGGCCGGTGGGAACTCCCTGGAGCTTGGCCAGGGACACATAATTCAGCTTTTTGATCCGGGCAAACTCCGTCCGCACGATACGGGCAAAGCTGGGAATAAAGACCAGCCCCAGCACCCCGATCACATTCAGCCGCCCCGGCCCTAAAATCGCCAGGATAATGAGAGCCAAAAGCACGCTGGGGAAGGCAGTCAGGGCATCGCAGATCCGCATCAGCACTTCATCCACCACCCCGCCGAAATAGCCGGTGAGGGCCCCGATCAAGGTCCCCAGGCCCGCCCCTAAAAGCACCACGAAAAAGGCGATGATCAAGGTGGCCCCAGCCCCCTCCAGCACCCGGGAGAAAAGATCCCGGCCGAAGTTGTCCGTGCCCATGAAGTGGGCCAGGGAAGGCCCCTGGGCCTTGGCCGCCGCATCCATGGCCGCCGGGTCGTAAGGAGTCCAGATCTGGCCGATCACCACCAGGGTCACCATAAAAACGGTGATCACAAAGCCGGTCTTGAAGAACCAGTTATTATGTTTTTCAAAGAGTTTCTTCATGCCGCCCCCCCTTTACGCCCGCAGCCGGGGATCCAGCACTTCATTGATGATCTCCCCAATGAAATGCACCAGCATGACCCATACCGCCAAAATCATCACGATGGCCTCCACCACGGGAATGTCCCGGTTGCTGATGGACACCATCAGCAGGCGGCCAATGCCGGGGATGGAAAAGATCTGTTCAATGACAATACAGCCCGCCAGCATTTCCGCCATGGTGGAAGCCATGAAGCTGATGACCGGCAGCAGGGCGTTTTTCAAGGCATGGCCCTTTAGGGCCGTCTGCCGGTTATGCCCCCGGCTGTAGGCGGTCCGCACATAATCCTTCTGCATTTCTCCCAGAATGGAGGAGCGGAGCATTTTGGCGGTCATGGCGGTGCGGGGCACTGCAATGGAAAGGGCCGGAAAAATCATATAAAGCAGGTATTGTCCCGGGGAATCCTGGAAAGAAACGAAGCTGCCGGGGGTAAAAAGCCGCAGCACCACCCCAAAGAATACCATCAGCAGAATAGCCACGAAAAAAGCGGGCACTGCCATCACAATCTGGTTTACCACCGTCAGCATCCGGTCCGCCCAGCTGCCCTCCCGGCGGGCGCCGTAAACCCCCAAGGGGATGGAAAAGAGCAAGGTCAGGGCAAAGCCCATCAGGGTGAGGGTCACGGTGATGCCCAGCTTGTCTCCTATCATGTCAATGACGGGGATGCGGTAGATATAGGAGTTTCCCATATCCATCACAAGAAAGCCCGTGAGCCAGCGGAAGTACCTAAGGAGCAGGGGCTTGTCCAAACCCAGCTGCTGACGCAGGGCCGCCACATCCTCCGGGGAGGCGTTGGTGCCCAGCATCAGGTTTACCGGATCCCCTACCATTTCAAAGGCGGCATAGGCCAGAAAAGAGAGGACCAGGAGGGTCAGCAGCAGGGTGCCGAGTTTTTTAATGACAAAGTTCATGTAAATACCAATCGCCCTGGATTGCCGCTTGTCAAGGCCCTGGGCGGCTAATAGCCGCCCCTACGCTTGAGTGGCTCAATATGTCACCTTGCTTAAATCCAGCACATACAGGGGATAGAAGGTGAAACCCTTCAGAGTGCTGCGGATGGCTACATATTCCGCCAGGTCCTGCAGGTACACATTCACCGCATCATCCGAAAGGCACTTGGCGGCGGACTTAAAGAGCTCCGTCCGGCGGGAATCATCCGTGGTGGCTAAAGCTTCCTTCAGGAAGGCATCAAACTGAGTGCCCTTGTAGGAGCACATATTTTTGGAGGAAGTGGACTCATAACGGCCCAGCAGCGCATTGGCCGTCAAGGTGGACGCATCGAACCCGCAGACCGTGGCTTCGAATTTATGGCCCTGGTACACATCCGTCAGCCAGGTATTCCATTCCACTTCCTGCACGCCGGCCTCAATGCCCACGGCCTTTAACTGCTCCGCCAGCACCATGCCCGTGTTCACATGGGGGGTGTAGTTGCTGGGCACCGTGATGGTGAGTTTGAAGCCGTTGGCGTATCCCGCCTCCGCCAGGAGGCTCTTGGCCTTCTCCGGATTATAGGGATAAGCATCCACCAGGCTCTCGTCGAAATATTTCTTGAAGGCGGGATAGATGGAGGTTCCCAGCTTGTGGCCGTGGCCCTCCGCCGTCAGCTTCAGCATGGCATCCACATCCACGGCATAGTTTAAGGCCTGGCGCACCCGGATGTCCTTTAAGGGCGCATATTCATGGTTCAGATACAGGGCCTGCACCAAATTCATACTGCCTTCCAGCACATTGTATTCCTTGGACAGCCCCTTCACCTGGGTGGTGTCCAGATGGCAGGCCAGATCCAGGCTGCCCGCTTCCAGGGCGGTCATCATGGCGGTAATATTCTCGAAAATCTTAAAGGTGATGCGGTTTAACCCCGCCTTCTCGCCCCAGTATGCATCGGATCGTTCCAGCACCACGCTGTCCTGGACGGTGCGGCTCACAAACTTGAAAGGGCCGGTGCCCACGGGCTTGGTATCCTGCTCGGTATAAGCAGCGGGGGAAATATAAACGGAGCTCACATAAGCCAGGAAATCGCTGTCCGGCTTTTCCAGGGTCATCACCACCTTGCCGCTCTCCTCTTTCAGATCCTTCACATTGGCCAGGATCTTTTTGATGGAGCTGTCCACGGAGGATTCGGCACAGGTTTTGAAGGAGTGGATCACATCCTGGGCCGTCATCACGGCGCCGTTGTGGTATTTTACCCCTTCCCGTATGGTAAAGCTGTAAACCAGGCCGTCAGCGGAAACCGTATGATCCGTGGCCAGGGCGGGCTTAAAGTCCCCGCTGGGATCCACTTTGTAGAGGCCTTCAAATACATTGAACATCACCTCCCGGGTTCCGGCGGTAGCCAGCTGGTAAGGCCCCAGGGAGCTGCTTAAATCCTGGGCGATGCCCACATTAATTTCATTCGCGGCTTTCCGGGCATCGGCGCCGGTGGGGGCTTTGGTTCCCCCGGTGGGATCCTTCTGGCCGCCGCAGGCGGTAAGGCCCAGAAGCATCAGGGCCGTCAACAACAGGGCTATGCCTCGTTTTTTCATTTTCTCTCTCCTTTGTGCTGCCGCCTTCTGCGGCAATCGTCCGTACTATATATGATTTTCCGGCAGATTGCAAGTGTTTTAGGGATCAGGCGTAGGGGCGGGCATTGCGACGGCGCGAAGCGCCTAGTCCTTTAGGGCCCGCCCGCAATAGGCAATAGGGATTAGGCGTAGGCATCAGGGCTTACATCCCGATATCGCAAAGGATTCCCTTATCCAGCAGGGATGCGAATTTCTCTCCATCCCCTCTTTCTCCCACGATATCCCCGTAATGGGTGGGAACGGCCACCTCCGGCCGGATGGCCCCGGCCAGATCCGCCGCCTGGGCCGCCGTCATGGTATAGGTGCCCCCTACCGGAAGCAGCGCCACATGGCAGCGCACCCGGCGGGCATCTTCGTTATCGTCCGTATCCCCGGCAATATAATAGCGCCGGCCCAGCATCTGAGCCACATAGCCCAGCCAGGCCTTATCCTTGGTATGAAACGCCTTGTCTACATTGTAGGCCGGAATAGCTTCAATGCGCACCCCCTCCCATTCCAGGCTTTCCCCGGGCTGCATAAAGAGGCACCGCGAAAGAGGCAGGCCGGCTTTTTCCGCCGCCGCCTTGCAGGAAGCCGGCAGCACATAGCAGCTTCCGGCATGAGCCACCTTGGCAATATCCTCCGGGGAGAGATGGTCGTGGTGCTCATGGGTAATAAGGATCAGATCGCCGTCATGAGGTGCCTCCGTTAGATGAAAGGGGTCTGCATAAACAGTCTTCGGCCCCTGGATGCGGATGGCGCTGTGGGTCAAAACAGTAACTTCCGGCAGGTATTTCATGGTTTACTCCTCTCCCTCAAATGGGTCAAATGCCTATCCCGGGCGGGGATAGAGGCAATCAGCTTCTGGGTATAGGGATCCTTGGGGTGCAGGAAAACCTCTTCCACTGTCCCCTCTTCCACAATCTTGCCCCAATGCATTACCAGCACCCGCTGGCTCAGCTTGCGGATCACGCTCATATTGTGGGAAATAAAGAGGATGGAAGTCCCCTTGGTTTTATTGATTTTCTTCAGCAAATCCAGAATCTGCCCCTGAATGGTCACATCCAGGGCGGTGGTGGGTTCGTCCGCCAGCAGCAGCTTCGGAGAATGAATCACCGCTGCCGCTATCATGGCCCGTTGCAGCATGCCCCCGGAAAGCTCATGGGGATATTTTTCGTACACAATTTCCGGCTCGTCCAGTTCCGCTTCCGCCATGGCGGTGAGGGCGGCGGAGCGGCGGGCTCCGGCGGACATTTCCGGGCGGTGCACCAGGAGGCTCTCCTCTACCTGCTTGCCGATGGGCATAATGGGGTCGAAGGCGCTCATGGGTTCCTGGAAAATGACCCCGATTTCATCTCCCTGCATCTGCCGCATGGTTTCCCGGTCCGTGTGGAGAAGTTCCACCCCGTCCAGCCAGATTTCCCCGGTGTAATCGCTTTGGCGCCGGGGGAGCAGGCCGCTGATGGCCATGGCGGTAACGGATTTGCCGGAGCCGCTTTCCCCCACCAGGCCCACGATTTCTCCGTCGCCAACGGTGAAGCTGGTGCCGTCCACCGCAAAGCGGTCCGGAGCGGCGTTTTTGAAATGGACGCGCAAGTTTTTGACTTCTAACATCTTGTTCTTCCTGTCATTCTGCAAGCGGTATCACATACCGCTTCCCTTCGCTCTCTACCACCAGCTGCAAGGCCGGATTCCCTTCCAGCAGCTCCGCCGGCAGATACAAAGACCAGCCGTTATCTTCCACCGGGGCTTCCCCCAGCAATTCCTTTTCATAAATGGGGAAGGCCTCAAAAGCCCGGGCCTGCCCGGTATCTCCCAGCAGCAAATACACCCGGTATTTCTCCCCTAAAAGCCCGGGATCCACCGTGCCGAACAAATGGATCTCCTCCCCGGCCTTTTCCTGCCGCAGGCTGGCATAATCCCCCTTCAGCAGCTTCCCTTCCCCTTCCAGATCCACGGAAGGGGCCGGCATTTGCGGCGCCCGGAAGACATAAGAGCCCAGGCTCCGCTCCGTTAGCTGCAAAACAGTAAGATCCGCCTTCTGCCGCCCGATTAATGAAGCCTGGTACGGAATGGCCCGGGAAAAATACGCTTTCTCAAAACTCTGGGCCAGATAAGCCTGCATGGTATTCACAAAGGAATCCCGGTAAATTACCAGGCTCCCCTGCCCGGCCGGCTGCCGGGTCTCCAGACTCAGGGAATCCACCGCCGTGGTCCGGGACTTGTATTCATATGTAAAAGTATAATCCGGGTAAGCCTGCACATCCGGCCGGGCCCCTTCCCCGTATAAATAAGCCGCCAGATCCGCCGGCCAGTTTCTTTCGTATTTGAAAGTCAGTCCCTCAAAGGGCTCATAGGGATGGCCGCCGGCTTCCATAATGGCCCGGTAGCCGATCAGCGCCCCTTCATAGGTCCAATGGCTGTCCTGCTTTTGGTAAATCTGGCCTTTTCCGGCTGCGGTTTGCAAAGCCGGCAGGGCGTCCACAAAACTGACCCCCTCCGCTTCAAGGGCCTTCAGAAACAGTTCCCGGCTGCCTTCTTCTCCCTGCCGGGGCCTGAAATAATACGGCATCTTCTCCCCGTAAACCGAATTCTTATTGGGCAGAAAGGCCAGCAGGAAACCGCTGCCCTGCTCCCGGGCGTATGCCTCAAACAAAGCCGCCGTCCGGGCAGCATTGGCCGCATTCCGAGGCGTAATGGTAGGCACATGGAGATAATCATCCACGCTTTCGTAATAAAACAGCCAATCGTCCTTCCCCACCACGATATCGTCCGTGGCCCCCTGGCCGAAAAGCCCGGTGCGGAGCCGGTTATTGACGGCAATCATGGGCCCCCGGAAGCCGATATGCTCCTGGATCCAGGTATTCATTTCCACGGCAAAACGCTGGTTAAAGGATCCGTCCTCCTGGATGATGGCAGGCAGCTGAGACAGCTCGCGCTTTTCCGTGTTCACTGCATCCTGAAAGAAGGGCATGGCCACGGCAGGCGCCATCAAGATCAGCACCGCCAGGATGAGAAATATCACATGCAATTTCTTCATGGCGCCCTCCTAAAAGCGGAAATAGATAAAAGGATTGTAGCTGTCCGTGGCCAGCTGCATCATGCTGAGCACCAGGATAATCAAAGCCCCGGCCATGGTGGCCCCCATAAAGAGGGCACTGGCCCGCTGCCGTCCCGCCAGCTTATCCCGCACTTTCCGCCAGCCGTCCCGGAAGAGAGGCAGGGAGAAAAAGACGGAAAGCACTAAAAGCGCAATGTAATAGGGGCCGAAATAGGTGGAAACCAGGCTGTAGGTTTCCCCGCTCATGCCTCCTCCGAAGCCGAAGAAGGCCTTCAGCATGGTGCCCGCATAGGGCAGGGATTCGGAGCGGAAAATAATCAGGCCCACCAGCATCACCAGCATGGTATAAAGATTGCCGGTAATCTTATTTTTCACGAAAGGTACCAGCTTCAGCCGCTCTAAAATGATAAAGCAGCCCTGGAAAAGGCCCCAGGCAATATAAGTCCAGGCGGCGCCGTGCCAGATGCCGGTGAATAAAAAGACCAGCCAGAGATTGAGATAGGTCCGGGCCTTGCCCTTCCGGTTGCCCCCCAGGGGAAAGTAGAGATATTCCCGGAACCAGGTATTTAAGGAAATGTGCCAGCGGCGCCAGAACTCGCTGCAGCTGGTGGAAATATAGGGATAGTTGAAGTTTTCCTTAAAGCGGAAGCCAAACATCTGCCCCAGGCCGATGGCCATATCCGAATAACCGGAGAAGTCAAAATAATCCTGGAACAAAAAGCCCACGGCTCCCATCCAGGCCCCCAGGGTCCCCAGCCCCGCCGCCGGCAGGGCGAAAATGCTGTCTGTCACCACCGCCATGCCGTTGGCAATCAGCACCTTTTTCCCCAGCCCCGTAATAAATCGGATGAGGCCTTTGCTCATGCCCTCCGCCGTGATGGTCCGGTGATCCATCTGCTCCGCAATATCGTGATATTTCACTATAGGGCCGGCTATCAGCTGGGGGAAGAAGGACACATACAGCAAGAGGGAAACATAGTTCCGCTGCACCGGGGTTTCGCCTCTATACACATCCACCAGATAGGACAGCACCTGGAAGGTATAAAAGGAAATGCCGATGGGCAGAGCCAGCCGGGGCACCCCCAGCTGCAGCCCCGCCGGCAGGATACGGTTTAATTCTCCCACCAGGAAGCCGGAGTATTTGAAAACCCCCAGGAGGCCGATATTGAAGGCCACCCCCAGGACCATAATCAGCTTGTCGTGATTCCTGGCCCGGGATTTGCTGTCCCGCGTTTCCCTGTCTTTCAGGCCCAGTCCCAGGAAGTAATTGACGGTGACGCTGCCCAAAAGGAGAATCACATACAAAGGTTCCCCGAAGGAATAAAAAAGCACGCTGGCTACCATCAGCAATACATTTCTGGCCCGGTTGCTGCGGATCAAAGTGTGCAGCAAAAAAACCAGGGGCAAAAATATGCAGATGAAGGGCAGCGAGCTAAAAACCATAAGGCCTCCACCGGAGCCGGGGTATTCCCCGGGCTTCCGGGTTTAGTTTTGTGTATTGTTATAATCGATTTCCGACAAAATGCCGCCGGAAAAGATAAAGGAAACCAGGGTGTCTTCCCATTCGTAGCGGTCCGTAGTGCCCATGGAGGAAGAGGGTTCGCCGTAAATGGCCTTCAGCTCATCCCGGGTGGTCTGACCGATGACGGCTCCCTTGGCGGTGGCGTAGCCCTCTTCCATGATTGTAATATCATAAATCAACTGCCGCCCGGTGTCACCCAGGGTGAAAACCATCAAATGCTCTCCGAAGAAATAGTTTTCATCAAAACCGCCGCCTAAGCAGGCCTGGCCCTTTTCAATCCGGGGCGTTCCCCAGTCCGTTTCAAAATCCGCATAGGAGAAAGCGTCTCCGGTGCGGATGCTTTTTCCCTTGTAGGTAAAGATCAAATCCTCCGCTTCAAAGCTTCCCTGCCCGGCAGAGGCCTCCGGAACGGCGGCGGTTTGCCCCGGGGCCAGGCCGCTGGAAATCACTGCCAGGGTGGTGGCAGGGGGCATGCTTGCCTCCGCAGAGGCTTCGGCAGAGGACGGGTTGGCGGTCTGGGGCGCCGCCGTGGTATCCGGCACCGCCTGAAGGGATTCCGTAGTGGCAGGAGCCGTTGTGGTGGCAGGGGCCGCTGCCGTTGCCTGCGTCTGGCCTGCTACCGGTTTTACATAGGTGCCGTCAGAGGTGGCGGGAGCCTCACGGCCGCCGCAGGCACATAAAGCCAGCGCCAGCAGCAAAGCCGTTCCTGCTTTTATGATTTTGCCGATTGTTTCCATAGCTTAATCTCCTAATGTTCTGCCGAGGTGCTTTCCGCCTCCTGGCTTGCCGGCGGTTCCGCAGGCGGGGTCCAGGCCTCTGTGGTAGTCTCCGTAGGGGCCTCTGTGGCCGGCGTTTCCGGGGGAGTCTCCGCAGGGGCCTCTGTGGCAGGGGCTTCCGGGGAAGTCTCCGCAGGGGCCTCTGTGGCAGGGGCTTCCGTAGAGGGCTCCGAAGGCTGCGGGGGTTCCTGGGTAGGTTCCGCCGCGGGTACCGGCGTCGTTTCCGCCGGGGCTTCCGTCTCCTCTGCTTCAGTCGCAGGCGGAACAGTGGTCTCCGGCGGCGCCTGCGTCCCCTCCGTTGTTTCCGCAGCGGGCTGGGTGGCAGGTTCTTCCGCGGGAGCCGGGCTGCCGTCTCCCAAGCCGGTGGTGGTGGAACTGGTCCACTTGGTATTGTCAAAAAGGAAGTTCACACCATACGGATTATCGTGCTTGGCCAGCACCTCTGCATCCGTTAGGTTATATACATGATAATTTTTCCGCATGGTATCCATGTGCCGCCAAACCCCGGGGGACATTTCCACCAAGAGCCAATAATGCCCCAGTTCCCCCCGCACCCAGTGGGTGGCATAGCCGCTGCGGTTTAAAAGCATTTCCGTCAGAGCGCAGAAGTGAATGCAGGCACCGTAGCCCGTATTCAGAAAGTGGATGGCCATGTTCCGGTTGGAATCCCAGCCCATCACCACATATACATAATTCTGACACACATAATCATAAATAGCCCGGGGGCTGCGGCCGATTTCCGCTAAAATGGAATCGATATAATCATCCAGATTGGCATCCGTGACTTCCACTGCTTTCTTGGTGCATTTGCCGCCGGCATCCACCTGGTAAGCTCCCACTACCGTATTCCGGACCATGGCCAGGGTTCCCGGGTCGAAGTAACGCAGCACGCCGCCTGTCAACACAAAGCCCTCACACAAAACGCCTTCTTCATCCGCAAAGTAGCAATCCCCGGCCGTTTCAATAAAGCCGTAGGCCTGGGGGCCACTCGGCAGAAAGTAACGCCACTTGCCTTCCACCAGCTGTTTGCCGCTCAGGAGCTGCCCTTTCTCATCCGCCAGATACCACTGGCCGTCCAGCTGGACATAGCCTGTCAGGAGCTGCCCCTGATTGTAGAGTTTCCCCTCTGCTGCGCCATGTTTTTCCTTGACTTCTCCGCCGGATTCATCCTCCTGATTCCATTGGGACATAAGAGGCTTGCTCCAAAGCCGTTTCCCGCTCAGCTCGTCAAAAAACATTTCAAACCCCAGAAAAACAACCCGGCCCGTAGCCATAATGCCTTTCCGGAAATAATAATACTCCCCGTCAATTTTGCGGAGTCCCGTAACCCGGGCTTCATCAAAATAGCTGTACCCCTCTTCGGTCTGCAGCCAGCCCTTAAAGCGGACGCCGGGTTCCGCATAGTAGTACCATCTTCCCTTTTCCTTTACCAGCCCCAGGGGAAGCTCCGCCTCCGGGCTTTCCGTCGCCTGCGAGGCGGTATCCGGAGTGCTTTCCTCCGATTCCGGCTCCGGCGCTTCGCTTTCCGTGGTGGTCGGAACTTCCGTCAAAGGTTCCAGGGAAGCTTCTGCGGTCAGCTTCACGGCATGAATAAAAATCTGTTCCCCCGCCGGTTCCGTTTTTTCCACGGAAACAGGGCCTCCGCAAGCGGTAAGGCCCATTATAGTCAAACAAAGACAAATCAGTGCAATTCTATTCTTCATCTCTCGGCTTTCTTGCACTCCATAAAATGCCGATTATTGCGGCACTTCTTCATTATAGGCCGATTAGAGCAGGAAGTCAACTGTTTGGGAAGGCGTCATCCGCTTCAAGAGAGGAGGAACCGAAGGTTCCCAATGACCCGCAGCGGGTGCGCACTCTCTCCTTCCGGCAAAACAGCGGGGCGGCCGAAGCCGCCCCTAAAACTATTATGATGCTGCGAAACTTATGCCTCTTCTTCCTTCCGCTTCCGGGTCAGAAGCAGCACTGTTCCGGCAGCCGCCAGGCCCATCATGACCAGGTAGGGCAGGATCACGCTGTGATCGCCGCTGTCCGGGGCAGTAGGGACGGTGGTAGCGGGAACGGTGGGCACCGTGGGCACCGTATAAGAAGGTTCCGTAGGTGCCGCCGGTTCCGTAGGAATCTCTGTGGTGGCCGCCGGTTCCGTAGGAATCTCCGGGGTGGTCTCTGCCTCGCTGGGCACGGCGGTGGTATCCTTCACATCGTCCGTTTCCGGCTCCGTGGAAGGCTCCACCGTTCCCAGTTCATCCTCCGGAATGGATTCTTCCGGTTCCTCTTCCTCCTGGTTCTTCAGCACCAGCACGCCGTCTATCACTTCTGCTGCGCCGGCAGGTTCCACCTGGGCGGTAAGCAACTGGGGCAGGCCCTCTTCATCCAGCTTGAATTTGATTTCCGTCGTAATCTGCTGGTATCCTGCCGGTGCTTCCACTTCAATCAAAGTGTATTCCACACCAATCTTCAGCCCTTCGATTCTATGAGCTTCCTCCTCAGAGATCCACTCCTCCACCGTCTGGACCTCTTCATCCAGAATCCGGATGGTGGCGCCGGGCAATTCCTTGGCCGAGACAATATCCACCTTGGACACTTCCATGTGGGTCATCTCATCCTTCATTTCCACGGTCTGCACTTTGCCATCGGTATTCACGGTGAATTTCACTTCTTCCGCCACCAGATAGCCATCGGGAGCGGTGATTTCCACCAGGGTATATTCCTTTCCGGCCACCAGCTTGGCATTGATTTCGTGGCTCTTGCCCTCTTCGCTTGGCATTGATTTCGTGGCTCTTGCCCTCTTCGGAGGTCCACTCATCAACAATCTTATCGCCGTCCTTTACCTGCAGTACCGCGCCGCCGATTTCTTTTGTTCCGGTGATGTCCGTCTTCTTGATGGTGACCTTGGTATAGTCATCCTTCATTTCCACGGTCTGCACCTTGCCGTCGGCATTCACGGTGAACTTCACCTCTTCCGCCACCAGGTAGCCATCGGGAGCGGTGATTTCCACCAGAGTATATTCCTTCCCGGCTATAAGCTTGGCGTTGATTTCGTGGCTCTTGCCTTCTACGGAAGTCCACTCTTCTACTACGGTCTCGCCGTCCTTTACCTGCAGCACCGCCCCGCCGATTTCTTTGGTTCCGGTGATGTCAGTCTTCTTGATGGTGACCTTGGTGTGGTCATCCTTCATTTCCACGGTCTGCACCTTGCCGTCGGTATTGACGGTGAACTTCACTTCCTCCGCCACCAGGTATCC
>CADBFP010000028.1 GCA_902793995.1 uncultured Lachnospiraceae bacterium | reverse complement strand
TCTGACTTTCAGGGACGGATCAATCTTCTTTCTTTCACGCATAGAAATACCCCCAAGTAGGTTTTATAATTCATTGTCCTACTTGGGGGTAGCATATCATATGCCGCCAGGCGGTTTTTTCGTGTTTTGTCCTTGTCTTCCATTATTCCTCTTCTCTGTAGGGGCGACTATTAGTCGCCCAAAAGACTACCATACGCCGGGGGCTTTAGGCTTCCGCCTCGTAGGGGCGACTATTAGTCGCCCGAAAGACTACAATGCGCCGGGGGTTTTAGGCGGCTGATAGCCGCCCCTACGCGTCTTCCTCCACGGATATTTGCAACCACCCGGTGCTTCCGCCCCTACGTGTCTTCCCCCACGGAAATCTGCAACTGCCCGATGCAGCTGCCTTTCTCATTTTACTCTCCTGACTTTTAAGGCGCTTTGCTGCCCAAAGTCCAGAGCTTCCGACAAGGCGCTTTCTGTGGTAATCGTTGTCCCGTCCAGCACCAGCCACCACGCCTGATAGGTGACGATTCCCTCCCCCGCCAGGAAAAAACGCACCCAAAGAGGATACCCGCTCTCGAACACGAAAACCAATATCCGCTGTTCTTTTAATGCAGGAAGAAGAAAACTTCCCCCATCGCTGACAGAACCGGCAAAGGCCAAACACTGCACGCCTCTTTTAGCATTTATGATACTGGGGAGGCCGGCAATGGCCTGCTGCTTCAACCTGTCTTTCAGCACATCCGAAAGCTTGCTAAAGTCTTCACTGGTATAACCCATTTCTTCTTCAATGACCAGCAGAGAATCCGCCGTGATTTCATAAACCGACCTTACGGAGGAAGTATTGGAAGCTTTTACCGTCTCCCACATCTCATCCATTTCCGAAGATCCCCCGACAAGGGCACGGTAGGCCTCGCTGGAGGCAAACTCTTTCATACGGGAGGCCGCCTCCATGCCCTTTTCCAGCAGTTTTTCTGTCACGCCCTTCTCCGATGCACCGCCGCAGCCGGCCATGGCAAGAACTGCCATGCCCAGCAGGAGGAACAGAAGGAGCTTTCTAATTTCTTCATGTAGTCTCTTCATCTTTTCACCACATTCCTTTTCGTGTCACTTCATTCCCCGCCGTACCATCTCCTTCACGCAGAAGGTGGCTACATCGTTGGCGAATTTGCCGGGGCCGAAGCCGGCGTCGAAGCCCAGCTCCTTGGCCAGCTCGTGGGTGATGCGGGCGCCGCCGCAGCACATAACGCATTTCGAGCGCATCCCCTCCGCCTCCGCCAATTCAATCAGCTCCGTGAGATTCATAATATGGATATTCTTCTGGGTCACGGTCTGGGATACCAGCAGCACATCCGCATTCAGTTCCTTGGCTTTAGCCAGGAACTCTTCATTGGGCACCTGGGCCCCCATATTCAGCGCCTCGATCATCTCATAGCGTTCCAGGCCGTAATGCCCGGCGAAGCCTTTGCGGTTCATAATGGCGTCGATGCCCACGGTATGGGCGTCGGTACCGGTGGAAGCCCCCACCACCACGATTTTCCGGCCGATATGCTCTTTGATATAGGCATCCACCTCGTCCATTTCCATAGACACATCCTCGATGGCCTGAATCTGAATTTTGGTATAATCTACACTGTGGGTGCAGGAGCCGTACACCACATAGAAGGTGAACTCCGCATCCAAGGTCCGGGCGTAGGCCACGTTGGGCTCGGAAAGCCCCATCTGCTTGGCCAGGATCCGGGCCGCCTCCATGCCCTTGTCGTTGTTGGCCACCGGCAGGGTAAAAGAAAGCTGCACCTTGCCATCGTTCATGGTGTCCCCGTAGGGCTTGATGGCTGTGAGGTCTAAAGTCTTGTCGAAGTCCTTGGCGGACATATCATAAAGTCCCGAACTCATGCGCGCACCTCCTTTTTATGCATGGTTTCCACGAAGGGGTTGAAATAGCGGTCGGATTTGGTCACTACCCCGTCCAGGCCCTTGCCCCCGTCCAGGGGCCGCTTGATGTCGGCAAATACGCCCTTTTCCAGGGTGGCAAAAAGGCCGGTGCGCTCGATTTCTCCCAGCAGATCCGCCGCTTTCTGCAGCACTTCCTGGGCCCGGCTTTGAATGATGCCGCCTTTTTTGTATTCGATGTCCTCCCCCAGATCCGCCATGGTGCGGAAGATGTACTGGGCGTTTTCAATGGCCAGGGCCCGGTCGCTCATGAAGGGAGTATGAATGGCCTCCGTCATCATGCCCAGCAAGTGGATTTTTTGCTGGGTGAGAATGGTCACCATGTTAAACAGGGCATCCTGCACATGGCCTCGGAAGATATTGCCGGTCATGAATTTGGTGGGGGGCATGTACTTTAAGGGCGCTTTGGGGAAGATTTCCCGGGCCATCTGGGCCTGGGCCAGTTCGTATAAAAAGGCATTGGGCAGCTCCGGGTCCATTTCAAAGGCGTGGCCCAGGCCCATCTGTTCCTCCGGCAGGCCCGCCATTAAGGCGAACTGCTCGTTTAAGAACTGGCTGGCCAGTACGGTGTGGGCTTCCTCGTAGGCATCGGCGGTGGTGAGATAATTGTCCTCGCCGGTGTTGATGATGACCCCGGCGTAGCCGTTGATGACCCGGGAGAAATACTGGTCCACAATGGTGCGCTGCATATTGATATCCCGGAACAAAATACCGTAGAGGGCGTCGTTTAACATTACATCCAGCCGCTCCAGAGCCCCCATGGCGGCAATCTCCGGCATGCACAGGCCCGAGCAGTAATTACACAGGCGGATGTAGCGCTTTTGCTCCTCTCCCACCTCGTCCAGAGCCGCCCGCATGAGGCGGAAGTTCTCCTGGGTGGCATAGGTGCCGCCGAAGCCCTCGGTGGTGGCGCCGTAGGGCACAAAGTCCAAAAGACTCTGCCCTGTGGTGCGGATCACGGCAATCACATCCGCCCCCTGCTTGGCCGCTGCCTTGGCCTGGGTAATATCCTCGTAGATATTCCCTGTGGCCACGATCAGGTAGATATAAGGGCCCTGCTTGTCGCCGAAATCGCTGAGGTATTCCTTGCGTCTGGCCACATTGGCATCGATACGGGCCATGGTAGCCTGCACCACGGGTGCCAGGGCTTCCCGGATTTCCTCCTCCCGGTGCATAGGAATAGCAGCCAGGTCGATCTCGCCCTTGTCGATTCCCTCCGCCACTTCCTGGGGACCGATCCCCAGTTCCGCCATGGCATTGCCGATACGCAGGGCGGCGCCGTCGCTTAAAATGCTCTTTTGGGTCAGATGCTCCACCACCACATTGGGCATGGGCACTTCTACCTCATTGATTCCATCGATGCCCAGCAGGCGGCATACCGTCCGCTCCACCGCCACGGTGGTGTGCAGATCGATGAAGCGCTGGGTGTCCTCCGCCACCTTGCGGGCAGAGGTGCGGGCCTTTTCTACCAAAACTTGGTCCAGTCCGATCTTAGATGTCATATGCGATTTCCTTTCACAGAAAATAAAACGTTCCTTGCCGTTTGTGTCTATTGTAGGGAAAAATAAGAAAAAAGGCAAGCCATTTTAGCCCGTTTATGCTACAATGTTTTCCCAAAGAAAGCAAGGAGACCTTTATGGAAGCTTCCATCCGCTGTATGAGCGAGGAAATCGGAAAGATTTTAGGGCCGGATTACCACAGTTTCTGGCTTTATGGCAGCGTGGTGCTGAAGGATTTTAGGCTGGGCTGGAGCGACATCGATTGTATCGCCTTCTCCCGGGAGGAGATTTCTCCGGATCAGGCCGATGCCCTTTTGATGCTGCGTCATACTCTTTCGGAAAAGGAGCCGGAAAATCCGTATTACCGCCTGTTTGAAGGGGTGATATGCACTCTGCCGGAATACAGGGAGGGCTGCTTTGCCCGCATGGTTTACTGGGGCACCAGCGGTCAGCGGATCACGGATAGGTGGCAGGCGGATGCCTTTGCCCGCTGGGAACTGGCCCGCCTGGGTCGGGCAGTTTATGGGCAGCAAGCAGATCGGGAAACCCTCTTCTCCCCGCCGGCCAGGGAGGAACTGTTTCAAGCCGTCCGGCGGCATTACGAAGCCATCCGTCTCCATGCCCGGAAAACGGATGAAAGTTTGTATGCCTGCGGATGGCTGCTGGATATCTGCCGCTGCTTATATACCCTGCGCAGCGGGGAGGTCATTTCCAAAACCCAGGCGGCTGTCTGGGCCCTGGAACAGCATCTGTTTGCAGACGAAAGACCGCTCCGAAAAGCTCTGGAAATCCGCCGAAATCCTTTGGTGCACAAGGATAATCCGGAAGTCAAGGCCTGGCTGGCCTCTTTAGGCCATGTGGTGCAGCAGTATGCGGATGTGCTGGAAGAGGCATTGAAAGCAAGCCATTCTGCAGAGACAAATCTTATCACGCACTAAAGAAAAGCATCTGATCGAATCCTGCCTCAGACCCGGGTATTAAGCATTTCCCGCAAGGACTCCTATGCCAATTTCGAGGAGGCCTTTGCATTCCTTACAAGATACCACCCCGCTGCCCCCTCATAAGATCAGAAAAAAAGACTTGACAGTCGATTATTGGCATGCTACTCTAAATATGCTCCAATTAGAGCATATAAGGAGGATAAAAGTCATGGACAAGAATGAAAAGGTTTCCGTCAATATGAATATCGGTACGCTCTCGCAGATCGATCTGCTGGTGGATCAAGGCTTTTATTCCAACCGCAGCGACTTTATCAATCAGGCCGTCAGAGAGAGCTTGAACCAAAAGCAGGATCGGATCAATGCGGAAAAGGAGAAGCACGATAAAGGGAATTTTATCTGGTTCCTGGGAGTTTACAGGCTGCAATACACCGAACTCATACAAATAAAAGAAAACAAGAGCCCGGCAGAGGGCAAGGTTTTGGGCGTACATTATTCGACCTCCACTAAAGAGGACGACCAGTTTCACAAGAAGAGAATCTCCGGTTATGGAATGTTATACATCGACGAGCGGCTGGACTCCCTGGTCATGGAAACCATCAGCGATATCAATGTAAAGGGCAAGGTCCTGTGCTCCAAAACCATCAAGGAGCGCTATGGGCTGTAAGCTCTCTCACAAAGAATAGTAGGAGGCCCCTATGAGTTTAGAAACACTGTATGACCAGGTTGAGGAGGCCATCGCCTCCCTGGATTTTGAGAAGATCTGGCCGAGGTTTAAGCCGCTGAAATTTGCCCTGTATGACGAGAGCCGCTGCTTTTTCGACGGCCGTTTTGTGGAAAAAACGGACCAGTTCTGCGCCAACACCTCCATCAACTTCCAGGGAGAGCAGATCGCCATTTGGATGGTGGCAGAGGAGCTGGAGATCCCGGTGCTGGCCTCGAAACTGGTCCACGAAATGTTCCATGGATTTCAAACCCTTCAGGGCTGGAACTGCTGGCCGGGGGAGATGGAGGCTCTGTTCCGTTACCGCTATCTTCCGGAAAATCTGGCTCTCAAGTTGCGGGAGAACGAATTGCTCCTAAGGCTGCTGGATCGTTTTGACAGGGACTCCTATGCGGAACTCCTCGCCTGCCGGAAATTCCGCAACGAATACTACCCCTACGAGTTTTTATACGAGAGTCAAACGGAGGAAATCGAAGGCACAGCCAATTATGTGGAATGGCAGGTATTAAAGCAGCTGGATCCGCAGAAAGCTTTGACACTGACGGACCAAATGCGGGGTATTATGACAAAAGCGGAATACCTTTTCCCTATTCGGATCTCCTCTTATTACACCGGCGCTCTAATGATAAACGCTCTGCTGCAGGCCGGCGATTATGCCTTTGAAGCTGCAGAAAGACCTGTGATGCAGGGGGTTTTGAAGAGGGTAAATAGCCCAGCGGGCACACCCTCCGCTGGGGAAGAGCCTTTTAAGGCTGTCAGCGAGGCGGTTCAGGCCTATAATCAGAAAACCCGGGAAATCGTTCAATCCGCCCTGGATCTGAATGAAGTGGTGCTCCAGGGTCCCCTGGAATTGCTGGCCCTGAATATTTATGATGCCCGGCATTATGACGGGTTTCTTACCTCCACCTATTTCCTGATGGTGAAGGAAGGGGAAGAAAACCGGATGCTGCAAGGCAATTTTGTAATCAAAATGCAGGACGAAAAAACCATCGACACCGTTTACCGCTGGAAAGGATAACAGAGGACACTTTTCTGTCTTGCAATGCCGGTTTAGGGAGGCAAGGTGCATGAGCCAAAATGAGAGAATCGAAATAGTCAAGGCCTGGTGGAACGAAACTTCCGACTCGGATTGGTACCGGTCGTTAAGAACGGAAGAACAAATCGAGCGTCTGATGAAGAACCCGGTATCGGCCTTTCATCCGGCAGTCTATGAATTAATTCTCAAATATCTTCCGGATTTAAAAACGCTGCAGGTTCTGCTGCCCTCCAGTGGGGACAACCATGCAGCTTTCGCCCTGGCCCTGATGGGGGCCCGGGTCACTTCTGCCGATATCAGTGAAAGGCAGCTGGAGAACGCCGCGGACATCGCCGGGCGATTGCATCTGGATATCGAGTTTGTCTGCGATGATAGCATGAAACTCGCCCGCATTCCTGATCAAACCTTCGATTTGGTATATACATCCAACGGGACGCTCTCCTGGATCGATGACTTGGACAGCATGAACCAAAATTTCTGCCGGGTACTGAAGCCGGGAGGATATGTGATCCAATATGATGTGCATCCCTTCAATAGAGTGTTTTCAGGAGAGGCCTACAAAGAGCCGAAAATCATCAAGGCATATCAGGATGTTTTTCCGGATTTGCACTGGCGGCTTCAGGACATTGCCAATTCCCAGATCCGGGCAGGACTAAGCCTCTGCGAAATAGCTGAGTTGCCCGCTCTTGATGCATCCTTCTGGTTTACTTATGCCGAACTGCAGGAAAAGGAGCCGGAAGATTTAGCGGGGATTCAGAACTGGAAAAAGAATCCCCTTGCCGCACTTCCCGCATGGCTGGCCTTGGTTTCAAAGAAAGACGGGGAGGCAATCACCCATTCTCGATAATAAATTGATATGCCTCCTGGACTTCCCGGAAATTGATGCTTAACTGATCCTGAAAAATCCCCACCGGCACGGGCTCGTCGAAGTTGTAAACCCGGTGGAAGGGCTCCCTCCTGCCATCCTCTGCCCCGGGGGGTGAAAACAGCATTTTCGTGACGGTTTCATCCTCCATATCCACCATCCAGTATTCCCTGACCCCTGCATTCCAGTATTTCATCAGCTTAATGATGATATCCTTCTTCATGGTACTGGGGGACAGGACTTCCATCACAAAATCCGGTGCCCCCACAACGCAGCGGCGGGTGATTTTAGTGCGGTCGCAAACCACCAGCACATCCGGCTGAAGCATGGTTTTCTCGTCCTTATCCAGCTGTACATCCACGGGGGCCATAAAGGGAACGCAAGTGCCTTTTTTATCCCGGAGGAAGTTGCTGATCTGTCTGTGTATCTCCCCTCCCACCAACTGATGAGGCGAGGAAGGGGGCGACATATCATAAAACACCCCGTCTATCAGTTCCACCCGCTGCTCATCCGGCAAAGCATAATAATCCGCGAGGGTATAGCTTCCCTGCCGGGGGTACTTCCCAATCGGCGCATTGGTATAGGTGTAACAGGCGGTGTTGGCGGCATTGGCGGTGTTGGCAGCCTCGACAGCCTTCACAGCGTAAGCCGGTGCTTCTCTGACAGGATAATTCCCCCTTCCCTCCAGTGAATACGCCACATCTTCCTGCCCGGAGAACGCCCTCTGCAGGGCCTCCACGGTTTGCACCCCGGGGGATTTGGTAACGCCCCCCAACACCTTCTGCACGGTGGAAACGGGAAGCCCGGCCCGTTTTGCCAGCTCCTCATAGGTATAGCCGTATAACCTTTTTTTCCGCCGGATTTCTTCTATAATGGGATTCATAAGATACCTCCGCAATCACGCTTCTCTTTTCTCTGTTGTTACTCGTTTTCCGTCTCCTCTGAAATACCTTCAATCAGTCCGGTAACGATGGTATTCAGCTGTGGGGCGTTTTTCGCCGTAATAACCGACCTGCCGGTGAGTTCCTCGATCTCTTTACGGGCATTGCCTGCCACTTGGCCGCCGGAGCGCGCCACTCTTATGTTTTCCTCAAAGGTTTCCGGCTGCTGAACCACCGAAATCTCCTTCGTAGTTGCTTCCGAAAGCATGGTCAATACAAGTTCCAAATCGCTCATATTGTCCCGTAGGTTTTCCTTTTTCAGCCCCTTCAGGTTTTTATACTGCCGAGTCGTCATGCCGGACCAGGCGCGGGTAATCTCGTCGGTGAGGATGGCGTATTCCTTGCCTTTTTCCACACCACGCCTTTGCCATTCGTCGGTCAGCTCGTTTCGTATGCGGATGGCAAGGAGCCGCTGATGTACCCATTCCTCGGAATAGCCCTTCTTCAAATAGGTTTCCAGAGCTCGGTCAATGGCCCGCTCCGGGTCAATGGTTTCCTCTATGCGCTCCCGGCCTACCTGCGCCAGCCAGAGCTTGAAGGGTTCGGCTTTAGGGGATGGGATGGACTGGATAATACGCAATAGCTGCTCCGTGTCTGCGACATCGGTCATACGCTTTTTGCCATCTGCAGCGGTCATTTTCAAAGCGTGACAATTTGTCACGGTTTCATTCCCCTCACCCCTAAGTCGCTGTTTTAGCTTCCTCCAATATGCCAAAGGATCTTTGCTATCCGTTAGCACTCGAACTACATCGACCACGGAAAAATACCATTCTTCCTTTTCTTCGTCCCATGCCGTGCGGATGGGTTGGTCTTCAAATAACTGAATATTATCACTCATAGCATTACACCTCATTTCTCTACTTATGCTATGCCATACCTGTGCCCATTGTTTTATTGACAAGCTGTGAATTATATGGCAGAGATTATCACATGCCGCTTTCTCTATTTGGATATTAATTATCCGTATATGGATATAATATAGCAATAGACAGATAATGTCAAGTGTTGTTCTTGAGTTATTAGATTTGTTAGATTCGTTTTTGACAAAGAGAAAAAAGGCTCTCCCTGTCATTCGTGAAAGGGGACGGCCAATAAACCGTCCCCTCAAATATTATCCCTTAAAAGTTAAGTCGGGCAAGCCTATTCATTCGCCCTTTTCTTACCCCCTATTATAACCCCGGAGAAAACTACAACCACAAATACAAAGAACATGGCCATTATTGCTATGTTGCTATGGTCACCCAGCATCCGGGAACTCCCCCTGTCTTATGCCATTATCCTGGCAGACTATTATCGGGTATCTCTGGATTATCTGGTTGGAAGAAGTCAGCATAATCCTTAGAACCCTTCGAGAGCGGCAGCTATGTCAAATCCACCTCATTATTCTTCTGCTTATTTCGGGTTCGGCCTCGCCTTCTTCAGAAAAATGGGTGAAATTTACCACTAAATTTATGGAAAGCATTGTGTTGTTTCTGTTTTTGTGGTATCATTTCAGCAGAGAATTGTTGAAAGGAAATCGACAAAATGCCCAGTATCAAACCGATTTCAGAATTAAAGAACTATACGAGTATTGTCAACCAGGTCTCCTATGGAAACCGGGTATATCTGACGAAAAACGGTCACGGGCACTGCGCCTTAATCGATATCGGTGAGTTGGATGAATTGGAAAAGAAGGTTGCCTTGCTCCAGCTTATGACGAAACTGTCCGATGCCAAAGCCTCCGTCAAAGAGGAAGGCACCATTTCTGCAGACGATTTAGAAAAAGAACTTGGGGTATAGCATGAAACTCAAGCTGGCATATTCTCAAATCGTCAGAAGAAAACTGCAATCCCTGAAACTTTATCTTTCACAGCATTACGGGGAAGAGTTTGCCCGGAAATCTGTGAAAAAGATTACGGACAGGGCAAGAGATCTGCAAAACTCTCCGGATTTGGGCGTGGATCTGTCCGCCAAATATGGGATAGATACCGATTACAGAGTGATCTTTGTAAACCACAATCATCTGTTTTATTACAGGGATGGGGACACTGTCATTATTGCTGAAATGTTTGGAGAGAAGGAAGACTTTATGCTTAGGCTCTTCGGCGTTTCCGGAAGGACGCAGGAGTCAATTGATTATTGGGGCGAGTAGCATGAAAAAGCGGCAGAAAATCTCCAATCCCTCCTGGCCCGGATCCGGGCCCTGGAGGAGGAAAATGCCCGCCTTAAGGCTCTGCTTGGCATGCCGCCGGATGCTCCGTTGCCGGAGGCAAGCCCCCCGTCCGCACCGCAGGCAAGCGCCCCATCTCTTTTTGAACCCACCACCTCGGTCCCACCCTCATCTGTAAACAACCATTCCTCCCCGGAAGAGAAAATCGCCTTTTTCCGTGCCCTGTTCCGGGGGCGGGAGGATGTGTTTGCCCGCCGATGGCAAAGCGCCGCCAGCGGAAAAAGCGGCTACTCTCCTGCCTGTGCCAACGAATGGAAGCCCGGCCTGTGTCCAAAACCCAAGGGAAGCTGCTCCAAATGCGAACAGAGGAAGCTGATTCCCCTGTCGGACGATATCCTGACGGCCCACCTGCAGGGCCGGGATGCCCTGGGGCGGGATGTAATCGGCTTATATCCCATTCTGCCTGACGACAGTTGTTTCTTTCTGGCTCTGGACTTCGATGATGAAGGCTGGCAGGAAAACATCCGCCTGCTTTTGGAGATTTGCCGCAAATGGGAGTTGCCCTGCGGCGTGGAGCGTTCCCGTAGCGGAAACGGAGCCCATCTGTGGTTCTTCTTTTCGGAGCCCGTTCCCTGCGGGGAGACCAGACGCTTAGGCACGGCCCTCCTGACCGCCGCCATGGAGGCGGGCGGACGGCTGAAACTAAATGCCTATGATCGGATGTTTCCCAGCCAGGACAGCCTGCCCAAGGGCGGCTTCGGTAATTTGATTGCCCTGCCCCTCCAGGGTCTGGCCCGCCGGCAAGGGAACAGCCTCTTTCTGGATTCGGATTTTAAGCCCTATCCGGATCAGTGGGCCCATCTTTCCTCTATCCGCAGATTAAGCGGTGAAGAATTGTCTCTCATTTGTCAGCTCCATGCCAGGGGCAATATCCTGGGCAACCTGGTGACAGCGGAGGAAACCGCCAAGCCCTGGGAAAAAACGCCCGCTGTCCGCCTGACGCCTCTGGACTTCCCCAAAAAGCTGGAGATCATCCGCAGTAATATGCTCTTTATTTCCATGGAGGGCCTCTCTAACCGGGCACTGAACCAGCTGGTGCGTCTGGCCGCTTTCCGCAATCCCGCCTTTTACAAGGCCCAGGCTATGCGCCTGCCTATCTATAACAAGCCCCGCATCATCAATACTGCCGAAGAGCGGGAAGGATATCTGGCCCTGCCCCGGGGCTGCGAGGAAGTCCTGACCACCCTGCTGAAAAGCCTCGACATTCCCTTCCGAACTCTGGATAAACGGCAGAGCGGCCGGACCATAAATGTTCGCTTTAACGGCGTGCTGCGTCCGGAGCAGGCGGATGCAGCCCAGACCCTCCTGACCCAGGATACAGGAGTGCTTTCCGCCGCCACCGCTTTCGGTAAAACCGTACTGGCTGCCTATTTGATTGGCCAGCGCAAGGTAAATACCCTGATTCTGGTGCATACCCAGGCCCTTCTGAATCAGTGGAAAGCAGCCCTGGAATCATTTCTGCAAATCGATGAAGTGCTTGAGCCTCTGCCCCGAAAGCGGGGAAGAAAAAGGGATCGCCCCCTCATCGGCCAGCTGGGCGGCAGCAAAAACAGCTTGTCCGGCCTTGTTGATATTGCCATTCTGCAATCCATGCATCCGGGGGACAAGGTGCGGGATCTCATCAAGGACTACGGCATGGTCATCGTGGATGAATGTCACCATGTATCCGCTCTCAGCTTTGAAAAGGTTATGAAGGAGGCCAGCGCTCGCTATGTGTATGGACTTTCCGCCACTCCCACCCGGGCAGACGGCCTCCATCCCATCGTCTTTTTCCAGTGCGGCCCCATCCGTCACCGGGTGGATGCGAAAGAACAGGCCAGACAGCGCAATCTGCAGCAATTTGTCATTCCCCGTTTTACCACCAGCCGTACCGCTTTTCCGGAAAAAGGCATTGCCGCCTTGTATACTGATTTGGCTGCTCAGGGAGGACGGAATCAAAGGATTGTCCAGGATGTAAAAGAAGCCCTGGCAGAAGGACGGAGTCCCATTTTGCTGACAGAACGCCGGGAGCATGTGGAGCAGCTGGCCAGTCTTTTGTCCAGCAGCTGTGAGCATGTGATTTCCCTTTACGGCACCGCTTCAGCGAAGCTTCGGCGGGAAAGCATGGAGCGGCTTCAGGCCGTGCCGGCCGAGGCGCCCCTGGTGGTGATTGCCACCGGGAAATATGTGGGGGAGGGCTTTGATTATCCCCGGCTGGACACCCTGTTCTTGACGCTTCCCGTGGCCTGGAAGGGGATCGTGGCCCAATATGCAGGGCGGCTGCACCGTTCCTATCCGGGTAAAAGCGAGGTGCAGATTTACGATTATGTGGATATCCACATTCCTGTTTTGGAAAAAATGTATCAGAAGCGCCTGAGAGCTTATGCGTCCCTGGGATATCAGGTAAAACCCAGCGGCGAAGTTCCTCTCACTCGGAATCTGATCTACGACGGCAAAATCTTTTATCCTGTTTTCTGTCAGGATCTTCTTGAAGCCCAAAAAGAGATTCTGATTGTCAGTCCCTTTATGAGCCGAAAACGCCTGCAGTCATTATGCGCCGTACTAAGCGAGTCCATTCTGAGAGGTGTTAAGGTTAAAGCAGTGGTGCGGCCGCCGGAGGATCTGCCGGAAAAGGACAGCAAGAATGCAGCCATCTGCGCCAGGCTCTTAGAGGATTACGGCATTATCCCGGTCTTTCGCCCCGGTTTCCATCAAAAGTTTACGATTGTAGATGGAAAGCTTGCCTGGTATGGCAGCGTCAATATCTTAAGCTTTGGCCGATCCGAGGAAAGTATCATGCGCCTTAGCAGCGAAGAAATAGCCGGGGCCTTGATGGATACGGTGAAATAGCAAGAGCATCATAAAAGCGCATTCACCGAATTATCGTATGAAAAATGTGAATATTTGCCAAAACTTCATATGAAAAGTGTGATTCTTTGTTGTAATACTTCTCTGTCCGTGCTATCCTGTCCTTGTTTCGAAAGAAAGTAAAAAGGAATAACATGAGCAAAAAAAACGCCCGCATCCTGTTGTTTTTCGTATTTGCCGCCCGGGGCACTTCTTTTTTGTTTTCCAAAAGACTGCTGGCGGATCTGGCGCCCTTCAGCATTTTAGCGGTGCGCTTTCTCCTCTCCTTCCTGGTTTTATCCCTGGTTTTTAGCAAAAAAATACTGCGGCTCAGCCGGGACAGTCTCCGGGGCGGGCTGATTTTGGGGATTCTTTACACCTTGGTGATGACCCTGGAAATGTACGGTTTGCGGCTCATCGACAGCGGTGTCAGCTCTCTGATTGAGAATATGGCTATTGTACTGGTGCCCCTGTTTACGGCGGCGCTGATTCGGAAATGGCCGGAGAAACGGACTATGCTCTGCGCCTTTCTGGCGGTGGCCGGGGTGGGCTTCCTGTCCCTGACCCAGAGCGAAAGCCCAAACGGGGCTCTGGGCATTTTTCTGGTTATCATGGCCGCGGTCTGCTATGCCGTCTGCATCATGGCCACGGCCAGGGTCAGCCGGGAAGGCGATCCCCTTACCATCGGAATCTTGCAGCTGGGAACTATGGGGGTTTTGAGCCTGGCGGCGTCCCTGCTGACGACGGGTCATGTGACCTTTCCCCAAACCGGCTCCCAATGGCTTTTTATGCTCCTGCTGGTGCTTTTGTGCAGCAGCTTTGGCTTCGCTTTCCAGCCCTTAGGGCAGAAATATCTGCCGGCGGAGGAGGCAGCCGTGATGACGGTAATAAACCCCCTGACCGCCAGTATACTGGGGATTTTCGCAGCAGGAGAAAATATTACCCTGCTCAAGATTATAGGATATATCTTAATATTGCTGGCACTCTATTTATATAATGCCCGGAAGCGCAATGCTGAAAAGGATGATGAACATTGAAGATAAAGTGCACCAAGGGATCTGTCCCTGTAGTGCAAATGGTCTTATTCCCGTTCCTCCATCCTCCCCGCCTTATAGGGCGGAGCCATAAGCCTTTTCAGGATGGTTGTGACCACGTCCCGGAGTTTTAATTTCTCCACTTCTTCATTACTACTGAATCGGAGCCGCTCCAAACGAATGCGCAGCACATCTTCATCGATTAATCCTAATTCAAACAGTTCCAGCTGAAGGGTTTTGTAATCGCCGAATTCCCGCTCCGGAGATTTCCAATCCAACGCCTTTTTAAAGGGACCGTAAATAATCAATGCATACAGAACGGCGCAAGCGAAACTGATCAGGACATCCTTTATTACCAGGTAACTGTTCACAGATCCCGCTATGGAAGTCCCCCAGGCGCCAAACAGCAGAACCAGCATGGTGATCAAATGAAGCATTTTGCTTTTTTTGTGAAGAAAGTGAAACAACGCCGTGAGCATCACCAATACGGAGCCGGCAAGAGGAAACAGTGGCCTGTAATCCTGCATCTTCCGAGGAGCATTCATCGTTATCTGGTAAAGGCCATAGGCCCGCCAAAGGAGAAAGATCCCCAAAGCCAGCAGACAAACCCCCGCCATCAAAAACAGCATCTTTCCTTTGCGGTTTTCTTTTCTGTATTCTTCGCTGATCTCTGGCAAATTCGTCTCTGCGGCTACCCTCTCCATCGTACAGCTTACGGAGGCCGGAGTGCCGCGTTTTCGGACATCTCGAAGGGCCTTTCTTCTTTCAAATTCGCGCTCTGTATAAAAGCTTTCCAAGCCCGTAACATGGGCCATAATCGCCTTTTCTCGTCTGTTCAGCACATAGGCCGTGGGCAGAGATACCAAAGCCGTATAAGAAAGCCAAAGAGGAACAAACCAGGATCCCCCATTACAGAATATCCAGCCAGCACCGCCTAACACAAGAGCAGGAACCAGTCCCAGGGCGATGACCTTTGCCATCATTTCAATCACAACAAAATCTTCCATAGCTTTCTGAAGCCGGCTTTTTTTCATAGAGTTCTCCCTTCTAATGCACCAAGGGACCTGTCCCTGTGGTGCATTAAACTGTTACTACTGCATACATCAATTGATTGAATTCCGGCGGGGCCTCGGTGAGCCCCGTTTCCAGTATTATGAGAGCGTTCCGCCTGATTTCGGCCTCAAAGCTGTCAAAGGAAACCATACGGCAGGAGGTGGCGGCCACCAGTATGGGACCGCTTTCGTGCTCTCGTTCCTGGAGCATGAAAGCCTGGCTAATGTCGCTTTGCATCTCCTGTGCGCCGTTTCCCATAGAACAGATAAGGGCTATGCCACCAGGGTTCAGGTGGCGCCGAATAAATTGATAAAACCCGTCCCGGTCTTCATCAGGCACCAGCATATGAATCACCGCCACAGCATAGATAAAATCAAATTGGCAGCCCATATCCTGCTGCAAGAAGTCTAGGATTTGGAACTGCTGCCCAAAGGCCGGTATCTGCTCCCGGCAGTAACGGATGGCCTCCTGGGATACATCGGCGGCTGTCAGGCTATAACCCGCCTCCAGCAACCGTCGGGCATCCCGCCCCTCCCCGCAGCCCAGTTCCAGCAGGGCCTGATCCTTCCGGATCCGGTACCGCTCCAGCACTTCCATCACGATGGGAGTGCCCACATCCCAGGACCAGCTGATCCCTTTTTCGTGGGCGGTTTTATAGCGTTCTTCGTAGGCTTTGTAATACTCTTCCATTTCCGCTCTATATCTCCATCCAAATGCCTGTATCGTGGATTGAGGCATTTTGGATGCTTCTGTATGCTTCATCCGGTCCCCAATAATAGGTGTCCGGCTCCGGCCTTCTCAGCTCCTGCTCAAACGCAATAACCTTGTCGATGTCGTCTTTTTCAAAGGGTTTGATTTCAAACATCTGCAATTCACCTTAAGGATTGCTTAGCGCTTTGGAAAAGATGAAAAAGCTGAGCAATGTAAAGAAAATGGCATGGATGACAAGCCAGATCATCACAAGCTTCATATTGATCTTTTGACCCTTTTTCTGCTCATGCTTAATTACATAATAACAAAGCACACCAACACCTATTCCGCCAACAGGAAGAATCATATGCACAAATTTGCTGCCCATGCCTTCCACCTCTCCGGCGAAATTCCATCGAATCGGAACCTGTGAGGGAGCTATAATCAGGAAAATAATTGTTCCGACAATGGTAATCAGCGAAACCGTCCAATAAGCCACATTCATTTTTCTCATCTAATATCTACTCTTTCTTGCAGCAGCCCCGCTCCGTCCGGGCCAGGCCCTTGGGTTCCAGGCTTAAGGCCAGGCCGTGTTCCAGGCCGGCTACGCCCACCAGCTGCGCCTTCTTCTCGCCCCGGCAATATTCACACTGACAGGTCTCCTTATAATTCTCCGGCTCCGTATAGGTGGTGATCACCCCTTCAAAGTTCCGCAGAATCACCTTCCGGGGCGTCTGGGAAATCACATAATCCGGCATCACCGGGGTCTTGCCGCCGCCGCCGGGAGCGTCCACCACAAAGGTGGGCACGCAGAAGCCGCTGGTATGGCCTCTGAGGCCTTCGATAATCTCAATGCCCTTGCCCACGGGGGTACGGAAATGCTCCAGGCCCATGGACAAATCGCATTGATAAATATAATATGGCCGCACCCGCATTTTTACCAGCTCATGTACCAGCTTCTTCATGGTGAAAACGCAGTCGTTGACGCCGGCCAGCAGCACGCTCTGGTTCCCCAAGGGCACCCCGGCATCCGCCAACATGGCGCAGGCCCGTTTGGACTCTTCCGTCACTTCTTTCGGATGATTGAAATGGGTATTGAGCCAAACGGGATGATATTTTTTCAGCATAGCGCACAATTCCGGGGTGATCCGCTGAGGCATCACCACCGGGGTACGGCTTCCGATACGGACGATTTCCACATGGGGAATCTCCCGGATTTTGGCAATGATATATTCCAGACGCTCGTCGCTCATCACCAGGGGGTCGCCGCCGGAGATCAGCACATCCCGCACCTCCGGATGATTTCGCACGTATTCGATACAACCGTCGATCTGCTCCACGGGCACCGCCTGGTCCGTCTGCCCGGCAAAACGGCGGCGGGTGCAGTGGCGGCAGTACATGGAGCACTGATCCGTCACCAAGAGCAGCACCCGGTCCGGATAGCGGTGGGTGAGGCCCTTCACAGGAGAATCCGTGTCCTCATGCAAAGGATCCAGCAGATCCGCTTCCGACTGATGCAGTTCGCAGGCGGTAGGAATAGCCTGGCGGCGGATGGGGTCATGGGGATCGTTCAGGTCGATCAAGGACAGATAATAAGGCGTGATAGCCATCCGCAGCACGCCCAGGCACTGCCGCACCCCCTCTTCCTCTTCCGCTGTCAGCTCTACATGCTTCTTTAGGTCCTCCACCGTCTCGATGCGGTTTCTTACCTGCCACTTCCAATCGTTCCACTGTTCTGCCGGCACCTCGGCAAATAATCCGTTACGGGTCTGCATGTTCCTGCTCTCCTTTGAAAAATAGGTAGTCCGTGCCGGGCACGGCCTTTCAGAAATGATTCCGCCTACGGCGGACAGGCGATTGATAATCGCCCCTACGGCTTGCCCTCTCCCTGACGAGGGAGAGGATGGCACGGCCTTAAGGCCGTGACGGGTGAGGGCGACTTGAAGCCGCCAAAATATAAAGCGCCATCAAGGAATCTTCCTCAATAGCGCTTCATGCGTTGCTGCTGCATGACAGAAACTGGCGCTGGGCCCGGCTTCCAGGAGATCGGCCCGGCCCTCCGCTCTCCTTCGGCAAAACGCCCCTTGGGCCCTCTCCGGCTTTGCCGAAGCCTTGGGAGAAGGCCTACCCTGCGTTCTGCGCCTCTATTGCATTTTTCTCTTTTCAGGCAAGGGAGGGCATGTCCCGCCCCATTCGCCCATACTATAGTAGAAAAACGAGAAAAAGGCAAGGGGTTTTCTATGAGATGAGATTTATCAGTCAAAAAGCACGGCACAAGCCCCATCCCTCTGGTGCCCCATTATTTGACAGTCTCCTCCCCTTGAGGCACCCAGGAAAGATTGATCCGCTTCTTTTGCTTCACGCAATCCGCTAAATACAGATTGATCAGCGTCTGATAGGGGATCCCTGTTTTGCCTGCCTCTTCCTTGAAATACTCAATGACCGTTGTCTGCATTTTAATCGTCACCGTTTTCTTCAATTCCCGGGCGTAGGGATTGGGCCTGGGATTCAGCTTGTCAATATCATATTCCTTCCGCGTTTTTTCCTTCGTCCCATTCAAATGATAGCACCCGTATCCTTTCTCATATTTACATGGTAAATATATTATATTTATTGATATGTGTCAAGACACACTGATCATATGGTTTTCAAATGTGTTTAACACCATTGATTTCAATGTCAGATAGTTTTCTGCTAACAGTAGTATGGAAAATGAAATGAAAAGCATCACGTAAGGAGATGGTAGCAGAAAAAAGATAGAGAAGCAATAGCATTTTGCAGGAAAGGCAGCATTTTCGTTGCCCTGTTTTCCGATATATGCTATGATACCCCCATCTGTGTTCAAAAAGGAGCCATTATGCATTTAAGTTTACGAGACATTCATAAAAGCTTCGGCGCCCATCAGGTGCTGAAGGGCATTTCTCTGGAGGCAGAAGGAGGCAAGGCCTTCGGTCTTTTAGGCCGGAACGGCGCCGGCAAAACCACTACCCTCCGTATTTTGATGGATGTTTTTCCGGCGGAAAAAGGGGAGATTTTAATAGACGGAAAGCCCATCCCCCGGGATAAAATCCGCTTCGGCTATCTGCCGGAGGAACGGGGCCTTTATCCTAAAAAGAAAATCGAAGAACAGCTCATTTATTTTGCCCGCCTCCAGGGCATGGAGAAAAAGGAGGCCGCCGCAGCCGTGGGAAAATGGCTGAAGCGGCTGGGCATGAGCGAATTGAAGAACCAGCGGCTGGATACCCTCTCCAAGGGCAATCAGCAGAAAATCCAGCTGGTGACTGCCCTGGCCCACGACCCGGACATCGTGATTCTGGACGAACCCTTTTCCGGCCTGGACCCGGTAAACGCCCGGCTGCTGAAAGAGGTGGTGAAGGAAGAAATCGCCCGGGGGAAAGTACTCTTCTTCTCCTCCCATTTGATGAATTATATTGAGGAATTCTGCGATGAAATCGCCATTCTGAACCAGGGACAGATTGTTTTATCCGGCAATCTGCACGAGATCCGCCACGCCTATCCCCGGAACAAGCTGGTGGTCCGCAGCCCCCAGGCAGAGGAAATCGCCCGGACTATGGAGGGCCGGCTGACGGAGGCAGATACGGTGCTTCTCACCCTGCCGGATCCTTCGGACAAAGCCGCCTGTCTGCAAAATCTTGCCGCCCGCTACGACCTGGACGAAGTCCGGGTCTTCGAGCCCAGTCTGAATGACATTTTCGTGGAATATACCGATACCAAAGGGGAGGCGGAAGAAGCATGAAACAGTTTTTCATTGTATTAAAACATGAGTTTACCGGCTATCTGAAAAATAAAATCTTTGTAGGCGTCACTCTCCTGCTGGTGCTGACCCTGGGCATCTTTTTGTTCTTCCCCCGGGTCCGAGAGATGTTAGGCGGCGAGAGCCGTCCCAATGCCCCCGGTATTTCGGTATCTCCCGTGAACTATGAGCCCGGGGGAAGCGATGAAGCAGCGCAGAATGACACCCCCTCCGGCCCCATCCTCCTGCTGAGCGGGAACTACCCGGAGGGCCTTGCAAGCGTCCTTCGTCAGAACCTGGATTACCAGGCCCGGGAAGGCAACTGGACCCCGGATGAAATCCGGGAACATGTAAAAAGCGGGGAGGCAGGCCGGGGGCTCTATTTCCAGACGCCGGATCAATTCACCCTTTTTACACCCCCCACTTCCATGTATGACAGCAGCGAATGGGACATCCATGAAGCCGTCACCAACGCTCTGAAAATAAACTTGCTGCGGGAAAAAGGGCTGAGCGAGGAAGAAGCGGCAGGGCTTGTCCACCTGACAGCAAGCCATGACATTGAGATTCTGGGCAAGGACCAGGAAACCAGCTTTTTCTATACCTATATTATGATTTTCGGACTGTATATGGCCCTGATTCTTTATGGACAGATGGTGGCTACCAGTGTGGCCAGCGAAAAAAGCTCCCGGGCCATGGAACTGCTGGTTACCAGCGCCAAGCCCAATGCCCTGCTTTTCGGCAAAGTGCTGGCGGCCTGCCTGGCAGGCCTGCTGCAGCTGGCCCTTATTTTCGGCTCTGCCATGCTCTTTTACCGCCTGAACCAGAGCTATTGGGGCAGCAACAGCATCATTGCTTCCTTCTTCCGCATTCCCGGCAGCACCCTGCTGTATATGCTGATCTTTTTCCTGCTGGGCTTTTTGCTTTATGCCATGCTTTACGGCGCGGTGGGCTCCACCGCCTCCAAAGTGGAGGATATCAACACCTCCTCCATGCCCATCACCCTGCTGTTTATCGTCGGTTTCTTCATCGTGGTCTTTTCCATCACCGGCGGAGGCCGGCTGGATTCCGCCCTGATGAAGATTGCCTCCTTTGTGCCCTTTACCTCGCCCATGGCTATGTTTGCCCGGGTTTCCATGACGGATGTCCCCTTCTGGCAGGTAGGCCTTTCTCTCTTCATTCTGGCCTTGTCCGTCGCCGGCGTCGGCATTCTGGCAGCCCGGATCTACCGGGTGGGCGTACTGCTTTACGGCCAGCCCCCTAAAATAGGAGAAATCCTGAAAATGATGAGACGCAGGAACCTGTAATAGCCAGGGAGACCAAATCTTTTTCCGGGACCGAACTTGTCCCGGCTTTCAAGCTGTGCTATACTAAAGTCAACACTTTGTATCTGTGAGGTTTAGCCATGGCAGAACAAAACCAGAAATCATCATCTTTGTTCCGAAAAGAGGCCCTGGAGCATGTGGCCTCTCCGGATCATTTAACGGAATATCTGAAGGTCACCAACCCGGGCATCTGGGCGGTGCTGGGCGCCGTGTGCCTGCTGCTGGCCGGGATTCTCATCTGGTCCCTGGTGGGCACGCTGGATACCCGGGTGGACGCCACCATAGTGGTAAAAGATCAAAAAGCCCAGGTGATCACCACAGACGCCAGGCCCCTTCAGGCAGGCATGCCTTTGCAGATTGACGGACAGAAATACACCCTCACAGAGGTGGAAAGCGATGCCTTCGGACGCCTCAGCGGCCTGGCGGCTGTGGATTTACCGGACGGAACTTATGAAGGGCAGGTCACCGTAGACAGCGTCCGCCCCATCGATTTTCTGCTGAAAAGCCAGTGAGGCAGCCATGGGGATTCAGAAGCAAAAGCCCACTTTGACCAAGGGGGTCGCCAAAGTCCCCCTGGTGATGCAATTGGAGGCGCTGGAATGCGGGGCCGCCGCTCTTTGCATGGTAATGGCTTACTATGGCAAATGGGTGCCCCTGGAGCAGGCGCGGCTGGACTGCGGTGTATCCCGGGACGGATCCAAGGCCAAAAATATCTATCTGGCGGCCGAACATTACGGCTTTTCCGTGAAAGCCTTCCGTATGAGCCCCGAGGCCATTCGGACCCAGGGCAAGTACCCCTGCATCATCCATTGGAATATGAACCACTTTGTGGTATTAAACGGCTTCCGGGGCAAATGGGCGTATCTGAACGACCCTGCCCGGGGGCATATCCGGGTCAGCTGGGAGGAATTCGACAAAGCCTTCACCGGCATCACCCTGATTCCGGTTCCCGGGGAAGATTTTGAACCCGGCGGGCGGCGCCGCAGCACGGTGGCCTTTGCCTTAAGCCGCCTGAAGGGCACGGGAACGGCCGCCCTTTTTGTGGTGATTACCACGGCCATTGCCTATCTCTTCGGCATAGCCAATTCCGTCACCGCCCGCATCTTCATAGACCGGCTTTTGTCCGGCACCAATCCGGATTGGCTCTATCCCTTCCTTTCCGTCCTGTTCCTGCTGGCCCTGATGCAGATTTTAGTGGCCTGGGTCCAGGAGGTATATTCCCTCAAATTAAATGGTAAAATGGCCATGGTGGGCAGCACCTCCTATATGTGGAAGGTGCTTCGTCTTCCTATGGCTTTCTTTTCACAGCGCCTCTCCGGGGATATTCAGTCCCGCATGGCTATGAACGCCTCCATTGCCGGCACGCTGGTGGACAGCTTTGCGCCGCTGCTCTTAAACACCGCCATGATGATCTTCTATCTGGTGCTGATGCTGCGGCAGAGCTCTCTTTTGACCCTCATCGGCCTGGTCACTTTATTGCTGAACATCCTTATGTCCCGCATCATCTCTGCCAAACGGGTGAACATCACCCGGGTGCAGATGCGGGATGCGGGCAAGCTGGAAGCTACCACGGTCAGCGGCATCGATATGATCGAAACCATCAAATCCAGCGGGGCGGAAAAGGGATTCTTCCGGAAATGGGCGGGTTATCAGGCCTCTGTCAACAGCCAAAGCGTCAAAGAGGCCAAGACCGATTATTATCTGGGGGCCATCCCCATCTTTTTCACCAATCTGGCCAACTACGCCGTTCTGATTACCGGCGTATGGCTGGTGATGGAAGGCAGGTTTACCCTGGGGGCCGTTTTCATGTTCCAGGGCTTTTTGACTGCCTTTATGACCCCGGCCACCACCCTTATCAGCGCCGGCCAGACCATCCAGGAGATGCGCAGCCAGATGGAGCGGGTGGAGGATGTGATGGAATATCCTGACGATGCGTCTCTTCAGGAAAGCGGGGAGGCCGGTGCCGAACTGAGCAAGCTGAAGGGAGAAGTGGAACTGAAGAATGTCAGCTTCGGGTACTCCCCGCTGGAGGCCCCTTTGATCCGGGATTTCTCCCTGCATCTGAAAGCAGGGGGACAGGTTGCCCTGGTGGGGGCTTCCGGCTGCGGCAAATCCACCATTTCCAAGCTGATTTCCGGCCTGTACCAGCCCTTTAACGGCGAGATTTTATTTGACGGCAAACCCCGCAGCGCCTATCCCCGGGAAGTGATGACCGGATCCCTGGCGGTGGTGGACCAGGATATTGTTCTTTTTGAAGATACCATCGCCAACAATATCAAAATGTGGGACGATTCCGTTCAGGACTTTGAAATGATTCTGGCGGCCCGGGATGCCCGCCTGCACGAGGATATTACCCAGCTGCCCGGCGGATATCAGCACCGGCTGAGCAGCGGCGGGAAAAACCTCTCCGGCGGGCAAAGACAGCGGATGGAAATCGCCCGGGTGCTGGCCCAGGACCCCACCCTGATTGTTTTGGATGAGGCCACCAGCGCCCTGGATGCCCGGACGGAATACGAGGTAATTAATGCCATCCGCGACCGGGGCATCAGCTGTATCGTGATTGCCCACCGCCTGTCCACCGTTCGGGACTGCGACGAAATCATCGTGCTGGACAAGGGCCAGGTAGTGGAACGGGGCACCCATCAGGAATTGATGCGCCAAAAAGGTGCCTATGCCGAACTGGTATCCAATGAATAGGAAGGTGGCTTATGGGTTGGTTTGAAAATCAGATCGAAGAACGCCGCCTGGCCGACCAGCAATTGCTGGAGGAGTCTTTATTGCAGGCTACCGAGGCGGTGATGGGCCGCCGGGTGGCGGAGCGGATAAACGATAAACGGATGATCACCCAGAATGCGCTGGATGAGATTCTGAAATATTACCATTTAAAGCCCGCAGAGCTGCCCCGGGAAGCCAAAAATGCGGAGGAGCAACTGGATGCCTGCCTGCGTCCCCACGGCTTTATGCCCCGTTCCATCGAGTTGGATGAGGGCTGGTACCGGGATGCCTACGGCCCTATTTTGGCCTATACCCGGGGGGAAGGCCTGCCGGTGGCCCTCCTGCCGGGGCGCATCAGCGGCTACCGCTATAAAGATCCACAAAGCGGTCTGACCAAACGCGTAAACCGCCAAAGCGCCAAGCTTTTCGAGCGGGAAGCCTATTGTTTCTACCGGCCTCTTCCCCAGCGGAAACTCACTGTTTCCGATCTGCTGCTGTATATGAAGCGCTGTGTTTCCTTCAGCGATATCCTGATGATGGCGGCGGCTTCCCTGGCCGTTACCGGCGTGGGGCTCTTCCTGCCCCGGATTACCCGGACCCTCACCGGGCCGGTCTTAAAAAGCGGCCGGGCCAATGCCTTAATCGCCGTGGCCATCTGCACCATTTGCATTTCCCTTTCCGTTCAGCTGATCAACAGCATCAGCGGCCTGGTCCAAAACCGGCTGCTGACCAAAACCAGCCTGGGGGTGCAGTCTTCCCTGATGATGCGGATCCTGAACCTGCCTACGGCTTTCTTCCGAAAATACAGTCCCGGCGAACTCAAAAGCCGGTCTATGGCGGTGAATCAGCTCTGCACCCTGCTGCTGGGTATTGTGCTGAGCTCCGGTCTCTCCGCCTTTACTTCCCTGCTGTATCTGGTGCAGATTCTGCGCTTCGCCCCTGCTTTAGCCCTGCCGGCTTTGCTGATTGTGCTGCTGACGGTAGCGGTCATGCTTGTTTCCCTCCTGCTGCGGGTCCGCTTGAACCGCAGGCTGATGGAACTGAATGCCAAAGAATCCGGCATGAGCTATTCTCTTATCAGCGGCATTCAGAAGATTAAACTGGCCGGTGCGGAAAAGCGTGTCTTTGCCAAATGGCTGGGACTTTTCGCCCAGGGCGCTGCCTTGAGTTACAACCCGCCCCTCTTTTTGAAGCTGGGGAAGGCCATGACCCTGGGCATCAGTCTGCTTTCCACCATTCTGCTTTACTTCCTGGCGGTAAAAAGCGGCATAGAACCCTCTCAGTATTATGCCTTTACCATTTCTTACGGCATGCTGATGGGTGCCTTTACCGCCCTGATGGAGATGGTGCAGTCCGCCTCCCAGCTGGGACCGATTCTGGAAATGGCCAAGCCCTTTTTGCAGACGGAGCCGGAGACGGCCCGGGGGGGCGATATCGTTCACGAAATCCGGGGCGGCATCGAGCTGAGCCATGTGACCTTCCGCTATGATAAGGAAGGCCCCGCCGTGCTGGATGATCTGTCCTTAAAAATCAATCCCGGTGAATATGTGGCCGTGGTAGGCCGAACCGGCTGCGGCAAATCCACCCTGGTGCGGCTGCTGCTGGGCTTTGAAAAACCGGAAAAGGGCATCATTTCCTACGACGGCCGGGATATGGAAGGCCTGGATCTGCCTTCCCTCCGGCGGAAAATCGGCACGGTGACCCAGGATGCCGGCCTCTTCCAGGGGGATATTTACTCCAATATTGTTATCACGGCTCCTGAGCTGAAGCTGGAAGACGCCTGGGAAGCGGCCGAAACGGCAGGCATCGCGGAGGATATCCGGTCCATGCCCATGGGAATGCATACCATGATTGCGGAAGGACAGGGAGGCATTTCCGGCGGCCAGCGCCAGCGGATTATGATTGCCCGGGCCATTGCGCCGAAGCCGAAGCTTTTGATTTTTGACGAAGCCACCAGCGCCCTGGACAATAAAACCCAGAAGCAGGTATCCGAGGCCCTGGACCGTATGGGCTGCACCCGGCTGGTTATCGCCCACCGGCTCAGCACCATCCGGCATTGCGACCGCATCCTGGTGCTGGATGGGGGGAAGATACGGGAAGAAGGAAGCTACGACCAGCTCATTGCTCAAAACGGCTTCTTTGCGGAACTGGTGCGCCGCCAGCGCCTGGATACGGAAGAGGCTTAAAGATGGACAAACAGATTTTATCTCCGATACGCCCCTCCTTTGAAGCGGTTTACGAGCAATATTATGACCGGATTTATCATTATGCCTACACCCTGCTCCGCAAGCGGGAGGATGCGGAGGATGTGACAGAGGAAACCTTTTTGACTGCTTACCGGCATTATCATCTGTATGATCCTGCCAAGGCTTCCCTGGGCACCTGGCTGGCCCGGATTGCCCACAATCAGGCCGTCAATCTGCTGCATACCCCTTTCTACGCCCGGCGGGAGGATCTGCCGGAGGATTATGAAGTGCCGGATCCGGACAGCGGACAATTCCAGGAGCAACTGGAGGCCGCCGATTTGATCATGCATCTTTACGGCCAGTTAAAGCCCCGGGAGCGGGAGCTGCTGAACCTGCGTTATGTTACCGAACTGAAGGATAAAGAGATTGCTTCTATCCTGCATTTGCCGGAAAAAACGGTGAACAAGCGGCTCCAGCGTCTTTTGAGCAAGTGCCGTCTGATTCTGCATAATATGGAACAGGAAAATTTTTTATAAAAAAATGTCTCCTAAGTTCTTTTTGGATTGTATATAGGGTAGAAAGCAGGGAGGTGATAGCTTGAAAACCTGGACAGAAAACGAAATTGAGAAGCTGCTCAGGGGCATTTCATTTCCCAACCCCGCCCACAAAAAGGCGCTGAAAAAGCGGCTCTTTGAGGATCAAATGGCTCTCAGCCCGGATGAGCTGGAACTGGCGGCGGGGGGCAGCACAATCGAAGAAAAACATTTTTTAAAAAGGAGCAAGATCATGGAAAACAAGAACATGGATGAAGTGATGCGGAAGCTTTTCTCCGGTGAAAGCATGGAGCTGAATCTGGAAGACCTGGCCGGTGTTGCCGGCGGCAAGATGACCCAGTCGGATATTGCCACCCTGGATTCGGTACTGAAGATGGCCAAAAACGGCGGTCTGAGCCTGAAGGATGTGCTGGGATATGTGGACCAGTATTATCTTATGTATCACAAGATGTATCCCCATGTGACCAAGGAGGAGGTCATCACCTACATCAAGCAGCACTGGAATTCCCTGTAAATCGCCTGCCTGAATCAAAGGGGCTGCCGCCGGATGATATGCTACCCCCAAGTAGGACAATGAATTATAAAACCTACTTGGGGGTATTCCTATGCGTGAAAGAAAGAAGATTGATCCGTCCCTGAAAGTCAGA